>DAHWKF010000135.1 GCA_027343785.1 Leptospirillum sp. | reverse complement strand
GTAGCCATCTGCCATCAGAACACCGGAGTAATCGCCGCTCTTGCCTCCCAGAAGCGGTTCGAATCCGGCCAGTCCGATCGTCCCGTGAAAAAAGACGTCCAGGAAGGGCACATTCTGGATCTGGGTGACATTGCCCTGGATCCGGAACCAGGACGGACGCATGGACAACCCCAGACGGAAATCCCTCAGGCTTCCCTTTTCAACATTCCCGGAAAAGCGGACCGTATCGAGAACGACCCCACCGCCCGCCTTTCGAATCTGGAAGCGGGGCGAAGAAAAGCGCACCTCGAAGCGGTTCATCAGGGGGTTTGACGTGACACGCCCCACAAGCCCCGTCATTTCCACAACCGGAGGTTTGTCGGCAAAGCCCCAGGAGATTCGGCCCCCGCGTATTTTGAAAGACCGGACGACAGCGCCTCCGCCGTTCGGGGTCTGGACGCCTTCACGCCATTTTTCAATAAACCCCCGGTAATTGTCCGCGCCTTCCCCTAATACCCCGGTGATCGACGGGTCAATGAACGTCAGGTCCCGAAAATCATAAACTCGCGTCAAAAGGGACAGGAGGCTCAGATGGCCTTCCACCCGGGGGAAATCGAACAGGGTTCGGTATTTCCCCGTTTTCCCCAGAGGAAACCGGAAACGGATTTTGCGAAAGAGGACATTTCCGGTCAGAAGATTCAGGTGGACGGATCCGATTTCCACCTGACCTTCGTAAGCTTCCCGGACGGTCCGGACAAGATCCGTCCGCAGGGTTTTCTCAAAAGCGTGCCGGATCTCCCAGAATCCGAAAACCGCGAGGACAATCCCCAGAACCAGAAAAAGGACCAGGGAGCGTCCCCGATAACCGCCCGTCAAAGGTCACCCCTGACTTTTGCGATCCTTCAGGCTGACAAAATACATTTTTGCCTGATAGATCATGTCTTTGATATATTCCTTTTCTTCGGGACCCAACGCAGGCTCACCTTCTCGCAAAAAGGTATCCATCAGGTCGATCAAAAACTTTGACGACTCGAAATCGGGAGCCCGTTCGGCTCGACCCGTGCGCGGATCGACACCCAGCGAACTGATGGCCATTCCGCCCAGAATGGCAGGAATATGACCCAGGCGGGGGGCTTCCTCCACTTCGACAGGCTGGTTGTCGAGCAGGGAAACCGGGAGTTTATCCCGGAAGGCCTCCTGGAACGCTTCCATCAAACCGAGGAAGAACCGGGCTTCGCGAATGTTGAAGGAAGGGGCCGGACGACGCGTTTCCGGATCGAACGCCAAATGGTTCAGAACCATGCCGGACAGAATCGCGAGGATCTGATCCAGACCGGCATCGTCGGAAGCCGGAGTGGGGCGGGAGCCGCTCTCCTGTTCCTCCGTCCGTACGTCGGATAGGGGAACGTCGTTTTCGTCCCGGACCTTCCCGGCCGCCGGATCCTCGTTCCGCTCCGGAGAGGAGGGGGTTGGCTGTGATTCGTCGAGATCATACCGGGGCCTTCTGTCCGATATAATGAATTCAGATTCCTTGTCGTCCCTGTCCGGCATCGGGTGTCCTTTCTTTTTCTCTCTTGGAGGTGCCCAGCATGAGCCACCGATTTCTTCTCGCGTTCCTGCCCTTGTTCGTGGCGATTGATCCGCCCGGGATCCTGCCATTTTTTCTCAGTCTAACACAGGGCCTTCCCGCCCCCCAAAAAAAGACGATCGCCCGGACGGCATCCCTCACCGCTTTTCTCCTGAGCCTGTCGTTCGCCCTGGGGGGCCGCATCATCCTGGACTACCTCGGATTGACCATCTGGGACTTTTCCATCGCGGGCGGGATTCTCCTTTTGGTTATTTCGGTATCGGAACTCCTGCAATCGCAAAAAATACCGGAGGATGAGGATCCTTCGGGACGGGTCCTCACCCGGCGATCCCTTGGCGTCGTCCCCCTGGGCATTCCGGTCATCGCCGGTCCGGCAACCCTGACGACCGCTCTGACCCTTTCCAAGAGCGGCCCCTTGTGGGCGGTCGTCACCGCGCTCCTCGCCAACATGCTTCTGATCTACTTTCTTCTCTCCCGGTCCGAAAAAGTGAATCAGATCATGGGAAACACACTCTCGAACGCGATCGGAAAAATTTTTTCCCTCCTGCTGGCGGCAATCGCCGTCAGCCTGATCCACAAGGGGATCGTCGGACTCCTGGCGTCCTGATTTTCGACCGGATTGCCCCGGAACGCTTTTTTCTGCACAATGCCCGTCAGACATTTCACGACGGCCATTCAAAATCAAAAAGAAGGATGATCCCTTGGCCTCTTCCGATTTCCTCCGGGAAAAATCCACATTGATGTGCGACGACTTCCGCATCGAGATCACAAGCAAGCTGATTCTGGTGGGAATTTATCCCCCCACGCCGGTCGTACCGGTCATATATACGCCCGGATTTCCCGTGACAGTCCCTTACCTGTGCTTTGTCCAGCTCTTCGAATCGGACCAGGACGGCGTGGCCTCCTTCACCTCCCGGATCCAGAACCTCGAATCCGGACGCCTGGTCGGCGGAGAAGTCACGGGACGCCTCCGACTCCAGAAAGGGCAGATCATCAATCTTCTCCGCTTTGGAGGGCTACCGTTTCATCAGGCGGGCTCCTTCGGACTGTCCACACAAGTGGAAGGGTGCGCCGACCCGTTCACGACCAACTTCGACGTGAAGCTGTTCACTCCACCGTCCCCGTCAGCCTCCTGAAGGGGTCAATAGGCCTGTTTCACCAGAACGAACAGGGAGTAGCGGTTTTCGAGCTCCACCCGTCCGGTAAGGGGATCCCGATGAGAGGAAAACGCTTGTCTGGTCCTTTCCAGAAGCTCCTCTTCCAGGTTCTCTTTCCCCTCAAGGATCAAAGAGAACCGGCCGGTTCCGACAAGCGCCCGGGCGGCGGCATCCACGTCGGGAAATCGAAAGACGATCCGCTCCGGCACAACTTCTTTGACGACCAGGCTGGCAGAGGCGCATCGCTCCTCCAGCCAGACGCTTCTGCCCGAAGAGTAAGGCGATTCCAGCGGAGGAACGTGGCCTTCATACGGATGTGGCCAGGCCCCGATCACACTTCTCGACACTTCTCCAAGAGCCGTCTCTTCCGGTTTCCCCCACGCCGAAAAACCGAACTTTCCTCCCGGCTTCAAGAGACGGCCGATCTCTCCGAGCTGCTTCCCCGGATCCCGGGAAAAGATGGTTCCCATCGAGGAAATCACCCCTTCGAACGATTCCGGAGCGAACGGAAGTTCATCCTGATCGGCGACAACGCCCCGGCTTCCGGGGACGGACTGACAAGCATAGCGCACCATGCTGAAAGAAAAATCGCATCCGACACCCACGACCTGGCCCTGAATCTTCCGGATGGCACCCAGGGCCGTGCCGGGTCCACAGGCCAGATCCAGAGCAGGACCAGATGGAAAAGGCGCGAGCAGCAAAGAAAGTTTTTTTCCGATTTCCCCCAGGTGGATACCGAGTCCTTCCCGGTAACCGGAAGCGGCCTTCTCCCATCCACGACGCATCCCGCTCCCTTTTGCATCTGCCCCTTCTCTTTCCGTCATGCATTCCCCCTTTCGCGTCCGTCCGGGACGATCAGCATCGCGTCTCCGTAACTCAAAAACATGAATCCCGATTCGAGCGCATAACGGTAAACATCCCGCCAACGCCCGTCTCCCCCCAAAAAGCTGTCCAGAAGCACCAGAAGGGTCGAGCGGGGTTGATGGAAATTCGTCAAAAGACCGTCGACGACACGAAAAGGAAAACCCGGACGGATGAAAAGGCGCGTCCAGGCGGGCATGATGCAGCTTTCCGGACGTTCTCCCCAGGTCTCGAGAGTCCGCATGACCGTTGTCCCGACGGCAAAAACACGTCCGCCCCGACGTCGGGTTTCTTCAATCTTATGAATCGTCTCCTCCGGAATCGAAAAGCGTTCGGCATGCATCACATGATGATCGATTCCCCCCGTTCCGAGTGGACGAAAAGTCCCCAATCCCACATGGAGCGTCACGGTCGCCGTAACCACCCCTTTTGCTTTCAGGCTGCCCAGGAGCGTATCCGTAAAGTGCAGTCCGGCCGTGGGAGCCGCCACCGAACCCGCCTGGCGGGAATAGACGGTCTGATATCGATCACGGTCGCTGGGATGGTGATCGCGCGCCTTCCGGATGTAGGGTGGCAGGGGCATCTCTCCGTTCGTTTCCAGCCAGCAAAGAAGGTCTTCGGAGCCTTCATAGACACCCTCGAAACATCCCTCCTCCTCCAAATAGACGATGTTCTTCAACCGGCCATCCCCGGGCAGGGACAGTGTCGTCGCGGTTCCGATCCCTTTTCCCAGAAAACGGACGGGAGACGGGTCCTGGGGGTTCAGAAACAACAGTTCGATCTTCCTCCCGGAAGGCGCGCGCGCGAAAACCCGGGCGGGAACGACTCGAGAGTCGTTCAAAACCAGAAGGTCGCCCGGAAGAAGGAATCGGGAAAGGCCATCCATCCGTCCGGTGAACAGCGCATCGGACTGTCTTCCGCGACCCACCACAAGGAGACGGCTCTCGCCCCTTTTCTCCGGAGGAAAAAGCCGGATGCGTTCATCCGGCAACTCGTAGTCGTAGTCTTCAGAAGACGGATCGGGCCTGGAGCCGGATGCTTCTTCCTTACGGGTTGTCGGGGTTTGAGCGGATTGATAAAATGGTGCGTGGATATTCTCGTCCGGTTTCATCCATGTATGCGCGAGAACCCCCGGCCTTCATGCCGGGAAGGGATAGCGTGGCAGGTGTTGCCTGCCCCTGTTCTCGCCTCTCCTTCCTCTCCCCGATGGTTTATAAAGCTATCTTTGCGGGCGTATAATTTTCTCCATGAAGAGAACGGCTTCTCTCAAATTGCACCCTGCGGCGGAACAGGCTATGATTCTGCTCATGCTTTCTGCAGCACTCTCCGAAACCTGCAGGGTAGTGGTGCCATTTTCGCGGGGGCATCGCTGCCGGAACCGTGTCGCACTGCACCATCTGGCCTATTCCACCATTCGGGAGCGGTTTTTGGCGCCAGGCAGACAGATGACCTCTCATACCCATCGTATTGCCAGCGCCTGTAAAACGTTCAGGACCAACGACATCGGCAGGGACAACCCTGTTCCGGCGATTTCTTTTCATCGCGCGACCATCGTACCCGTACACTCCGGGAGACCGGTGTTTCTCTGCTCACCCTGGATGGCCGGGAGGACGTCGTGCCGTTCGTCTGCGGTACCCATCAGGCGAATCTGCCGACATGTGGCAAGCCCAGGGAAGCGGAACTGTTTTGCCGCAAGTGGCGACGGTTTTTCGACCCCGTCCGGGATGTCCCGGGGATCGGCGACGGAGAAAGCAATCTCGCCGCCACGAGCAAGGGCAAGGTCTTTGGCGGCGAAAAATTGCAGCTTGAACCCGACCGCCACCTTGCTCATCGCCGCCGTCTCCAATTCAGCGGTCGTTGCGCTGCCACGCGGCAGCCTATCGGTCCCGCAAAGGCTGCTGTAACCCAGCCTGTATTCGCATATTACGGTTTCCAGCTGTAGTC
>DAHWKF010000110.1 GCA_027343785.1 Leptospirillum sp. | reverse complement strand
ATGGTGCGCCTGGCAGGAATCGAACCTGCGACCTGCGGATTCGAAGTCCCATAAAAGGCCCGCTACAGTGAATGAAATGTTCCTGAAAGTGGCGGAAATAAGCCGTTTTAGGCAATATTCCAGATTGTATTAAATTGCATGTTTTTCGATTTCATCCCGGCAAGATCCCGGCAAGAAAAACATCGTGTTTCATTGCGCTATCGGACTTGAGAATGTATTTCATCTTATTTTGACAGTCCCAACTTTTCAGCCACTTCCCTTGGGGTAAGACCGGCTTCCTTAGCCTTGGTCATGATCGTTGGTTTTGGGTTCTAACCGATTAATGATTTTATAGACTGCTTGCCGTGAAAGTCCGGTTCGTTTGGCAATCTCCGTTTTTGGCAATCCCTCGCTCAGATATTTTTGAACGAGGCTTTCATTAACCTTCGTCCGTCGTGGACTTGATGTTCCCCTTCCAGGAAATGGGTGTCTCTCCCACCAGCGAGACCACAGTTCGTATCGCACCAAAATAACCCAAAGAACCCTTCCCCTTAATTTATCTTGGTTATTAAGAAGTATATTCATCTCTTCGCGGGATTCTGATTCAAATGCCGCTAGGGTTTTCTCGACAAACTTCTCCCATCCCTCTTTTAAAGCCTCCCAGCAATGAGCCCCCTCCATGCGTGAAGCCGCTTTCGGCATCAAATTCCGGATAACAGAGGGGGCATCAAAATTAGTCCATCGGAAATCGATGGGCTGAAAGATTTCAACCTTCTCTCCCGAAAGACCCGGACCGGAGCGGCGGTAGTACGGAACAAGATAATCGAAGCCTGTTCGGTCAGAGATCTTTTTCCAGACCCCCATTCTTTTCAGGTGGCCTTGGAATCGTGCATATATCGTGGGATGGTTGACCTGAGTATGGTGTGAGCAGTAATGAGAGGGGGAGTCTATTCCACGCCAACAGAAATAGCATGAAATGACAGGTTTCTTTTTTATAATTTTTTTCGTCTCTTTTACATTTAAATCCGAAATCAAATCGTCTTCCATGTAAACAAGGAAGTCTAAAATTCTAAAAAGGAAGGGCGAATCTTCGGGGGAGACCTGCCATTTGAGCATCAACCGAGGGGAACCATTATATTTGGAAAGTTCCTTGCTCAGTAAATATTCTGATTTTTGTTGGTCATAGCAGGCGAGCCAGGTTTTGATTGCTTCCTGAACTGGATTAAGGGTATCGAGATGTTTTTTGACGGCCTGGACAAGTAAGGAATGAGCGTTCTCGGCGGGCTTTCTTTTCTTCTTTTTGATCGGAAACAGTTCTTTATAAAGGGTTCGGCAAGCTGCTCCGACAGACTGATCTATCTGGGCTATGTCGTCCAAAGTCCCTTGTAGCCAGAGTGGAATCTGATCATCCATATTTTCAAAATCTCCCTGATTTATATGCAGGAATAGCGTAAACAAGAAGCAATACTATCTCAATAGGTTACGCCATATTCCGTAAACTAAAGAAGTATTATTTGAAGTATTATTTTTTATGTGTTGACATTTTATTTTATGAGATGTATCGTTTTTAAAGGAAATGAAAAAGCGGCGGGACCTGCCAGTCCCAACCGCCGAGTCCACCCACCAACGGCCCCTACCGCTCAAAGTCGGGAGCACAATCCGGAGGATGTACCATGCCATTATCTCATTCCACCCCCCAAAAATCATCTCCGCTAACGCCTCCCGGACTGTCCGGTCCGGACTATCTCCGGGCGCATTTCGCCCCTCGCCAAGTCCTCCGTCTGAAAGAGGCTGCTCTGGTCCTCGATCTCAGCTACCCTCATTTTTACCGGAGAATCCAGGCCGGAACTCTCGCCCTCAAAATCCGAAAAAACGAAATTGGGGAGAGATTCGTGTTGCTCGAAGACCTGATTGCTTATCTTTTCCCTCCCTCCGAATTCAATCTCTCTCCTTCCGCCCATCCCACCCCAAAACGCCTTGGTCGCCCCCGAAAATCCGTCACTAGTGATAGATGGGAAGGGGGTGGGAGATGACAGCCTCCCCCAAAGAACTTGCTACCCTGACGGGCCAGAAAACAGACTCAATCTATAAAAAAATACAACGGGGCCAATATGACGATTTGCCAAAATTCATCAGGCTTTCTGGCGGTCCTAAATCCAAGATTATTTTTTTGGATGTTCCGACTTGGCTAGAGAAAAGGGCAGAAATGGCTCGTGCCCGAGCCCGAGTCAAGAAGAGGGAAGGGGGGGCCTTATGACCGCCTCCGCCGATCGCCGGCCAGTGAAGGTCCTTCAGAACCTCCCAATCGACATCGAGAACGAAAAGAACCTGATCTGGTGCTTGCTCCGGAAACCGGAATTGCTCCGGGACGACTCATTGTCTTTCTCCGTCGAGGATTTTCATTTCGCCCCTCACAAACGGATTGTCCAGACCTTAATCGATCTGGACCGGGACGGGATCGACTCGGATCCGGGGATTGTCCGGAACCGTCTAGAAGATCCTTCCGACCGCGACTATCTTGAGACACTCCACTCCGACATGTGGGCCTCCCCTTCCAACGCGAAACATTACGCCGGGAAACTCCGGGAGGTGGCAGTCAGACGCCGGGCGATCTTCGATGCCGATAGCCTCACCCGGGCGGCCAATTATGGCGTCCCGGATGATATCGCCCGTGTTTACGGAGAGCTTTCCAAAAGGGAGAATCCCGCCGAGGCGGGATTTCCCGTCATTCGCCCTTCCGTTGCTTTTTCAAAGATTCTCCCACCTCCGGTCTATGTCCTGCCGTCCCTCCGGCCCCGGACCGTCGGTCTGATCGTGGCCCAGGAAGGGGTTGGAAAAAGCTTTCTGGCACTTGAAATCGGTCTTGCCAAGGCATCCGGATGCGATCTGACCGGAATCGGCATCACAGGCCCGGGCAAGGGCGTCGTCTATTTCTCCAAAGAGGATCCCCCGGAAATCATCGAGGAACGCCTTCAATCGATTGCCCCGTTCATCCCGGGCGAAAGCAGGGCGAAGGCGGACGGACTGGAAGTCGTCTCCCTTTATGGCCGCCCGGCAACCCTGATGTCGGACAAATCGGAACTCAATGAAAAGCTCGTGAGGCAGATCGTCAAAACAGGAATCGGCAAGGACCTTCTAATTTTCGACACGCTCCGGAAATTGCACGATCTGGAAGAAAACTCTTCCGGGGAAATGAAGGTTCTGCTGGAGATCTTCGACCGGATCGCCCTGGAAACGGGATCGGCGGTCCTCCTGGTCCACCACACAAACAAATCTGCAAACCTTAACGGCCAGCAGGGGGACCAGTCGTCGGCCAGAGGCTCGAATGCGATCGTCGGGAACACCCGATGGAGCCTCCATCTTGAAACGGTCAAATACGATTCTGGGGAAAAAAGAATCAGGGTGAGCATCCCGAGGGCCAGCTATGGGCAAGAAGGTGGGGAATGGTGGCTCGAAAGAAGCGAAGGCGGGGTTCTGATGGCATCTGATCCAGTCATCGCTGGGACACCCCAAAAATCGACGAAAAAACCGACCCTGAAATCCTTGAAGGGTGGAAAGGAGATCGAATATGTCGAGGCAGAAGACCTCTTCTAGAAGGAGATCCTGGTCTTCTCCTAATCCCACGGCTCCGGTGATCGAGAGCCGGGTTCCAGTCTTTGCGCCGATTCTACGGGTCTCGCACAATTCCCTCTCCCGTATCGGTCGATACGAGACTCCCTGGGGTTGGGTTGAACTCGAAGGTCCGATCCTGACTCAGGAGCATCGGGCGATCCTCGACATGGTGATGGCGATGGCAGTCAAGAAACAGGTCTTCCAGGAAACGGGAGGGATGGCGGTCTGGTTCGACGCCTGGGTAGTGAAAAAAGCCCTTGGCCCAAAATATAGCGGCGGAGAAGGGCACAGGCGCTTCATCGACCGGATTCGGGAAATGCGAAGGGCCGAACTCAGGGTTCATAGCAACAAGACCGGGAAGACAAGAGAAAGCGGGATCATCGATATGCATACTTACGATGAAAACCACCCCGACAATCCGGAGAGACAAGGGATCAAGACAACCTGGCGGGGACACTGTCTCTATGAGATAAGACTTTCCCCAAACTTCATGCAATTTTTCAAGGAGGAATTACGGGTTCATTACGATCCGCTGGTTCCGGAAATCGTAGCGATTCCCGACGGGACGATCCGGGCGATCATCCTGTTTTTCCTGACCCACGACGATAAAACTCCCAAGGAGAAGTGCCGTTATCGAATCCGGAAGGTGATGGAAATTATCGGGGCGGTCGAAGAAGGAATGACCAAGGGGACTATATCAAAAATCATGGCGAAGCCCGAAAAATTCAAGACAGAGCTTGGGAATTTCGGGATTTATGTGGAGGGAGAGACGCTTCGGTACGAACGTCATCCGAAGGTGTTTTTTTCGAACCCTCCCCTCCCATCCAGCACCGGCGCGGTGATCTGCGCAGAACAAGGACTGGAGCCAACCCTTCCGAAACAGGCTCTGGAAGGCGCTCCGGGGGCGATGGTTTCCCCAGAATCCCCGGAAAAATGAAAAAGTTTCCCCACAATCCCCGGAAGGTTTCCCCAGAATCCCCGGAAAACGACCCTCTCTATAGAGGCTCTAAAAGCATAGAGGCTTTTTAGAGCCTTGGATCGAAGAACAGACCCCCTCTTGGGGGGGCTATCTTCTCCCCCTGAAGAACAAAGGCAATCCCCCCACTCTGTTTTCTTCCCTTTCGATGTATTTTTTTGCTGTTACCAGTAGAAAAAAGAACTCCGCCGAAAAGATAACGTATCAAGTTACGAATAGCTGCGTCCTGAATGTGACGGTCACGATATTTTTGGAGCGAATGCAGACCACAGACAAGAATAGGCCAAATTTGCCCGGAAATGTCCCGAGTACCGATTTTCCCCTATTCAGAAATGGGAAAGGTCTTTAGACCGGAAGACCGGCCTTAAAACGCAAAATGGGGGTCTTTCAGGAAAAGACGGAAGAGAGCGGAACCGACAGGCTGGGAAGGAGTGGAGAGGTCAGAACGCCTTCCTTCCGGAGAACGACCGGTTCCGGGTATGTCCCTTCGGAGAGGCGGAAGACGGACAGGGTGTCCTCTACCGGATCGACGATCCAGTATTCCGGAACCCCGAACCGTTCGTAGAGCCGGAACTTCTGTTTCCGGTCCCGGAGCATTGTTCCCTCGGAGAGGATTTCGACGACGAGATCCGGAACCCCCTGGATATTCTGTTCAGTGACGATGGAAACTCGGGCGGAGGAGACGAAGACCAGATCCGGCTGGACCACCTGGAGAGGATCGGCGGAAAACACGACGTCGCAGGGGGCAGGAAAAATCTTTCCCATTGGAGAACCTGCACTTGCGATGAAGTTTCCGATAAAACGATACAGGGTTCCCAAGATTTCCTGGTGCCGGATATTGGGGGCCGGGGTCATGTAGAGTTCTCCGTCGATCACCTCGTAGCGAAGCGGTCCCCCCTCGGGGAAGCCGAGATAGTCCTTGTAGGTCCATGCCCTGGGTTTGAGAGCTGTTGTCATGGCGATTCCTCCCGAGTGAACTCCATTCTATCATTCGCCTTACATTTGTCCAATTATTCCGTATCTATCCGAATGGTCTCACAATTCCCAGTCTGAGACAATCACATCGTCCCACGATAGACCATTTAAAATACGGATGGAGGCGCGGTGAAAAAACATTGTTCGATCAGAATCGACAACGAATTTCTTACAAAGATCGACCAAGTAGCGCGAGAAGAAGGTCGGAGCCGTGGAGATGTCGTCCGAAGGATCATCCGGAATAATTTCGAGGAGGAAAAGCCAAAAACCGGAGATTCCACCATCCCCGCCAATGAACGAGGGGGACTGTTGGAGACGGAGAGTCAGGCGTGAACGGTCAGCTTGACGCCCAGGGCGTGCATGACCTTCATGATGGTCTCGAACCGGGGTTTGGCTCCGGGAGCCAAAGCCTTGTAAAGAGACTCCCGGCCCAGTCCGGAATCCTTGGCGATTTGGGCCACTCCCCGCGCCCGGGCGACGTCGGAAAGGGCGGACAGGAGAAGGTCGGGATCGTTCTCTTCCAGAATGGCGGTCAGATATTCCGCAATGGTCTCCTCGCTGTCGAGATAGGCCGCGGGATCGAAATCCGTGATTTTTTCTTTCATGGCTCACTCCAGTGTTTTTGCCAGGTCTTTGGCCCGAGAGATGTCCCGGTCCTGCGTCGATTTGTCTCCGCCGCAAAGAAGGAAGATCACCGTATTCTCCCGGCGGACGAAATACAGGCGGTAGCCGGGTCCCGTATCGACCCGGATCTCCGAAACGCCTTCCCCTACCGGTTTCACGTCGCCCATATTTTCTGTGGTCCGGATCCGTTTCAGGCGGGCCAGGATCCGGGCCCGTCCGATCTGATCCGAAAGACGGGAAAGCCAACGGGAGAAGGTTTCGGTTTGCCGGAGAACGATCATGCAATAATCGTATCCGTATGGATACGAAAAGTCAACCACGAACAAAGGAGAAAATGATGCACAACAAAAACCTCGAAAAAGACCTGGAATGCGTCGGAAGTTTTTCGGTCCCGCCGCCTTCGTTCCGGGATCGCGCTCTCGGGATCCTCGCGAGGGCCGAAAGGGTCCTCGTCCGGATGGGAAAAATCGGACTCGTGCTGGTCGTCGTGGCCGCAGCCGCGCTGGCCTTTGCAAACGAGGAGGCGGCGGAGGACCTGAATCGCCAGGTCGATCTCCTCTGAAAAACGGCCTATTCCCCTGTCAGGGTCGGTCCCCAAAGAATGCGCCCCGGATCCATAGGTAGCCCGAACCACTGAGCTGTGTGTTTTCCCCTGGACGGCCGAGGGCTGGCCGAAGACCGTCCGTCCCGTCGGGGTTACCCCCGGGAAGTTTGGGACGCCTCAACTGTGCCCGGAGTCTATCCTGCATCCGGAGAAATGATACCCCGACGCCAGGGACCCGGGTTGCCGACGGAGGAGACAATCCCGGGAGGCGGAGGGAGGAGGATCCGGGGCAAAGGGAAAAGGGCCTCGGAGTCACCACACCCGATGCACCCGGGTGGTGGTTGAGCGGCGGAAATCGGCATTAGGCGGCATTATTCGGCAAAAAGAGGCGGGAGGGCGGCAAGGTGGCGGCACAGGGCGGCAAAGAGCGGCAAAGTTATATCAGTGACCGTCTCATATCGTTGGTAGACAGGGCCGGAAGAGTGCCGCCGGAAGGTTCGAACAGCATATACCGTGTTGTGGCGGCGAATTTTGACGCGATCGCTGCGGCCAGGGAGGCAAAAATCACCTGGAGAGAGATCGCTGCCGAGTGTGATTTTGCCGGACGGGAGAACCGGATGCGTGACGCATTTTCAAAAGAGCGACGACGGCGGGCGAAAAAGGAAAAGGAGGTGATGCCGGAGAAGAAGTGGATCCCGGGTCCGAAAGAAGAGAAGAAGAAATCCCCGGGTCTGGAAAGGCCGGTCCCTCCGACCGCGGGCAGAGCAAGATTGATTGAGGAACAGAAGCCGGAAGATCTTTTCAACAGCATGCCAAAAATGTAAAGGGGGAACACATGAATCGGATTCTATTTTTTTCGCATGGGGACAAGGGTGGTGTCGGGAAGTCGATGACTGCAACGTTTGCGGTTGAATGGTCACTGAAGTCCGGGGGATTGATGCTCGTGGAAACAGACCCGAAGCAACCGGATGTGGGGAAACGATACCGGGAAGATCCGGATGTTACGCTGGCCGCGTTGAACCTTAATCGGGCCGGGGATGCGGCGAACGCCCTGGCCCGGTTCGGGGATCGGCTCGAAAAAGAAGGCGCGGAGCGGGTTGTCGTGAATCTTCCTTCGGGCGCGGGGGAGACGATCGACGAATTCGCCGGGGCGATCCGGGAACTTGCGGACGGGCTTGGATATCGACTGATTGTTACCTATGGCCTCGATAAGGGGCCGGTTGCCACGGAAGCCATGATCGAGAGTTTAAGGTCCGGGCTCTTGAGCGTTGTCGACATTGAAAATCGTTGGGTTGTCTACCCGTTATGCAAAGGGGGACTTGAGGTTTTCAATTGGTACAAGGATGAACGGAGAAAGGAGGGGTTGATCGGAGAGATTTCTTTCCCGGCGCTCAAAAATGCAGGGGCGTTCTCGAAGCTCGACAACACGGAAGGACGGATTGCCAGACTGATCGAAGGGGAGCGTCCGGAAGGATGGGGATTGTTCGACCAGATTTCCGTCCGGGAGTTTTACAGACAAGCGATCGTTGTCATATCACCAATTTTCGAAAGGATGAACTAATGGAACCCGAAAAGGGAAAATCGATGATGGACGGGGCGCTTGGGAAAGTGCCCCCTGAAAGTCAACTCGAAATCGTAAAAACGGCGCACAAGTACCAGATCGACAAAAACGAACCGGCCTGGTGCCTGGTCGAGCTTGCGATGGATGCCGTTGGCGGTGTCGAAAAGATCGCTCAGACTCTCCGTGAATCCTCCGCCGCGGTGACGGCCGCCACCGCCGCGGAGGTCAAGGCGGCCCGGGAGAAGGCGGCTCTGGAGATCGCAAAGTCTCAGGAGGCGGCGAAGGCCGCCCTGAACCAGGCGCTTTCCCAAACGATGAGCGCCGCCGTCCAGAGGGCGATCGATCAGATCGTCCAGAGCACCCATGCTCAGGCGTTGAAGATCCAGTCCCGAAAATGGGCTTTGATCGGGGGAATCACGGCCGTCGTTCTGGTGGTTGTCCTGGCCGGCGGGGTCGGGTGGGAGGCCTACCGGACAGGACTTGCGGGAGGGTATGCCTCCGGGGTGGCGGTCGGCGGGAACTTCCGCCACTTCATGAATTGCGACCTTCCAGGATGGAAACTCGAACAAAAAATGGATGGATCGACCTGGTGCTACCCTCAAGCCGCCAAGGATGGGATTTACGGATGGAGGGTCCGATGAGAAAGACGAGGAAGCCCGGGAATAGGAGAGATCTGCTTTTCTCCCCTGCTCCCCTTGTGCCTTCCGGCCTTCCCCGGGAACGTTGCGGGTTCTCTCCGGAAGGGCCTGGGCTCCCGCCCCGGCGCATCGGTCCGGACGGGGAAATAACGAAACATGTTACGGAATGGAGATCCGATGCTGTCGATCACCGTCAAGAAGGGACAGACGGCCCAGGACCTGGCCGGCGTCGCAGACTACCCTGACGAGAACCGGAACAGGGAGAAACAGGTTGGGGCGGTCGAGGACTACTACAGCCAGGGCTCGGACAAGACCCCCTCCCAGTGGATCGGATCCGCCGCGGAAGCCCTGGGTCTCTCCGGGCCTGTCGATCGTGACGACCATCTCCGGACCCTTCAGGGGTTTGATCCCCGGACAGGGGAGGCCTTGGTCCAGAAGGCGGGGGAGAACCGTCGATACGCGATCGATCTGACCTTTTCCGCGCCGAAGTCCGTCAGCATCGCCTGGGCCGTGGGAAACGAGGACGTGAAGAAGGGCATAGAGGCCGCCCAGGACCGGGCGGTCGAAAAGACCCTGGCCTTCATCGAGGAGAAGTTTGCTCTCGGACGCCGGGGAAGCGCGAAGGACGGAACGATCACGAAGGAGCAAGTGAAGCTCCTGGCCGCCGCCTACCGCCACGGATCGAGCCGGGAGCTCGATCCCCAGCTCCACACTCACCTCATGCTTCAGAACCTCGGTCTGAGAGCGGACGGGACTTGGGGAGCCCTGAACGAAAAAGAGCTTTTCGAATGGAAGCTGGCCCTGGGTGCCGTGTACCGGGCCGAACTGTCCTCGGAAATCGCCAGGGGGCTCGGGTTCGACATCGAGGCCGACCGGGACTATTTCCGCCTGGCCGGGATCCCGCCGGAACTGGAAGAGGAATTCTCCAAACGACGGGCGCAGATCGAGGCGGCTTTGGCCGAGAGAGGCTTTTCGGGCGGGAAAGCGTCCGAGGTCGCTACCCTGGACACCCGGAAGGGGAAGGAGGTTCTGGACGCGGATGTCCTCCGGGATCAGTGGACGAAGATCGCCGCGGAGCACGGCGTCACGGCAGAATCACTCCAAACCCTCCGGGGTCTGGAAAAGAGATCGTATCAGGATACCTTTTCGCTCGACCGCCCGGAAATCCTCCGGCAGTTGTCGGCGATGGAAGCGGTTTTCCGGGAAAAGGACCTCTTCCGTGCCGTCGGGGTGGCGTGCTCCCAGAGCGGCCGGAACCTTTCGGAGGTGAAGACGGAAGTCGCGGCCCTCCTGCGGGATCCGGAGGTCGTAAAACTCCGGGGCAAGGACGGAGAGATCTACTATACCACCCGGGAAATGCTCGCCCTGGAGAAAGAGATCCAGTCTTTGGCTCGGGAGGGAAAGGACGACAGGTCGCATATCCTCACCCCGGAAGCGGTCAGGGCTGCGATGGCCCGGTTCGAATTCGAGAAAGGGTTTTCCCTCTCGGAGGAACAGCGGACTGCGGCCGAGCACCTGACGACCCAGGCTGGTCGGATCAAGATTCTCGAAGGACATGCCGGGGCCGGGAAGAGCACGGTCCTGGTCCCGGTCCGGATGGCCCTGGAGGCCTCAGGATTCGAAGTCGTGGGAGCCAGTCTTCAGGGGAAGAAGGCGGCAGGGCTCGAAAAGGACACCGGGATCAAAAGCCAGACCCTCGCCTCCCTTCTTCGGGACCTCCAGGGATACGAGACCGACGACGGGACGGCCGTTCCACCCACGAGGACCTTGACGGAGAAGACCGTCGTCGTCGTGGACGAGGCGGCGATGAACGACACGCGGCTCATGGCCGGTCTGATCCGGGAGACCGAAAAGGCGGGGGCGAAGCTCCTGCTGGTCGGAGACGAAAACCAGGTGCCTCCTGTTGCCGCCGGAAATCCCTTCAAAACGTTGAAAAGGGAACTGGGCTTCGCCGAGCTGACGGAAAACCGCCGGCAGCGGCAGGACTGGCAAAAGGCGGCCTCCCGGGAGATCCGTGCTGGACAGGTCAAGGAAGGACTCCAAAAGTACCTCGACGCCGACATGATCACGATCGTCCGGGACCGGGATGCAGCGATCCGAGAAAGCGTCGAGACCTGGGCGGACCGTTTCGATCCCGCTATTCCCGACAAGATGCTTCTCACTGCATACCGTCGGGCCGACGTTCGGGAGCTGAATGCTAGGGCGAGAGAGGTCCTGGCGGAAAGGGGTCACTTCTCCGGGCCCCGGGTCGAGACGACCGTCCGGGACCGGGACGGAAATTCAGAAGGAAAGCGGGAATTCCAGGCCGGGGATCGGCTCTATTTCAGGAAGAACGACAGGAAACTGGGGGTCATGAACGGGGAGACCGGAACACTGATGAAGATCGATGTAACGAACGACGGGAAGGACTGCGTTTTCACTGTGAGGATGGACAAGGGATCGGAGGTCCGGTTCGATCCGCGGGACTACGCTCAGATCGACCATGGATATGCGATCACGATCCACAAGAGCCAGGGAGAGACCGTCGATTTTTCCTCGAACTTGGTCACGGGCATGGGGCTGAACGCTCTCTATGTCCAGTTGACCCGGCACCGGGAGGGAACGCGGATCGTGATGACGGAGGACCAGGTCGACAAGATGGTCCAGAACCAGGGAATCGAACTGGCTCCCACGGACCGGATGATCGATTTCACCGAGCAGTTGCTTTCAAAGCGGCCGGAGCTTGTCCATTCGATTCCGGAAGACTGGAACAAGGATTTCGATGTCTGCCGGGAATTTCTCGACAAACATACAGGGGTCGAACTCGGAGCCCGGAAGGATCGGGAAGGATACGATGGCCCGCTGGAAAAGGTCAAGGCCCTTCTCGCCTCTATCCGGAAGAACGAGAAGTTGAACGTCCTGGACTTCGAGATTATGGACGACAAAGAAAGGAAAGAGGAGCGGGCGATCGGAAGGGATCTCCAAAAGGAAGCGGAGGGAAGGGAGATCCCGTCAGGGATCAGCCATCACGGGAAGATGGAAGAAGGGATCCGGCCGATTGATCGGGAAAGAGAACGGGAATATGAACCGGAAAGGAAAGGGATGGAGATGGGGATGTGAAAAGAATTCAACTCCCCTTTCAATCGCTGGGGGGGCGTGTGCTTCACCCCCTTATGCGCCGGGAGGCTTACAGACCCGCCCGAGCGCCCGACGGCGGGCGGGAGCAAGCAGGTTTCCGGTCGCTCTTCTCTCCCACCCATCATCATCCCGGAGAGTCACCCTGGCCGTCTTTTCGGGCAGAGTGCGGCGGGGATCCTGCCGCCACGCCGAGGGAGAGGGGGTGTATCCGCACGGATCGGACCCCCTTTCGTTATCCGGTTAACATGGTATACTAAAGTTATCCGGATAACACCATACAAAGGAGGCGTTATGGGCGCTAAGACGGGTTCTGAAAGAGTCAGGGCATGGAGGATCCGGAACCTGAGAAAGTTTTACAGGACGGAAATTTTGCTGGACCAGGAGGATGCGGCCAAACTGGACATGCTCTGTGCGGAGAAGGGACTGGACAGGTCTGCTGTTATTCGGGAACTGATCCGGTCGGCAACGTTAACTGGATAACGCAGAGGGAGAAGACTTTGACTTGACGTTAGGTCGCTCAAAGGAAACCTTATGCAAAAGGAGGGATAGATGATTCTCGAAGTGGCAACTCTGAACGTGAAGATTGGGCAGGAATCCCAATTTGAAGCGGCATTTGATCGGGCACAGGGTATCATTTGCACCATGAAAGGATATATCGCACATCAGCTTCAAAAGTGCGTGGAACACCCAAATCGATACATGCTGTTCATCCAATGGGAAACGCTGGAAGATCACACTCAAGGCTTTCGGGGATCGCCAGCATATCAAGATTGGAAAAGGCTATTGCATCATTTCTACGATCCGTTTCCAAATGTCGAGCACTATGAAAAGGTATATTCTAGTTCATCTTCAGAATTATCCGGATCCACGGCAGAGGAAGAGAAACCCTGGCGAAGCTCGAGGAACTCCGGATCCGGACCTACAACCTGACGATACGGGACGCGATCGCGCTCAAGGCGGTCATGGTGAAGACGGGAGAGACGGCGAACCAGGTGATCGGACGGCTCCTGGTCCAGGCGGCCAAGGAGGTCGGGAAGGACCTGACGTGATGGAGCAGGGAAGGAAGGAGCGGAAAGAAGAAAAGGAAGAAGTATCGAAGGATCTTGCCGTTTAAGGGAGAAAAACCGTTCCAGAACCGCCCAGGAGAAGGGCGGCCGCTGCGGAGAAAAGGAACGAGAGGATAGGAAAGAGGCGGCCAGGAGCTTCTCTCTCAATTTTTACTTCAGTTTTCTTTCTCGCACAATGGAAAATACCCGTTATTTTTTTCGTAATAAACGCTTGACAGTATTGTTATGGAGAAGTATTATTTCGAGTATTCATCACAGAATCGCTCTCGCTTCGATCGTCATTGTTCAGGGATCTCTGTATTTTTGAGATGGTAGAACAAAAGGGGTGGGACTTGTCTGTGCTGATAAATTAGTTGTTTTTCTGTTTTTATTTTCCGGTACTTCAGGAATCTCCGGAGGAAGACTTACTTCCTCCGAAATGGTTTTTTCATTTAACGAAAGGACCGAAGTGATGAGAAGAACTCTTCTGATGTTCGTCTCGCTCTTTGCCCTGGCATCCGTCGCGGTGTTCTTCCAGCCGAAGTCGGCCCATGCCTATCCGGGCTTTGCGAGAAA
>DAHWKF010000092.1 GCA_027343785.1 Leptospirillum sp. | reverse complement strand
TCATGACTTCGTGGATCCGGAGAACGGGCGGGCGAGTCCTTACGGGGTGTACGATCTGGGAGCGAATGCCGGATGGGTCAATGTCGGCACGGATCACGACACGGCCTCCTTTGCCGTCCAGAGCATCCGGCGATGGTGGGAAGTCATGGGAAAGCCCGCCTACCCCCGGGCGACCACGCTCCTGATCACCGCCGACGGCGGGGGAAGCAACGGATCGCGCGTACGGCTCTGGAAGCTTGAATTGCAACAGTTGGCCGACGAGACGGGGCTCACGATCACGGTTCGCCATTTCCCCCCGGGAACGAGCAAGTGGAACAAGATTGAACATCGTTTGTTTTCGTATATCAGCATGAATTGGCGAGGGCGCCCCCTGATCAGCCATGAAGTTCTGATCCAGCTGATTGTCGGTACGCGAACACGTGGAGGATTAGCTGTTCAGGCCAAACTGGACCAGGGAACCTACCCAAAAGGCATCAAGGTCACCAACGAGGAGTTTTCCCGGATTCGGCTGCTTCGGGACGAGTTTCATGGGGAATGGAACTATTCCATTTCCCCCAGGGCCCCATAGTTGTAAATGTTATATTTTAACGATTCCTTAATGGATCGACCGGAACCCTTTGGCGGGACCGAAGGACATTCCGCAAGCCACTCCGAAATGTCTTCGGGCCTGAACCGGATGAGCCGGCGAATCCGGACCACGGGGATCTTCCCCTGTTCCACCCAGGCATACAGGGTGGAGGTCTTGATCGCCAAGCATTCGGAAAGGGTCTTGATGTCCCAAAGGGTCAGGCCGAGTTTGAATGGCCCGTAGCCCAGGGTCTCTGAATTGTTTCGACTCATGGTTTCATTCCTGTTTTGCATGTTGACCCCCTGCCCATCGTCCTATATCCCGGAAGATTGCGAACCTGACCTCGTGAGGACGAGCCCCCTACGCTTGATCCCAACTTGAATCATCGGCGGTTATGTTTGGGACTCCAGACCAACGCCGTCCCGCTCAAAAGCATCATTTCACCTCTCCGGATCAGGATTCGGAATTCTCCGCCCCCCAGATCATCCCGCAGGAATTCCAGAAAATCCGGAAAAGGAGCCCCCTTGTAAAGGGCGGGTGTGAGGGGCCGATTCCCGGCGATCCGGTAGACGTACATGCGAACACGCGGGTCGCATTCCTTGTTGATTTGAAAAAACTGGACTAACAACCGGTCATTGGAAAAAATGTCGCACATCAAACGGCCTCCTTTTTGGAATTTTCGCCGTGTTTCTCCCTAAAGATTCCTGTGTCGAAGATGTGTTGCGCCTGTGTTCCCGCTGTGTGTGTTCTCTGTGTGGAAGGGGTTTTTGCGATCCATCGGTAGTTCTTTCTGCTCCTCGTTGGATGTTTTTGGGTTTCTTGACGATTCCATAAACCATTAGGATTGTTTTTCCGAGCGTCTGATGCCAGAATAGGTCACTGGAAAATCTCCCGATATTGGGCAAACCCCCCTTTTAATTGGACACAGCGATGGATCGAACCGGCCTTGAAAACCAGATTCGAAAGATCAGTGGCGATCCGGACTTTGTCTTTTTCCTGCTTGATTCTTCTTTCCCGATCAATAAATCGACAGAAATCATTTCTAGCTCCTCCAAAGAAAATGCCGCTCTCT
The DNA here is from genome assembly GCA_027343785.1 of Leptospirillum sp. Classification (GTDB taxonomy): domain Bacteria; phylum Nitrospirota; class Leptospirillia; order Leptospirillales; family Leptospirillaceae; genus Leptospirillum_A. The sequence goes on along the minus strand of DAHWKF010000092.1, from coordinate 2,444 downwards.
CCCGGAAAATAAAACGTCAGATCCAGAAACAGCTCCCGGAGAACGGGAAACCATGCTGGGATGAAATGAAAAAGATCCTGAAAGCCAGGAGGGGCCCCCTCTATTCTTTAGAAACGAGAGCCGGATTCACCGAATCGCATGGACGGATTTCACGGATACCAGTAGAAATACCAGAGTCACAGTTATCTGGGGGATATGTATTTCGTGAAATACAGGGGCCAAGCCGTCCCGTCGATCTTTTGGCGATGCGTCAATGGGGAACGATCTGGCTATTGACCACCTATTTCAGGCGGATTTCGGATAAACCCCATTGGGCGACTGCCGCTGATCTTGTGAATCTTGATCTTCAGGAAGAGCGATGGGATTATTCCAACATACAGGTCGCTTGGCAGGACCGAAAAAAGGACTTTGGGATCTTCAATCCCGAGGCCTTTCTGGAAAGCAATCTGGAGCTTTATCGAAACTATTCCGGGAAACCGCCGGTCAGGTCCGGGACTTTCTGATGGGACCGGATCTTGGACTGTAAAACGGTCCAGTTCACCCGGCATGCGGTGCAGAGGATGTTCCAACGGGCGATTACAACGGAAGATGTGCGAAGAGTCTTGGAATCCGGCGAGGTCATTGCCGGCTATCCGGAGGATACGCCCTATCCGAGCGTTTTGATGCTTGGGTATGTGCAGGATCGTCCCTTGCATGTGGTCGCCGGGCGTAATCCAGCCAATGAGGAATGTATCGTTGTCACCGTGTATGTTCCCGATCCCTTGTTATGGAACGAGGATTTCAAGACGAGGAGAAACTGATGAAATGCGTGATCTGTAAGCAAGGGGACACTCAACCCGGAAACGTAACGGTAATACTGGAACGGGGAGGCACTGTAGTCATCATCAAGGGCGTTCCGGCTCAAGTCTGTCAGGATTGCGGCGAATACTACCTGGAGGAAGCGGTGACCCATAAGATCCATTCCCAGGCGGAAGGAGCGGTAAAGCGGTATGCCGAGGTGGAGATCTTTCGGTATGCGTCCTGAGAGTGGCTTCTCCCTGAGCATGATTCGCTGGGATTCCTCGTTTATCTCTATGAATGAATGCCGTTTTTCTTTCAATCCTCGCCTTGTCCAATGAATCCTGTCCTTCCAGATGCGGAAAAGTGCCTCTAGAGTTGGCTCCCACATTTTCAAAGCCCGATCCCTCAGGTGGACAGGCCTTCGGACTGCTATAGCGGATCCTTAAATGAAGATCGACTTGAAAGGCTATGTTCCAGCAAGAGAATGATGTCCAGCTGGAGCGACGATGGCACGGATAATCCTCTCCGGGAAACCCATGGGTGCGGAGGGGTGCTCAAGGAACCGTCTCCATCCCAGATAATTCGGCAAATACCGGGTTGCAACGCCATGAAAGCGTTCCATCCAGCCCTTGAGCCGACTGTGGTAGGCGTTGACGTTCTGAATGTGGAAGATGCCTTTGACCACACGTTTCCCATGGGCCGCATAGACCGTCCGGTGAGCGATTCCCGTTTCCCTGGCCATCGTGAAATACTGGGGAAGACCGTCGTGGCAGAGAACGGCCTCCTTGTCCAGAACCGGAACCAGGGTGTTTTTGAGAGTCTGTGCCGTGACTTCAGAGAGAATGACGTCCGTGGTGACGGCGCTCCGGTCCCGGGCCACCAGAACCGGCACCCAGTGGTTGGGATCTGTTCCTGTATTGGGTGCCCGGGTTCCCCGTTTCCGGGCCGGACGCTCCATGTACCGCTCCCCTTTTCGGGAACGACGGATGAATGTTTCATCCGACTCCACGATCCCCCGAAGGAGGGTCGGTTTCTCCTTCGCGGGACAGGCTAAAAAACGATGTCTCCAGAGAAAGGTGGTCTTGTGGTTCACCCCGATCCGTTGGGCCGCTTTGCGGACCGACAGTCCGTCCTCCATCGCTTCGAGATACGCGCCCCACTTCTCCCGTTTCCGGAGGCCGGACAGGGGCGTGTTGGTGAGCGGGGTGAACTGGCGGCGGCAGGCCTCACACCGATACCGCTGGAGACCCTTGACCCGTCCCCATTTGGCCACGTGTTCATATTGGCAGTGGGGACATCGGGGATGTTCGGAAAAGGCACGGTCGATCTGTGCGAGGACGGGATTCTCCGTTTGTGTCGCATCCTGAAGATCCTCCGCCAGAATATGGCGTTGCTGGGGTGTCAGTTCTTGAGTGGAACGGCGCAGTTCCTTGAAGTCTCGTGGGTTCATCTCTCTACCTCCTTGAGGTTCAAGAACCTATGATATACCATTTTACTACTGGAACATAGCCACTTGAAAGAACTTCCTGATTACCCATGATCCTCCGCCATCTTTGCAAGACGATAGGGAAGAGGGGGTGTCCGAAGGGCGACGTAAACAAACCGGGGAAGCAGGTCTTCCAGCCGGAACCGGCGGTTGAAGCGGTAGCAGAACTCCGCCAGAT
>DAHWKF010000076.1 GCA_027343785.1 Leptospirillum sp. | reverse complement strand
AATGGGGGGCCTTGCTTCCCCTGGTTCTCGTTGTTATCTGGATTGGAGTGGAGCCCAATCCCCTGTTGTCCCTTTTGCATGCGAGCGTTTCCCATTTGATCGGACAGGTTCAGGGAGCCGCCCCGCTGGCGTCCCTTCGGTAATGGCAGGAAAGCGTAATACGGAAAGGATGAGGAAAGAGGTATGAGTTTTTCGGCAGTCAACATTCTCGGAACCATGCCCGAGATCTATCTCACTTTTTTTGGTTGTATCCTGCTGATTCTTGAGACAATGGTTCCGAAGGAAAAAAGACCCTGGCTGGCCTACTTCACCATTATCGGACTGGTATTCGCGATGGTGGCCTCTATCGGTCTTAACGGAAAGGGCCTTCCCTTATACAGCGGGCTGTATATCATCGATCCGTTTTCCAATTTCTTCAAAATCACGATATATGCTGCTGCCATTATTACTGTGCTTCTTTCATTACCCTATCTCGAACAGGAAGACATTCACATTGGCGAATATTATGCCTTCTTGCTGTTTTCTGTTGTGGGGATGATGGTCATGGTATCCGCCGGCGACCTGATCACCCTGTTTTTGGGGATCGAACTGATGTCGTTGTGTTTTTATGTCCTCGTGGGTCTGAAACGGGATTCCACGCGTTCTGTCGAGGCGGCCTTCAAGTACTTTCTGCTCGGGGCTTTTTCCGCAGCCATCCTTCTGTTTGGAATCTCCTTTCTCTATGGTGCCGCGGGAACGGAAACCATCAGCGGACTGGCCAATTTTATCAACAATCCTGGTGCCCTGAGGCCGATGGTCATTGTGGGCATGATTCTGACTCTTGTGGGATTTACCTTCAAGGTTTCAGCTGTTCCTTTCCACATGTGGACACCGGATGTTTATGAAGGGGCTCCGACTGTCGTGACGGGATTCATGGCGGCGGCAGCCAAAATTGCGGCGTTCGGAGTGTTCTTGCGCGTTTTCTGGGTTGCATTTTCCGGAAACAGGCACGACTGGGACCTTTTGATTATTCTGATCTCCATTCTTTCGATGGCGGTGGGCAATCTGGTCGCGATCCTCCAGACCAACCTGAAAAGAATGCTGGCCTACTCTTCGATCGGCCACGCGGGATATGCCCTGATGGGGCTCCTCCTTCCCAACCGGGAAAGCCTTTTTGCTCTCCTGTTTTATGTGTTTACCTATATGTTCATGACCCTGGGTGCTTTCGGTGTCATTCTCATGATGCGTAAAAAGGGGGTAGAAGGAGAAGATATCTCAGATTTTACGGGGTTGCACAAACGCCATCCCGTTGCCGCTTTCGTGATGCTGATATTTATGTTTTCCCTGGCAGGGATTCCTCCCTTTGGGGGCTTTCTCGCCAAATTCTATATCTTTTTCGCCGTCATTCATGCCGGCTATACTTGGCTTGCGATTGTGGGTGTCCTTTTCGCCGCTATCGGTGCATACTATTACATCAAGATTGTCATGGCGATGTATATGAAGGAACCGGAGGAAACGGTCGTTTTTCAGAGTACCCCTATGGGTCGCCTGGCGTTGTTCCTCACGGCAGGTACAACTCTGGTTTTGGGTGTTTATCCGGCGCCTTTTGTTGAGTACATCAAATCCTCCTTGGCTCTTTTTGTTCCTTAAGGGGTATTGGGGTCACGGGTTTCCCGATGAAAGAGACGAAGGCCCTCACCTCCCGCCAGCGGGAGGTATTTGAATTTATTCTCAAATGGATGCGGGAGACCCGCCTTCCGCCGACTCTGTCTGAAGTGGCGCAGTTTCTGGGCGTTCCCTATCCCAAAAGCGCGTCAGCCCATCTGGATGCGCTGGAAAAAAAAGGATACATCCAGCGTTCACCGGGAAAAGCCCGAGGAATTCTTTTGACCCCGTTGGGTGAATCCTATCAGATGGACAGGCTGGTTGAGGATATATTGGAAATCCCTGTGGTCGGAAGAATCCGGGCGGGGTGGCTCACCGGCTCCGAGCTGGTTCCGGATGGCTCCATGGCTGTTCCCCGATCCCTTTTTTCCGAAAAACCTGACTTCGTCCTGCAGGTCAGGGGAGACAGCATGACAGGGGCCGGCATCTTTGACGGGGACATGGCATTTATCAAAAAATCCCGGGAAGCCAGCAATGGCGACTTGATCGTGGCCCATATCCAGGGTGAGGTGACGCTCAAGCAACTTATTGTCGAAAAGCGGCGTCTGATTCTGCGCGCTGCCAACCCCCAGTACTCGGACATCATCGTTCCTCCAGAAGACGAAGCCCAACTTGTTCAGGGAAAGCTGATCGGACTCTTTCGCGACAATATCCGTTCCGTCGTGGAGGCAAGGAGAGGATGAATCAAGCCGGGAACCCGGAAGAGCCTCGTCCGGAAAAGCCAGCGGAGGAAGAACTTCCGGGTCAGGAAGAGACTCCCCGTCGGGGTTATGTTCCAGGTATTTGCAACCTGGAGATGAAAGGACGGATCATTCGCGCCGTCGGGGCTTTTGTCGGTTTTGCCGCAGTCGTCATTTACAATGAAAACTGGCGTCTTCTTCTCGTTCACCCCGTTCCCTACTTTCTGGGGATGGTCCTGCTTTCTTCTCTGACAGCGATGACATTCTTGCAGAGCTTTCTGTCGTTTTGCGTGGTTGATGCTTTCCTCGGCCGAGTTTTGGTAGGAAAAGAACTGATCAAGGTGTCCGCTGAAGACCATCTGAAGGACCGCAGGCGTGCCTTCCTGATCGTCACTGCCTCATTTATGCTAGGACTCTTTTTTTCAGCGCTTCTCTTGATCGAAGAGCTTGACCGGTCGATCCGTTGACGCGACAACCCCCTCCTTTTTTCCAGACATTCCCCAGGTTATATGAGGGTTGTGTTGGCCATCCGACAGATTCGTCCTGGGAAATGGCAATGAACAGGAAAAGGGGAGCCGATTTTTCATTCTTTACCCAACGGAACAGAACAATCGGCTTGAGGATTGTTCAACTGGTCCTTTCAGTTTCAAGGATATTCTGAAACCAGGCTATGACCGATTTAGATAAGGCGGATTTTTGAATGTTCATCAACATTGACCGAATGGACCCGACCCGTCAATCTTCCTTAAGGACCCATTTCTGGGGGTTTATCCTCTTATTGGGGGTTTGGGCAGGAAGCGTCCGGCCGGCCTGGGCGGATTCCGCACCTTCAGACTCACAGGTGATGGAGGGATTGGACACCCTTTGGGTTGTGGTGGCCGCGATCCTTGTCCTGTTCATGCAGGCAGGCTTTGCTTTTTTGGAAACCGGACTTTCCCGCGGCAAAAACGCCGGACATATCGCAACCAAAAATCTGGTCATTCTCGGTGTCAGCGTCCTCGTTTTCTGGGCGATGGGGTTCGGAATCTCTTTTTCGGACGGGAACATGTTCATCGGCCTTCACGGATTTTTTGTCAATCCGTTTGGGCCCGCCGCGGAAAAGATGTTTCCCTCCCTTTCCTACTCCGACGCCACGATGGCGTCCAAGGTTCTATTTGAAACCGCCTTTTGTGCGGTCTCCCTGGCAATTGTCTGGGGAGGAATGGCGGAACGCGTCAGGTTTCCCGTCTATATCCTGTTCGGAATTGTTTTCTCCGGCCTGATCTATCCTGTCGTCGGCCACTGGATTTGGGGAAATGGCTGGCTTTCCCAATTGGGGATGCAGGATTTCGCCGGATCGACGGTCGTCCACCTGCAAGGGGCGTTATCCGCTTTGGCAGGAACGCTCTTCCTGGGCCCCAGGATGGGGAAATACCGGGAAAAAGGGGTGCCGCTTCCCATCCCGGGTCATAATATTCCTTTTGTGGTCCTGGGAACCCTGATTCTCTGGCTCGGATGGTTTGGCTTCAATCCTGGCAGCACTCTGGGGGTCAATCTGCCCGTCCCCGGATATTTTGCCTATGTGGCGATGACGACAAACCTGGCCGCCGCTTCGGGAGTCCTGGCCGCCACGTTTGTTTCATGGTTGCTGCTCAAGGCGCCCGACATGTCGATGATGGCCAACGGGGCCCTGGCAGCCTTGGTTGCCATCACCGCCTCTTGCGCCTTTGTGACCCCCCTGATGTCGGTGCTGATCGGGGCGGTTGCCGGCGCCATTGCTGTTATCGGCGTGTTGTGGATTGACCGGAGAGGGATCGACGATCCGGTCGGAGCCGTTTCTGTCCATGGTATGGCAGGTGTCTGGGGAACCCTTTCCACGGGATTTTTCGCGGCGCCTGACCGGGTCAAGATCGTTGGAGTCGGTCGACCCGGTCTGTTTTATGGAGGCGGGTGGCACCAGCTTGCCGTTCAGTCTCTGGGGATACTGGCCGTGTCCGTTTATGTTTTTACGGCTTCCTGTCTCGTTTTTTACCTGATCAAGAAGGTTTCCGGCCTTCGCGTTACGCCTGCCCAGGAGTCTGCCGGTCTGGACTTTTCTGAACACAAGATGTGGGGGTATCCTGAGGTCCGGATTTCTGTGGGGGCTCCGCGTCCTTTGTCACCCGACTTGCCGGCGGACCCAGCCTCGGAGACCACCGCGGTATCGGAGACAACGGGGAGATGAAAAAAATGAAAATGATCGTTGCCGTTATCAAGCCCAGCCGTCTCGAGTTTGTCCGGGACGCATTGCTGGATGAAGGTATCCTGGGTATGACCGTGAGCGACGTTCGTGGTTACGGACGCCAGAAAGGGCAGGTCGAGCAGTACAGGGGGTCACAGATGCAGATCGACTTTTTGCCCAAGATCAAGCTGGAGGTGGTGGTTCCTTCAAACCTTTTGGAGAAGGCGCTGAAGCTGATTCGTGACGCAGCCCGGACGGACCACATCGGGGACGGGAAAATATTTGTTCTGGACCTGGAAAACGTGATCCGGATCCGGACGGGAGAGGAAGGCCACGCAGCCATCTGAAAAAGAAACGAACGCCCTGTATTGGAAACACCTTCTGGAGGGAAGCCTGTCCGACCTTCCGCCCCTGATCAGCCGATTAGGCCAGACCTACAGGGAGCGGGCCAGGCTTCTGGAGGCGGAGGCGGAAAACGGGCGTCTGTCAATCAGCCTTTCCCTGGACGCCAAAGGTGGTGCCGATAAAATTTCCGTTTCTTATTCAAAGCGACCGGAAGGGGTATGTGGCAGCTGTGGAAGCTGTTCCTCCTCATGGGTCTTGTTGACAGACGCGTGCCAGCATCTTCACGGCGGTGCGTTTTTGTATCTCGCGAATATCGGGGAATCTCTTTCCGGAAAGCCTCGGGAGCTTCCTCCTCTGACTTCTCCCACATTCCGGGATTATGCGCCTTCCCGACCCTCGGGCCTTTTTCTGGTCCGGTTTTCGTCCGACTGGGGTTTTTTGATCCGCACGGGTCTGCGTTCCGCGCTTTCGCACCGTTTCTACCTGGACTGGACCCACCGCCTTCGGCATCCTGCTGCCCACCGTCTTCCCGAATATCCGATATGGAAAGCCATCCATGAAGGTTTTTTCCTGGAGGAGATCAGGGAGTGGTCCGGAGAACGGTATCCCGTTTTTTTCCCGAAAAATGGCTACCCCTATACCGTCCTGATTGAAAGTGGCCGACTATCCCTTTTTCGGCCGGGAGAGACCGATCCCCTTCGCCTGTCAGCGGCCGTCGACGACTGGAAGTACGTGGGAAGATGGACCTCGTCGGAGGAGGGATTTCTGTTTCAGGGAGAATGGTGTCTGGGAGAGGAAAGAATCAACGGATGGCGGACACAATGGCTCGAACGAAAACACTGCCGACTCCTCGAGTCTCCTTCCTGCCTCTTTGTTCTTCCGGGAAATCCGTCTTTGCCACCTTCCCTCAAAGGACTTCTGGAGATCAGCCCCGCAACCCCCCTCCCGCTCTCCGCCACGGCCGAAAAGATGGCGACTTGCCTGGAGTTGAAAGGTCATCCTCGTCTGGTTTTTCAATGGGGGGAGGGTTCCCTGGAAGAGGCATTCGGGATCAGGGAAGACTGGAAGCCCCAGATGGATATTCAGCCCACGGAAGGCCAGAGTATCCGAATCTTCCCCTATGTCCGGATTGGAGAAGTCCGGGTTCCCCTTTTCGGTCCTGACCGGATAGCCCAGCCGGATTTCCAGATGGTCGACGAATCCGGCAAGACGCTGTTGCTGAAAAGGGATCGCCAATCGGAGCTTCTGCTCCGGAACGTCGTGGAAAGAGCTCTTCGAAAGTCGTCCACCACAGCCTGGATCTACCTTTCGGAGGAAGAAACAAGGGGTTTCTGGAAATCCTCCTGGCCGGAGATCGAAAAGGCCGGATTTTGCCGGAGTACGGATGGGGCCCATTCGGGCATATTGTTGTCGGGTCCGATCACCTGTCATGTTCGTCTAGAATCGGGAGAAGGACCCGAACTCCTGGCCCAGGGTTATCTGGAAGCCGGTGGACGGATTTTTCCGTTGCCTGCGTTGGCGGAAGAGGGGGGAGATCCCCTGGTCAAGCTGTCGGAAAAACACAGCATTCTTTTTGATCGGGTGGCGTCCGAGCAGGCTGAGATGCTCAGACTGCTCTTTCAGCTGGATTCGGATGGAAAGAGCCGGATCACCCCCCATACCGCGGGTATGATTCTGTTGCACCGCCCCGACATGGATGTGCGGGTGGACGAGGAAGCGCGAAAACAGATTCGTCCCTTCCTGGATCCTGCACCGTCAACCGCTCGGGAAGAAGATGCCGGACCTTCTTTTGCCGGGGTTCTGCGGACATACCAAAAGCAGGGAGTCGGATGGCTTCTTTCCCTTCGAGAGAGAGGTTTGCCCGGCATCCTCGCCGACGAGATGGGTCTGGGAAAGACGGTCACTGTCCTGGCATTCCTGTCGCGCGCCCTGCCCGCGATGGCTCCGGGGCCAGTCCTTGTGGTCGTTCCGGCTTCACTGGTTTATAACTGGGAAAAAGAGGTGCGCCAATTCGTTCCGGAACTGACCTGCCAGATCTATCATGGTTCCCAGCGACAGGCAACGGCGGGCGACTTCAGTGGAGCTCAGCTGTGGATCACGACCTATGGGACGGTCCGGAATGATATCGACCGTCTGTCCGAACGGTCTTTTTCGATGGTCATTCTCGACGAAGCCCAGAACATCAAGAATCCGGAATCCGGGACTTCGGTCGCCGTCTCCCGTCTCAGGGGGGGGTTCAGGCTTGTCATGACCGGGACGCCTGTCGAAAACCATCTGCTGGACCTGTGGAGCCTGTTCCGGTTTCTCTTTCCGGGTCTTCTGGGAACCCGGCGGTTTTTTGAGGAAAGATACGTTCAGGGGAAAGGGGGAAGCTTGTGGCAGAAGGAACGGATCCACTGGCTGAAGTCATTGGTCGGCCCCCTGATTCTCCGCCGGACAAAAAAGGATGTTCTTTCGGATTTGCCTGAAAAAACGCTTGTCGACCACTGGGTTGACCCTGGAGAGGACGAACGGACCGCCTACCGCATGATCCTCCAAAAAGGGAAGGAGGAGCTCCGCGTTTTTTCGGGGGACCGAAAGGTTTTTCGAATGAATATGCTGGCCCTCCTCCTCAAGCTGAGGCTTTTCTGCTGCCATCCGGATCTCGTCCTGGGAAAAGGGCAGACACAGATTCCCTCCCCGGCCAAATTTCTGGAAATGCTCGAAAAGATCCGGGAAGCGCTGGAAGACGGACACCGTGTTTTGATCTTCAGCCAGTTTACGGGCATGCTCGATATTCTGGGAGACGCGCTGGATCGCGAAGGTGTCGGGTTTTACCGGCTGGATGGACAGACACCCCCAAAAGAGCGCCAGCGGCTTGTCGACCGATTTCAGGAAGAGAATTCTTCCGGCCCTTCCGTTTTTCTGGCCAGCCTCAAGGCCGGAGGTGTGGGACTGACGTTGACGAATGCCGATTTTGTATTCCACTATGATCCCTGGTGGAATCCCCAGGTAGAAAACCAGGCGACAGACCGGGCACACAGGATTGGCCAGAAAAAGCCCGTTTTTGTTTACCGGTTTCTGACCCGGGGGACTGTGGAAGAGAAGGTGAAAGCCCTCAAGGATGAAAAACTCTTGCTGTTCGATATGGTTATGGGAGAGGTGGATCCGGCATCGGAAGACGGTTTTTCCCGCCAGCTGGAAAACATTCTGGAATGGACCCCCTGACGGCAAATGTTCTTGTCGGAAGTTTCAAACGAATGACTGGAGGCAGCATGGATGAACAATCCCGGGACGTCTCCCGGTATATTGCCGGGACCGATGCGACACAAGCCCTTGAAAGAGCCCGTCTTTTGAACAAGGAGGGGATCGGGACGCTTCTCGTGCCCCTGGAGTGCGACCTTGCGAGGGAAAGTTATGAGGAGAGGGTGGAAAGTCTTCGCGACATGGCCCGTCAGATGGGGATGAAGATGATTCGCGGGGGGATTTCCCTCCGGCTTTCCGACCTGGGTTTTTTGGAAGACCGGGAAAAGGCGGTGGACCGCCTGGTGACCGTGATTCGGGCCGCGGAGGAATACGCCCTGGCGATCTGGATCGACATGGAGCACCCCGAAGTTGTGGGGGACACGCTGGAGGCGTATCTGGTCCTCCGGAAGAAATTTCCGCATCTGTCGATCACCCTTCAGTCGCGGCTGGACCGAACGAGCGCGGATCTCCGGCGGGTGATCGGCGCAAGGGGACGTGTTCGTCTGGTCAAGGGGGAGTATGCGGATCCGTCGGGAAAGGCCGCAACCGATCCCGACGAAATCCGGCGACGTTATCTGGCCGATATGGAACTGCTCTTTTCCGAAGGGGCGATGTTTGCGATTGCCACCCATGACGAAATCATTCTTGAAGGAGCCTCGCGGCTTCAACGCAACCATCCACGGATGATGGAGTTCCAGATGTATATGGGGGTGCGCGAAGACCGGATCCGCACGCTTCTTTTCGAAGGCGGATTTCCCGTGACCCTCTACCTGCCATTCGGTGTGTCTCCCCACCGTTATTTCCGGCGGACGGGGCTGGGACCGGGATCGGCGGAAAAGGTTTAATGGAACCGGGGACCAGGGTGCGGTCCCCGGAATTTCAGGCCTGGGGTTTGGGGAGATTGAAAAATTCGCGGGTGATGTTGACCAGCATGTTCCGGTGCTCCGGCATGCCGAGGTTCAGACGGTATTCGTTGATCACCTTGACACGCATGTCTTCCCAGGCCGACCAGCAGACCCTGCAAACCGAATCCTGGATTTCTTTCCCGAATGCTGACGGGAAGGGGGGGGATTCCAGTCCTTCTGCGTCGGCGCCACATCGTGTGCAATGGACCACAGCCATATTTTCTCCTTGAATGATGCAGTATATGAAGATTGACGAGACGATAGAGCCGAATCTCCGGACAACCGGAGGGTTCCGGCTACCCGATTCCACAGCTGATGGGGCCTGTCCGGAAATGGCGGGCAAAAAACCCTCAGGCAGCTGACACCATCCTGTCATCATAC
>DAHWKF010000073.1 GCA_027343785.1 Leptospirillum sp. | reverse complement strand
CACTCACGCCAACATTTTTTCCCAATGTTGGCTGGTCAATTTTTATATCATCCATCGCTTTTCTAAGTCGCTCTTTGAATTCCATGCTTGGAATGTTACAACCTAACGTTGGGTAGCACAATTCAACATTGTGTTGATTTGCTTTAACAATTTGTTGTATTATTTTCCCCATGAATACCATCCCTATTTCCATTCAAGATTTGATTGTCCATTTCGGCAATCAGTCCGAACTTGCCAGACGTTTATCTATAAGTCCCCAAGCTATACAAAGGTGGGTTTCCACCAACCATCTCCCCATCCGACGGGCGATCGAGATCGAGCGGATCACGGAGGGGCGGATCCGTCTGAAAGACATTCTCCATTTGACAGGGCTCGAACCCAAGGAAACGGGAAAAAAATCCCTTGACGATCTTTGCGGGGCGAGGGCGTGAGAGCCGGGGAGAAGGCAACGGAACGGGAGCGCAAATGAAAAAGGCCTCGGCAATCGTCTTGGGACTTACTTTGTTTTTCCTGACCAATCCGCCTTTCACCTGGGCGGGGCCGGAAGGCTCCGATCAATCGTTGCGCATGGGGACCTACAGGATTCGAATCGAGGGAATTGTCTATGGAATTCCCTGGCACCTGTTGATCTCAACAAAATTCAACAAGAAAACCTCTTTTCGTTTCCTCTCCGTCTTTTCGACTGAAACTCCAGAGGGTGTGGCGTTCAAGATTGGGCCCCACTGGTCCGGGGTTCGGGGATGGGTTCAGGTCAAAAAGGATGGACTGCACTATTTTGTCCGGACAAAAAAAGATTTTTATTCTCGATCCGACAACTTTCACGGAATTCTGGGTTGTGAGAGAGGTTCCGGTAAATGCCTCGTCAAGTTTTCGACCGATTCGCCTTAAAGAAAAGTATCTTGGAGGAGGAACCCGAATGAAAACTCGTCTGAAAGAATGGCTGTCAACCGACTCCCGTCACGTTCTGGGATTCGTTGTTTCCGTTCTGGTGGGAGGTGCGATCGCCTGGACGATCGGGGTCTGCAGCGCCCGGATAAATTCGCAGAGCGCCCTCGTATCTGGCCCTCCGGGGCAAAGCAGCGATTATGTTCCGGTCGTCGCCGGAAACGCTCGTGGGGGGGAAATCGCCCGGAAGAGGATCCCTTCGGACTTCCAGGAGATTTCCTGCCGGGTGAACAGGCTCACTGATATCGTCTTCCCCGGAAAAATTCTGAAGGTCGTCATGAGCGATTCCCGGCCCCACGACTTCAAACTCATTGGGACGAAAGTCGGCTTCGAGAATCACCTGATCGTCGAACCGCTCAAAAAAGGGGCGGCTTCGGATTTCTTCATTTACGGCCCTGATCGGGTCAGTTACCTGAAGGTAAAGACTGTTCCGGACGGACAGAAATATGATTTTCGTTTCGAAACGGAAGCGAATAGAAAGGTTTCAATCCCCTAGGGAGGCATACATAGCCCTTTTTTTTCGGGGCCTCGCCGTAAATAGATGTTTCACGGGGAATATGCGCTTTGCATGATTTTTTTGTTCTATATGCGTCTTTGGGAAAACCGACAGGGCCTTGCGGATTCTGGACAACTTTCCAGAGAACCCATTGGTAAGGGGAACTATCTGAAACATTCCCTTTGTCGTCAGCCATTGCTGGGTGAACGGCATTTCCGTCTATGGACAGGAAAAGCAACAGACCTGACAGGCTGGCATAAAACCCAATTTTGGATTTCACCACCAATCTCCTTTCGGGGAGGGGCCAACAGTACGAGGAAGCAGCCGAAAATTCAGACCATTTTACGGGTTCGGACGGGGTTCCACAACAGAGTGTGTCAGGAGAATTCCATGAGTGTCGAAATCTTTTCCAGTCTTAGTCCGCCGCAAAGCTTATTGGATCGCCCGATCGACGTCTCTGGGGCGGTTCAGGAACAATCCTTAAGCGGCCCCAACAAGAGGAATCCGGGAGGGGAGCGATGAGTCTTCAGGCGATGGACTGGGCCCTTCGCAAGGTCCAGGGGATTTCCCCGACCCAGAAGCTGATCCTGATCTGCCTGGCCAACCATGCCGGCCCGGACGGGACCTGCTGGCCTTCGCAAAACACCCTCTCGGAATACTCGGGTCTGTCCCGGGAGTCTATTTCAAGAAACCTCTCGGACCTGGAGCGAAAAGGGGTCATTCGCTCTCTCCCTCGTCGGGACGATGCCGGGCGCGACCTGTCGAAGACCTACTTCCTGAACATTCTCCCCGAAGCTCCAGCCGAAGTGCTCAATAACACACAAAATCACAGGGGTGTGATCGAGGATCACACCGGGGGGACAAATATGCAGGGGGGTGTGATTGACGATCACACCCAGCAAAAACAAGCCTTTGCCAATGACCAGATTGAAAACGGGGCGGGAACATTGGGTGTGATCGAGGATCACACCGGTGTGACGCAAAGTCATAGGGGGTGTGATCCAGAATCACAGGGGGGTGTGATCGAGGATCACACCTCTAAAGAGAACCAGTCAAGAAAAGAATCTGTCACAAGAACCAAAAACATCTCCCCCCCTCCCCCCTCAGTCCCGCCGGAAACTCCTCAGGCGGAGGGGGTCTATTCGAAGGAATTCGAAATCTTCTGGGCCGCCTACCCCAAAAAGATCGGGAAGCTCGCCGCCTGGCAGGCCTGGGAGAAAATGTCCGGACTCCGTCCCCCTCTCGAGTCGATTCTCCGGACAATCGACTGCTACCGGCAGACGGAGCAGTGGCAGGAGACGCGGTTTATCCCGCACCCTTCAAACTGGCTCGCCCAGAGACGCTTCGACGACGAACCCATGACAGGAGGATCCCATGGACGACAGAAACCCCTTACCAGTCAGGAAATTGCCAGAAGACGCTTCATGCAGCTCGGAGAGCCTGGAGCGGATGCGGATCGTGAAGGTCTGTCTGACCCAGACGTTGTTGATCTCGGGTCGTAGGCTGCCCGAGAATCCGGCAGAGCTGAAGCTCTTTCTGGACGGCTGGATCTCCGATCTCGTGGACATTCCCTCCCGGGACCTGCCGGAGATGTTCCGGAGGGCCCGGATCCGGACAGAGTTTTTCACCTCCCGGGCCGTCGTCGCGGAATGGGAACGGGAGATCGAGCTTCGCAGAGACGCCCTGCGGACCCAGCCGATCGCCCTTGGCGCTGCCCCGCCGGCCCGCACGGTTCCCTCGGACGACGGACAAAAGATCTTGATCTCGCTCCCGGACGGACGAACATGCTCATTTACCGTCCGGATCTTCGAGGAGACGAGAGGAGCGACCTCCCGAAGGATGGCGCGTTTTTCGGAGGGGGTGGTCGACTCCGGGGCGGTTTCGGGGGAGATTCGGGACTTTCATCTGGCCTTTGGGTCCGGAGGAGTTGTCCTGGTTCCCGCCACCTGTCCGGTTCACGGCTCTTTCGAGGCCCGGGTGCTGCTCCTCGGCAAATCCGCGCATCTCGCGGGATGCCCGGGGTGCTCGACAGATTCCGGGAAGAGGCCGGACCGGGAGTATTTCCGGCAAAGCGATGGAAAAATGTATGTGCGCACCGCCAATCGCATCGAACGGAACGAGCAGGGAAGAAAAACGACGTATGTGGCCTATTCGGACTGGGAAGAATGTCCTGTCTGTTAAATCCATCAAAGATGGTATTCAAAAATAACATGGTAAAGGAGGATCAATGATTGTGAATCGCCATTGCGGACACAGTGAACAGATCGAGATTCCGGGATCGCCCGAGGAATTTCTGATGGAACGGGGCCGGAGGTGCCGGAAGTGTCAACGGAAACGGCCCGAAAAAAATCCGAAGAGCCTCGCCCGGCCCGGAAGGGCCGACAACAAGGAAGAACCGCTCCCTCGGGCCATGGCATCGGCCATGGCGACCTACAGGGAATGACGGGGGAGGCGCCGGGGGCGTCTCCCTGAGTGCGGAAACTCCGCACGAATTTCATCACAGGAGGAATCGAAATGGGTGGACAGACTTTTGGATCGATGGCACAGAACATCTCGTCAGGCACGCAGGGGATCGGGGCCCTGATCATGTACGTGTTCGCCCTGGTCGGGGTGATTATGGCCGGCATGGGGGTTCACGACTTCTATGCCATTCACAACGGGAGAGGAACTACGACAATCGGAAAAGCCGCTACAAAGGCCATTGTCGGGATTGTTCTCGCCGGTGGCCTCACGTATTTCATCAACTCCGGCTCAATGACGATGGGCGCGGGGACGTCGACCACGCTCCAGAATGTGATCAATCCCTGATTGGCTCGTCGGGAAGCATTCTCCGGGAGAGGGTTTTCCCCTTCCCGGAATGCTTTTTGTTGATGGATCCAAAATCCAGAAAGAGAGCGAGAGGTGAAAAAGACATGAAGACATTGTTTCTGAAGGCGGGGAGGGGAGTGGTTCAGATCGGAGGTCTCTTGTTTTTGTCTTCGGGACTGGCGTTCGCGGGTGAAAACGGATTGTCTCCACATCCCCCCCTCGCTCCGCCGATTTCCGGGCTGGAGAGTCCCTATCTCGGGACGGAGCAGATTCTCCGGGTCGATGGGGAAAACACGTCTGTCATCCGGTGCAAAAGCGGCTACGACTCGGTTTTGCTCTTTCCCGGACGGAAAGTCCGGAAGATCTTTCTGGGCGGTTACTCCTGGACAGGAGCGATCGCGAACACAGCGAAAGAAGGTGTTGTGGTCGTCGATCCTCCCGGTTTTCCACCGGTCGCCTCCAATCTTGTCGTGGTGTTCGACAGCGGAGTCTCGTTCTTCCGGCTCAAACTGGTGGGTTCGAAACAGCCGTTTATGGCGCGCACGGTTGTTCGGTTTGAAAGGGAGGCAAAGGATCAGCGCCCGAAGTAAAAAGGCCTAACGCGATCCGGAAGGCAGATGAAGAAATACGGCCAGCCTTTTGCCAGAAAGGGGGGATTCTCCATAGTCCTGGTCCGTTGTTTTTCGCAGTGGTCCCTCGACGTATAGACCCCGTATGCCATGGCTTCGGCGTATGGCAAGTGGGTGGTTGGATTTTGTGGATTCGGATACAGAATCGCGTTCTGGTCAATCACTTCCTCCCAGAGAATCCAGTAGCGGGTTTCTGCGGCGGAAGCGAGAAGAGGGGAAAAGAAGAAGATGACGCCAATAAAGACCGGGAGGGAGAGTTTTATAAGCATGAAATCTCCTCTGGTTGAACCGTGCGCGCAGAAACGATTTTATCAAACGCAAAAAGGAAAAACACTCATGAGAAGCCCTCGAAAAAGAATGGCAATCGTCCTTTTCTCTTTGGCGGCTTTGTCCGCCTGCCACAAAAACGCCGCCTTGCCGCCGGCCGAAAATAACGCCGGCCTCATGAAGAGCGCCAGTCTCCTGATTGGAACCCTGTCGAAAAATACCGCCACCGTGGTCCGGCTCTATCCGGGCCCCGACGGTCTGGTCGGAGTGATCTTCAAAAAGCAGTCCGGAGCCATGCAGATCGTGTGGATGACCAAGGACGGCGCGGCGATCATACCGGGTTCTGTGATCACGGCGGCCGGTATGGACTTGACGCAAATCGCCCAGCAGGCGATCAACGCCGTGGCGAAGACTCTCCCCCCGCCCGCGCCGGGAGTCGGATCTTCCCTCGACAGTCTTTCTCGTTCCGGCAATACCATGGGCCCGGCGCCGGGGTCTGCCCCCGAGTCTCCCTCGCCCCAGGGGAAAAAGATGTCCGCGGACGACTTTCTCCTGATGTCCCGGCATTTGAAGTCCATCGCCCTGGGGAGGGGAAAGCGGGAAGTCTGGATCTATTTCGATCCGAACTGCATCTTCTGCAACCGGCTCTGGGACGAAATGAAGCCATACGCCGGGGAGGTCACGGCCCACTGGATTCCGGTGGGATTTCTCAAGAAGGACGATTCTCTCAAAAAGGCGACCGGGCTTCTTCAGGCGCCTCACCCGGTTCTCGCCCTCCGGGAAAACGAGGACCGGTTCGATACGGGGGCGGAGGAGGGAGGATACCCGAATCCGTCCAGGATCGATGTCGGGGCCGAACGGGCCGTGGCGACGTCTACGATCGGCCTCGGCCAGGCGACGGGCGAACTGGCGACACCGACGATCGTATACCAGGGCACGGATGGCAAGGCTCACAGCGTCATGGGCCTTCCGGAAGACCTCCGGGCCTTTCTTGCGCAAGTGAAAAATTGAGGAGGAAGCGATGATGAAGAACCCGATGATCGGAATCGTGCGCAATCTGGAAAACGGCCAGGCCCCTTCGGCGATCGGGTTCGACCGGACCTACTCCCTGGGGGATCACATCGCCTTCGACCAGTTTCTCCTGGCAATCGAGCGCAACCTCCTTCTCCACGTCACGACAGCGCTCAATACGACGGTGGTGGGGTTTGCGATGCTCCGGTTCTTTAGCCGGAACCCGAACGATCTCTACTCCGGGCTCGGTTTTGTGGCGTTCGGGCTCGCGGGGGTGATCCTTTCGAAGGGAGTCCGGGACTGGCTCCGGATGCGGAGGATCCTCGCAAGAATTCCCCCGGAAATCCGGGAACAATCATGAACTTGAATCGAACATGTCTGGAGGGACGAGCAATGGAAGGATCGTGTTCCGGAAAAGTCCGGAACGAAGAGAGAAAAATGAAGCTCGTGGCGGTCGAATGCGAAATCTGCGACCGACCCGGCTATGCCATCAGCGATCACGCGGGCGTCTATATCTGCGGCGCCTGTCACCGGGACATCGTGTCCCCCTTTTTCATCCACGACTGATCCTCAAAAGGAGAAAACACATGGCATCGTACAACAAAGTCATTCTCATGGGCCACCTCGTCCGGGACCCGGAATTGCGCGCGACGGGCGGCAGCGTGAACGTCGGATCGTTCTCTCTGGCCATCAACAACCGGGGCAAGGACGACAAGGACAGCGTCAGCTATGTCGACTGCGTCGCGTTCGGCAAACAGGCCGATTTCGTCAAGGAGTATCTGACAAAAGGCCTGCCGATCCACGTCGAGGGGCGCCTCCAGCAGAACCGGTGGGAGCAGGAGGGGCAGAAGCGTTCGAAGATCGAGGTGATCGTCGAGCGCCTGACCTTCGTGGGGGCCAGGAAAAACGGGGAGAACACCCCTCCGGAGGCCGAGGGGGCTCTCGAGAGCGAGCTCGCAGACTGAAATCTTCGGGGCGCGTCCGGCACGCCTGTCCCGAAAGGGGCGGGCGTGAACGGGATCAAGTGGCGGAGGAGACATGATTGTGAAGAAATTGCAGGAACCGAAGTCCGAACCGGAAATGCGGGACCCCGTCCAGACGGAGAAGCAAGAGACGGAGTTGGCGAATCTTTTCTATAGGGAGATCGAGGAACTCCTCCGGGTTGTTCCCGACCACATTTCGGTGGAGGGCCCGGAAGTGCGCCTGATCCTGGACGGGTGCGAGAGACGGCTTCCGGTCAAAACCCTGTCGTCCGGGCTTGCCGTCATCCGGCAGGGGGATCGAAAAAGGTACCGCCTGCCCGACTGGCCGTTCGCGCGTCAGATCCGCTATCTCACCAGGAAGGGAAGCCGGACATGAGATCAAACGTGTTCCAGCGGATGGATCGTATTCAGACATGGTCCTATGAGTTGTTCGGCTTTTTCCAATTCATAGGCGGCTTGCAGATTGATCCAGTATTGCGGCGACTGCCCAAAAACCCGCCCGAACCGCAACGCCAGTTCCGCGGTCACCGGTCTCGTTCCATTGATCACATGGGACACACGCATCGTCGAAATGCCGGAAATATTGGCGAATTCGACCTGCGAGACGCCGAAATCCTCCAGCATCTCCCGCAAGAAAACCCCGGGATGGAGAGGAGCCATCTTCTCCCCGGTGGCGATGTCCGAAAAGTCCGTATTTTTCAGGTCTTCTCTGATGATTGTCATGACAACCTCCTAATGGTAATCGACGATTTCCACATCCTTGGCGTGACCTTCCTCAAAACGAAAACAGATACGCCATTGTCTGTTGATCCGGATGCTCCATTGTCCCTTTCTGTCCCCCTGCAACGCTTCCAGATTGTTCGATCCCGGAACGCGCAAGTCTTCGATTCTCGATGCCGCATCGATCTGTCTCAATCGGTGACGGGCGGGTCCCTGAATTTCGACCGGAAGTGTTCTGACGAAAGAACCGGAGAAGAGGGCAGCCGTGGTTTTGTCTGCAAAGGAGAGAATCATGAAATTTGTTATAAACAAATTGTTTATTTTTGGCAAGATCTAGAAGGAGACCGAAAATCATGATGGACCTCCCTCCGCTTCCGGTTCCCATCGCGTGCGTCCGTGCGACCGCCGGATACTATCGTCTTCCTCCTCTCGCGCTGGTCGGAATTCTCGGGGCAGAAGGAGGCCGGCCAGGCCAGGCGGTCCGGAATACCGACGGGTCGGAGGACCTGGGCCCCATGCAGATCAACAGCCGGTGGCTGCCTCGCCTCGCCCGGTACGGT
>DAHWKF010000062.1 GCA_027343785.1 Leptospirillum sp. | reverse complement strand
CGGCACGAAACGGTCCTTTTCGGTGAAGGGGTGGCCATCGTTCCTGTAGTGGAAGGGAAGATCCTGATGATCCGCCAGTATCGGCCCTCTGTTGGTTCCTCGATTCTGGAGATTCCTGCCGGAAAGGTTGACCCGGGTGAAGACATTCGTCAGGCTGCCATCAGAGAGTTGTCCGAGGAAACGGGTATCGTTGGAGGAAAGCTTGAACACCTTGCATCTATTTGGACGACCCCCGGTTTTTGTAACGAACGGATTCATCTCTTCCTGTCGACAGAGGGTGTGTTGGGAGAAAACCACCCGGATGAGGGGGAAACGATCGAGGAGATCCTTCTGTTTTCACATGACAGGATTCGCCAAATGATTTTCAGTAATGAAATCTCCGACGCCAAGAGTCTGATTGGCCTTCTCATGGTTCTGGGCAAAAGGTCCTCCGTCTGATGCCTGTTGGTCTTCGGATGAAGTTGTATCCAGGTGTGTTATGATAAAAATCGTGGCAGGGGGATCGATACTCCTTGATTTTGCCCGTTGTATTACATGTGGGGAATGTGAGGAAATCTGCCCGACGGGAGTATTGTCAGTATCGGGGGAGGACAGGAATTCTTCCTGTGTTTATTGCCGGTATTGCGTGATTTCCTGTCCTGCAGCAGCGCTGTCTGTCTTTTGGAGAGGACATACGGATGAAATCCCAACCGGTTTCGATCAGGCCCTATTCCCGAAAGCCTGAAGAAAACGGGCCGTCCGAAAATGAAGGGCTCATCGCCTTTCCCCCAGGGGGTTCGCCTTCTGATGCGCAGGCGATTCTGGACTCTCTTGAAGAGGGTATTGTCGCAATAGGTCTCGACAAGAAGATTCTTTACATGAATCGCGCGGCCCGAGAGATCTTGAAAACCAGAGACGAGAACCCGATATCCTCCGATTGCCGTAAAGTGGTGAATTCTTCGGAATGCCAGGCCCGTTGCGTTTTGGCCAAGACGGTCGAGACAGGCGAACCGATCCGGAATATGGAAATTTCCCTTGTCGATGCTTTTGGTCGCAGAAGGGTCCTGCGCCTGAACACGGCCCTCCTGAAAGATTCTGCCGGAAAGGTGTTTGGCGGGGTGGAGATCTTTCACGATATCACCCAGATCGTCGCCCTGAAGGAAGAATTGAAAGGACGCTATTCCTTCGGCCGTATTATCGGGCGGAGCGAAAAGATGCAGGAAATTTTTGATCTTCTCCCTGTCATCGCCCAAAGCAAGTCCACCGTTCTGATCGAAGGCGAAAGCGGAACAGGAAAAGAACTCGTTGCCCATGCCCTCCATGAAAACAGTCCCAGACGGGAAGGACCATTCGTCAAGCTGAACTGTGCGGCTCTCTCGGAGGGGGTGCTGGAATCCGAACTGTTCGGACATGTTCGGGGGGCTTTCACAGGAGCTGTCCAGAGCCGTCCCGGCCGTTTTGAGCTCGCTTCGGGGGGAACGCTGTTTCTGGATGAAATCGGCGAGATTTCATCGTCGATGCAGGTCAAGCTTTTGCGCGTTCTCCAGGAAGAAGAGTTTGAGCGGGTGGGGGGGACCAAAACGGTCAAGGTGGATGTCCGTGTGATTGCTGCGACAAATCGCGATCTCAAGCAGGCGATGGAGACGGGGGAGTTTCGCAAGGACCTTTACTACCGGCTTCGGGTGATACCCATCACCCTTCCACCGCTCCGGGAGCGGCAGGAAGATTTGCCCCTTTTGATCCAGTCATTTATCGACAGGTACAATGCGGAACTTGGAAAAAACATTCAGGGCCTGACATCGGAAGCGATGAAGGTCCTGTTGAACTACCATTATCCGGGAAATATCCGGGAGCTCCAGAATGTCATCGAGCATGCCGCCCTCTTGTGCAATGAAAGCCGAATCGATATCAGACATCTTCCTGGTGACCTTCTTCCGGCCCAGGCCCAGTCGACATTCCTTGAAGCGGCCATGCTGGAGGCGAACCCGGTCAAATATCTCGAAGAAGAGTTGATCAAAATGGCCATGGCGGAATATGGCGGAAATGTTTCGGAAGTGGCCCGCAGACTTTCCATGGGGCGTTCGACCCTCTGGAGAAGGCTCAAGGAAATGAAATTGGCATGATAAACATTTCCACTCGATCCGTTTTTCGTGAAAAAGCCCAAAAGTACCGGTGGGTCGCCTTCACAACGGAAATCCTTTCCGACGCACTGACTCCAGTCCAGCTTTACGCTTCTTTCCCCAGGGAAAAAAGGGGTTTTTTGCTGGAAAGCGTTGTCGGGGGCGAAAAATGGGGTCGTTTTTCTTATGTGGGTTCGGGGGCCCGTTTCAGGTTTGAAGGGCGGATCGATTCGGGACTGGCCGTGACCCGTATTTCCAACGACGGAAACCCTGAAGTGAAAGTGATGCGGGGCGATCTACTGGATTTGCTCAGGAAAGAGCTTTCCCAGATGGAAATTGATCCGGGAGGCTTGCCTGAAGGTGTGACAGGGGGGCTGGTCGGGTATTTGTCCTATGATATGGTCAGGACGTTCGAACGACTGCCGTCCCGAATTGAGGCGCAGGAGGACTTCCCTGACCTATGCTTTGTCTTTCCGGAATATCTTTCGGTTTTTGATCATGTTTCGCAGAGAATCAGAATCCTTAAATGGTTTGAGGTCTCTCCCGGCGCCGATCCCGACAGTATTTATGAGAAGGCCGAAGATGACCTGAAAAACTTTGTCCGCCAGGTCCGCCTTCATCCGTTTGATGCGCCAGAGGTATCTTCCTCTCCTCCTCTCCAGGTTGAAGAATTACCGTCTTCCAGCGTGTTCAAGGAAAACGTCCTGAAGTGCCAGGAACACATACGTGCGGGAGACATCTTCCAGATCGTCATTTCAAAACGTTTTTCCCTGGACTATGAAGGAGATCCCCTCCGTTTGTACCGTGTGCTCCGCTCCATCAATCCTTCACCCTATCTTTACCTGATAGAGGAAGGGGGCCGTGCGCTGGTGGGATCGTCTCCGGAGCTTCTGGTAAGGGTCAGGGAAAACAGGATCGAGTTAAGGCCCATCGCCGGGACGGTTCGGCGATCGGAAACAGTCGAGGAAGACGAGGAGAATTCCCGCCAACTCCTGGCGGATCCCAAGGAACGGGCCGAACATGTCATGCTGGTGGACCTTGGGCGGAACGATGTGGGTCGGGTCGCCCGGAAAGGTTCGGTTTGCGTGACTGAAATGATGGTTCTTGAAAAATACTCACATGTCATTCATATCGTGTCTCACGTTGAAGGGACACTGGAGCCGGGGAAAGACGTATTTGACGTCATTCGTGCGGTATACCCCGCAGGGACCCTGTCGGGAGCCCCCAAGATTCGCGCCATGGAGATTATCGAGGAACTGGAAGAGGTGAGAAGGGGGCCCTACGCCGGCGCCGTCGGAACCCTCTCCCTGACAGGTGATTGCGACTTTGCAATCGCCATACGTTCAATCTTTATCCATGGCCGGAGGGCATTCTTTCAGGCAGGAGCGGGTATCGTGGCGGATTCGATACCGGAAAAGGAAGACAAGGAAGTCCAGATGAAGGCCCAGGCCATGATGAGGGCCCTCAGGATAGCGAATGGCGAAGAGGGACAATGGCTTTTTTGATGATCGACAACTACGATTCGTTTACATACAACCTGGTCCAGTATTTCTGGGAGCTGGGGTGTGAAATGGATGTTGTCCGCAACGACCAGATCACCATTCCCGAAATCCGAAGCCGGGGATACTCGGGGGTTGTCCTTTCTCCGGGTCCGGGCGACCCTTCCCAGTCGGGGGTCTGCAGGGCCGTTGTCAAGGAATTGTCCGGGGTCCTTCCGATTCTGGGCGTCTGCCTGGGTCATCAGGTGATCGGAGAAATGTTTGGTGGAAAGGTTGTCAGGTCTCCCCGCCTGATGCATGGCAAGACATCGATGATCCATCATGACGGATCCGATCTTTTTCGGGAAATCAGCATACCCTTTGAAGCCACACGGTACCATTCACTGGTTGTGGAGAAGGAGTCTGTTCCGGACAATCTGAAAATCATCGCGTGGACCCAGGAGCAGGAGGTGATGGGATTGGCCCACAAAACCTTGCCGGTATGGGGGGTTCAATTCCATCCGGAGTCAATCCTCACTCGAGACGGTAAGAAAATCCTCGACAATTTCAGAAGGCTTGCGGAAGGATCCTTGTTGGTTAAGTCCCCATGACGTCCAGGATGTCTGTGCTCCCTCATCTGACCAAAGGCGGCCAGCTGGAACGGCAAGCCATGAAGGAGTGGCTGAACGCCGTTCTCGATGGACAAATCGAAATGACAGAGATTTCGGCAGTGCTGACGCTCCTCTCGTTTCGGGGCGAGACCGGGGACGAGCTGGCGGGAGCGCTGGACTCATTGAGGGAGCACCTCACCCCGTTTCATCTTCCGGAACCCCTCGGGATGGAGGTATTTGATACCTGCGGAACAGGTGGAGATGCGTCGGGAAGCTTCAATATCTCGACGACAACCGCCATTGTTCTCGCCGGAGCCGGCATTCCTGTCGTCAAGCATGGAAATCGGGCTATTTCGAGCCGGTCCGGAAGCGCGGATGTCCTCGAGGCATTGGGGGTCCGTATTGATATATCCCCTGAATCAGCCAGGGAAATCTTGATGAATCTCGGTGTGACCTTCCTATGGGCACCTCTTTATCATCCGGCTCTCAAGATGTTGGCTCCTCTCCGCAAAAGCCTGGCGATCCGGACCCTGTTCAATCTTGTCGCTCCTTTGGCCAACCCGGCCCTCGTGCGTCGCCAGATGGTTGGCGTGCCGTCCCTTCCCATGGTCCAGAAAATCTCCTCTGTCTTGTCCTTGATGGGACACGAGTCATTTTGTGTGGTGCATGGAGACGGGCTTGATGAAGCGACTCTGGCGGGACCGACGACCATCGTGCGACTGGAAGGGGGGCAATTATATGAGAAAACCCTTAACCCCAAGGATTTCAATCTTCCTTTTGTTTCTCTCCGGGAGATCAGGGGAGGGACTGCATTGGAAAACGCCGAGATCCTCCGAAAAGTTCTGAAAGGGACGCCGGGCCCATTTCTGGATGTGACGCTTGCCAATGCGGCCCTGGGTTTCTGGACGTGTGGTCGCGTTTCCTCTCCCGCCGAAGGTGCGAATCTGGCCCGCGATGTTATTTTTTCCCGTAAACCACTGGAGATTCTGGATTCATGGATCGACCTGTCAAAGACCATCCGTTCCTGAACACAATTGTTCAGTCCAAGCTTGCCGAAGTCGAAAAAGCCGAACGGGAACAACCTCTTTTTCGCCTCCAGGAAACCGTTCGAAATGCTTCCCGGAAACCCCTGTCCTTGCGTGACGCCTGGCAAAGGGGGCGCGGAGTCCGGACCATCGCAGAGACAAAGGGAAGATCCCCCTCCCGGGGGGTGATTCGGGACCCTTACGAACCTGAGTCAATCGTCTCCGGTTATCTTGCCAATGGGGCTTCGGGAATTTCCGTCCTGACAGACGGACCATTTTTTGGGGGATCTCCGAATGACTTGCGGAGACTGAAAGACAAGCTAGACCCCGAAAACCGCGTCCCGTTTCTGCGGAAGGACTTTCTGCTGACCCCTTACCAGATATGGGAAAGCCGGGCGATGGGTGCGGATATTGTGTTGTTGATCGTCAGGATCCTCTCTCCCCTGAAACTGGCCGAACTGATCGGTCTTGCCCGATGTCTGGGACTTTCCTCTCTGATCGAAGTCCATTCCAGGGAAGAACTGGATCAGGCACTCGATGCCGGGGCGGACCTGGTTGGCGTCAATCACCGGGATCTCGACACAATGAGGATGAATATGGATCTTTCGGAAAAACTGGTTCCTCATATTCCGCCGGATGTTCTGCGTGTAGCGGAGAGTGGTCTCAAAGGCGCGCGGGACAGAATCCGGATGGAGCAATTGGGCTATGATGCAGTTCTGGTTGGAGAATCTTTTCTGGCTGCCCCCGATCCGGGCGCAGCGCTAAGGGAGTTCTTGCTGGATGTGGATTAAAATTTGTGGAATTACATCCGCAAATGATGCCAAGATGACGAGTTCATTTCGCCCGGACGCCATAGGTCTGATATTTTATTCCCGCTCCCGGAGAAATGTCAGTCTGGAAGAGGCGCGACAGATTGTCCGATCCGTCTCTTCCGGCATCCTGAAAGTGGGGGTCTTTGTCGAGACGGACTGGGACTTTCTGGAAAAGGCGGCCACCGGAGCGGGGCTGGACATGATCCAGTGGCACGGGGAACCATTCCCCGACAACTGGTACCCCCGAATCGAAAAACTGGGCATCCCCTGGATTGATGTCCGGAAAATACTCCCGGAGGACGGAGTACCGAAAGGGCCCTTTGCGCCCTTCAAGGGGGCGACGCATTTTCTGTTTGAGTGCGCCGTTGGCAGGTTTCCCGGAGGAAACGGCCAGGCATGGGACTACACGCTTCTCCGGAATATTCCTTTCCGGGCTCCCCTGATTCTCTCAGGGGGATTGAACGCAAGCAATGTGGGAAATGCCGTCAGGACGGTTCGCCCTTTTGGGGTGGATGTCGCCTCGGGCGTCGAATCCGAGCCGGGAAAAAAAGATGCAGGCAAAATCGAAAGGTTTATGGAGGAGGTTCGGCTGAATGCGGGGGAATGACAAGGTGGATGCGCCGGTGTTCAGAAGACCATCTTCTCTTCCGGACAAGCGGGGCTATTTTGGAGAATTTGGCGGCCGGTATGTTTCCGAGTCCCTGATCGAGGCGCTTTATGAGCTTGAGACCGCATTCCGGCTTGCGTGGAAGGACAAGTCTTTTCACCGGGAGATGGAGGAGGTTTACAGGGATTATGTGGGTCGCCCCACTCCCCTTTACTGCGCGACCGCCTTGTCCGATAAGGTGGGAGGCGCGCGCATCTATCTCAAGAGGGAAGACCTGAATCATACCGGGGCTCACAAGATCAATAATACGGTTGGTCAGGCCCTTCTTGCCCGGCGGATGGGGAAAAAGAGGCTGATTGCGGAAACAGGCGCCGGGCAGCATGGAGTCGCTACGGCGACAGTGGCGGCCCGTTACGGTTTTGAATGTGATGTGTACATGGGGTCGGAGGATGTCCGGAGACAATCCCTGAATGTTTTTCGGATGAATCTTCTGGGAACGACTGTCCGTCCGGTGGATCAGGGAACGAGAACCCTGAAGGATGCTATCAGCGAAGCCCTGCGGGACTGGTCTCAGTCGGTGATGACGACCCATTATGTCCTGGGGACGGCGTTTGGTCCCCACCCGTTTCCCCTGATGGTACGCTCTTTCCAGTCTGTGATCGGACGGGAGGCCCGAAAACAGATTCTTGCGAAAGAAGGCCGACTGCCGGATGCGCTTGTCGCCTGCGTAGGTGGAGGAAGCAACGCCATGGGACTTTTCTACCCTTTTTTGTCCGATCTTGATTGCGCTCTTTACGGAGTGGAAGCCGGAGGCCGTTCCCTCAATCCCGGCGAACACGCCGCCCGTTTTCAGACGGGAAAGGTGGGTGTGCTCCAGGGATCGAGAACATATGTCCTCCAGGACCGGGATGGTCAAATCGAAAAAACGCATTCCGTGTCGGCGGGTCTTGACTACTCCGCGGTGGGCCCGGAACTGGCCTATTACCATGATACGGGCCGGATTGCTTTTTCTTCTGTCGGGGATGAAGAAGCGATGGAGGCTTTTGAGATGCTCTGCCGTTCCGAGGGGATTCTTCCCGCGCTTGAAAGTGCCCATGCCATTGCCTGGACAATCCGGTTAGCCCGACAATTAGGTCCTTCACGGGTCGTTGTCGCCAATCTCTCCGGCCGGGGAGACAAGGATGTCATGGAAGTTGCACGGATCAAGGGGGTCACTTTTTCATGAACAGGAAGTCTTCGAAAAGGGTGTTTTCCGGGAAGAAAGTGATCCCGTATCTCATGGCCGGCGATCCGGATCTCGAAACCACCCGAAAATTATTGAAAGCCGCCAGGAGCGAAGGGGTGTGGGCTGTTGAACTGGGTGTCCCTTTTTCGGACCCCACCGCCGATGGCCCCGTCATACAGGAGGCCGCCCGTCGTTCACTGGCGCCTTCGACGACTTTAAGGAACCTGTTGTCGTGGCTCGAGGGGGTTCCATCCGACGAGCGTCCCCCTGTATATCTGATGACCTATTTCAATCTGTTCCTGTCGATCGGACTGGACCAGTTCGTAGCGCTGGCACAGAGGGCCGGAGGTATCCGGGGAGCCGTTATTCCGGACCTCTCATTCGAGGATGCCGGATTTGTGAGACGGATTTTTCATGCCGGAGGGATGTCCCTCATCCCTTTTGTTGCGCCCACCACTTCGGACGGGCGGATGAAAAGGATTGTTGCAAGATCCGAGGATTTTATTTACCTTGTTTCTTTGTTGGGTACAACGGGTAAAGAATTGTCGGAAACCGGAACGGTCTCACGCCTTGTCTCCCGGATCCGGCTTCTGACAGATTCTCCCGTATGTGTAGGGTTTGGAATCCAGTCCCCGGATGTGGCGTCAAAAGTGCTGGGAGTCGCCGACGGGGTCATTGTAGGTTCACGTCTTGTTCGGGAAGAGACTGACCCGGATCGCTGGCAGTCCCTGCTGGCCGCATTTTGTGATGCCGCGCGATCCGCTCCTTCCCTTACCACTGCGGGTGTATGAGGGAAAGGTCTGCCGGAATCATCCCGGAATGGACATTCAGGAGGTTTTTGAATGGGTTGGCTGACACGCTCACGTTCCCGTGAGCCTGAGGGCGGAACGGAAGACAACAAGCCGGCGGATTCGGAAAAAAAAGTCCGGGTTCCCGAGGGACTGTGGATCAAGTGTTCCCTCTGTCGACAAATTGTCTACCGGAAAGAAGTCGAAAAAGCGGGAAAAGTCTGTCCAAAATGCAATTACCACTTTCCCATCACCGTCGAGGAAAGGATTTTTCAGCTGTCAGACCCCGGTAGTTATTCGGAGTTTGCCCAGAACATCGAGTCGGTTGATCCCCTGGGCTTTACGGACAGTATCAAGTATACCGACCGCCTGAAGGCGGCACAGAAAAAGACCGGCCTTTCCGACGCTATCCGGATAGGGGAATGTTCCATATCGGGAAAGCCGGCCGTCCTGGGTGTCTTTTCCTTCGGTTTCATGGGCGGTAGTATGGGGTCCGTCGTAGGTGAAAAGGTCGTCCGCGCTGCCGAAAGATCTCTGGAAAAACGCATGCCGCTGATCCTTGTGACCTCTTCCGGTGGAGCCCGAATGCAGGAAGGTATTTTTTCCCTCATGCAGATGGCGCGAACAAGCGCGGTGATCAGCCGTCTCCACCACGCTGCCGTCCCGTTCTTTTCCGTGCTGACCGATCCGACGTTTGGCGGCGTGACCGCCAGTTTTGCCATGCTCGGAGATGTCATCCTGGCGGAGCCGCGTTCCCTGATCGGTTTTGCCGGACCCAGGGTGATTGAACAGACCATCAAGCAACAGCTTCCGGAAGGATTCCAGCGGGCGGAATTTCTGCTTTCCCACGGCTTCCTCGATATGGTGGTCGAAAGGGGGCGTCTCAAGGAAACCCTTTCCCAGCTGATGTGTATTTTTTCATCATCCGGCCAGCAATGTCCTTCTGTTGTATCGATCGGGGAAGAAGGCGGGGAATGATTGGACTTTCAGAACCTGCTTTCGGCCCAAAAATACCTGGCTTCCCTGACGCGCCACGGAATTCATCCGGAACTGGACTCTATTACAAGGGTTCTCGCAAGGCTGGGTCATCCGCAAGACAGTTATGCAGCCATCCAGATTACCGGAACAAACGGCAAAGGCTCGACAAGTGTCATTCTAGATGCGATTTTTCGTCAGGCTGGCTATAGAACAGGCCTTTATACCTCCCCCCACTTACTGGATTTAAGGGAAAGAATTCGAATTGGAGGAAATCTTGTAGGGGTGGACCCGTTTCTCCATTCTCTGGGGGAAGTTTGCCGGGTCCAGAAAGATCTGGGAGTAACCCTGACTTTTTTCGAAACCCTGACGGCCGTTTCCTTCCTGGTTTTCAAACTTGCCGCTATTGAACTGGCCATCCTTGAAGTGGGTATGGGCGGACGTTGGGACGCGACTTCCGTTTGCACTCCGTCTGTTTCCGTCCTGACTTCTCTTGCGAAAGACCATACGGAAATCCTGGGAGATACGTTGGAGAAGATATTGGGTGAAAAGGCGGCTATCGGACGAAAGGGCAAGCCTTTTGTCGCAAATGTCCCACCCGGGTGTTTGACGGAATGGTCGAAACACGAATCCCGGATCGGCTTTGTGTCGGTTCTTTATGAACGTGATTTTAACGGACAGTGGGAAGGTGTCGAAAGGAAAGGTCTTCGCAGATTCTCTTACGCTGGTGGTCCGTTATCCGGAACATACCAGACGTCCCTGACGGCCGAATATCAGATCCACAATCTCCTTTCTGCCATGGCCGTTCTTGAAAAGAGCCCCTGGACCGTATCGGCTCAGTCCATCGGTCAAGCCCTGGAAAACGTTACTCACCCTGGCCGGTGGGAAAAAGTTCCCGGTATCAATGCCTACCTGGATGGAGCGCATAACCCTGAAGCAGCCCACCATCTGGTGAAACAGATCGGAAATGTGTCGCGACAACCCAAACAGGTCGGGTTTCTGGCCGGTTTTCTGAACGGCAAGGATTGGGAGTCTATCATCAAAATCCTTGCCGGTGCCGGAAATCAGTTTTTTCTCGTCTCCCCTCCCGGTGCGGATGGAGTCGATCCAGTGAGGATCCGGGATTCCATGCGCAAACATCAGCCGGATATTGGTGTTGTTCAGGGCCCGTTTGATGCGATGTGTCGGTCGGCTTTCGACTGGGTCGCATCTGACCCCGATCGCCTGCTGGTGGTGACCGGTTCCCTTTATCTTGTGGGTGCTGTCCGCAAATGGCGCTCCGGGGATGACTCTCCGCTTTCTGCCGGTGAGCGAAGCACCGCCGCCCTTCCATCGTGACCAGAACCTGCGGGTCACTGCTTGCGTCTTGTTTTTTCAGGGTCGTGATCGCGATTGCGTTACTGTTTTCCCCCTGGCTTGACGGTTTATGGAATGCCGATGCGGAAGAAGTGTCGCAGAACGCGGGTCAGTCCGACAAGGTTTCCGTCCTGGCCGACCATATCCGTTTCAATCACAAGACCCATCTGATCCATGCGAACGGTCATGCATTTCTTCAGCGGGGAAACCTTTATCTTCAGGCGGATGAACTGATCCTGAACAAACGCACCAACGTTGTCTGGGCATCAGGCCATGTCCGTTTCAGGGCTCCCAAGACGCTGATGACGGGACCTCGGATGCGGATGAACCTCTCGACGGGGCACGCGACGGTATTCAACGGAAAGGTCCAGACAACCCAGTACTACACGCAGGGGAATATCCGGCAGTTATATACCTATTATATCCATGGCCAGACCATCGAACGGGTGACCCCCGATCATTTTCATGTGGTCAAGGGGGGGGTAACCACCTGCGACTGTCTCCCGGACTCCTCTCCCGACTGGTTATTGTCGACAAATAGCGGGGATGTCTTTCTGGGAGATCATTTTTCCAGTGCCGGGGATACGCTGGACATCAAGGGAATTCCGGCAATCTATCTCCCATACTTCTCCTTCCCCACCGCTCCAAAGAAGTCCGGCTTCCTGTTTCCGTTTGTTCAGTTCAACAACATTCAGGGCGTTGTCTTCTACGACTCCTTTTTCTGGAATCTGGATCCCTCCTATGACCTGACCTTCGCTTTTGACGAAATGTCGAATTTCGGTCTGGGAGAGGGGATCACTTATCGGCAATCCATCTCCAGCGTCCAGAACCTGAGCTTCAATATCCTGCAACAGGGCGTCAATGATCCGGCTCTCGGACTCAGGTCGAACATCATGTCGACGACGGACCTTTACTCCTATATGGGGGAAAACAGCACTGTCGTGGGAAATATCAATTATGTGAGCGCCCAGGATTTCTATCAGCTGATGAGTGCGGGCAGTACGATGACATTCAGCCCCATGATGATGTCGAGCGTGTTTGCGAACTATTACGGTGACAACAGCGAGGTCAGCCTGACCGGTGAATATAATGAGGATATTTTTCCAGGGCTTAATACCACTGTATCAAAGCTTCCGCAGGGGAGCAGCAACCTTTACGACTACAGGCTGGGTGATTCCCCTTTCTATTTCTCGTCGTTTCTTTCCGGAGTCATGTTCCAGACGGGTTCGATATATCTTCAGAGGGGTGTGATCGAACCCAGTTTTGACGGGAGCTTTTCTCTGGCAGACGGGGGACTGATCGTTTCACCGCATGCCCGTATCCTGGAAGCCGCTTACAGTACGACAAACACCACTCTGTCGCCTTATAACCAAACAATCCCGAACTTCGGAATGACTGCCGAATCGACGCTCGAAAGAAACTTTACGCTTCCGTCTTTTCTGGGAGGCGGAACATTGACCCACCAAATCCAGTTTGACAGCGATTTCGAATATGCCCCCCAGAATAACGAAACCCCCATTATCCAGAGCGGATTTACCGATAATATTCTGGGAATGAACTCTCTTTATTATTCTGTGACAAACCGTTTTTTCTATTCCGGTTCGGGCGGGCCGGAAGAGCTTCTGTCAGTGAAACTGGCCGAAGATTACCAGCTGGGGACAGAACCCTACAATTCGACGCCGGTCAACTATGCGGGACAATTGCTTCCCAATCCATTTGTGCCTCTGAACCAGCCTTTTTCCCCCATTTACGCTTCGGCCCACATTTTGCCCGGGAATCCTGTCTCGGTGTTCGGAGAAGGGTTTTTCAATCCACAGCAAGGGGATTTTCAGACGGAGGATACGGCGATCGTTCTCAATCAGGCAGCGTTGATCGATGCGCCGGTCATGTTTCAGTTCCAGATCGGACAGACATCCATCCGACAGGGAGCTGTACCCATGATGGGAAATTTCTTCAGTCCGACAGCCATTACGGTTGGATATGATCAGCCAGAAAACGTGAATTTCATTGTGCCCGCCATCAATGTGACCACCAAGATGGGGCTTTTTGGGGGAATTGCCTATTATGACGACCTGGGAGGAGGCCCGTCAGGAGGCATTCAGATGGAGTCATTTAACGGAGGATACAACGGGAAGTGCTGGAGTGCGGCCTTTATGTATTACGTTGTCCAGGAACCGGCTCCGCTGCCTGCCCAGACAGGATTCGGATTCACAATATCCCTGAACGGAATCGCGGCCCTTGCCCCCATCATCAATCCCATCATGCCTTTGCCCGTTCCCTGAAGGGGTTTGGCTGCAGTATTAAGAGGGGCCGTCTCCCTTTTCATCCTCTGCGCGCATTGGAACCCTCGCCGTTCACGGCGGGGAGGAATGCGCTCTCCTTTCTGTTGGTCGTTACCAATGAATACCCGTAGCCGTCGGCTCTCTGAAGAAGCCGGCAGACCGTGTGGGGAATCCCCTGAACCAGTCCCGATCCGGTTTGGAGGTTGAAACTC
>DAHWKF010000058.1 GCA_027343785.1 Leptospirillum sp. | reverse complement strand
TTAACAAGTATCCTCATTCAGGGTGGCTTTATCAATGTTGTTTCTCCGGGTCCAAGCGGGGACGGAATGTTCTGTCTTTCCTGAGGGATACGTGCCGCCGGGTCATGGTGTCAACGGTCCGGAAAAAATCCAATTTCCAACTTCTGTCATTTGAGCCGTGTCTTGTCTTCGGAAAGACCCGGTTTCTTGCATGACATCGGAATCCAACAGTTGTTTTTCGGGAGGATCGATTATGAAGAAGTGGGCAGGAGCAGTTCTGGGTGCAGCAGCCGTGAGCCTTCTGACAGTGACGGCCTATTCCGCTGAGCTGGATATTCTGAAACCGCGGGTCCCCGCGGACCAGATAGCGGCCGCAAAAGCCATGAAACCCCCTTTTCCCGTCAACGCGGCTATTATCGCCAAGGGGAAAGAGGTTTTCAACGGAGCGGGCACCTGTTATACCTGTCATGGAGTGGGGGGCAAGGGTGACGGCCCGGGTGCTGCCGGAATGGACCCCAGTCCGCGGAATTTCACAAACCATCAGTTTGAGCAGGTCCGGACTTCCGGCGAGATGTTCTGGGTCGTGTCGAACGGGTCTCCTCTTCAGCCGGCCATGGTGGGTTTTGTCAGTGCCGGACAGATTACTGAAAAACAGGCCTGGGAAGCTGTGATGTACGAGAGAAGTCTCGGATGTGGAGGAGACATGGATTGTGTTGCCGGCGGAGCGGACTGGGTTTCCAAGCAACCGGTCCATGAAGAATCCGCTTCCAACCTGAAGCCCGAGTATATCGGGGTAGCGTCCCTGAAGTAACGTTGTCCGGAAGAAATTCACGGCACGGTGCGACGTCCTCCAGCGCCGCGGCTGGTGTTCAACACCGGTCGTAACGGTCCCTTGCTCTGTCGGGAACAGGGATTGTTGTGCCGTGATTTTTGAAAGCCCTGCGTCTGAGTTGCCTTGCGTTCTATCAGGAAGACGGGGCCGTCCCGTCTTCCTTTTTTGTCTGTGTCGGACCGGATTGATCCGCGCCGGTCTGAATCGCTCCGGCTGAACGTTCACTTTTTATCCTTCGTTAAGCCGGAGGCAGGGATGATCGTTCTCCGGGAACCGCGATCACCCGCCATTCGTCTTTCCCGCCCGTCTGATTGAGTCTATAAAGACAGGATCCACTTGTTTTCCCACCAACAACAGATTGTTCCGGAACGGATTGCCCGGAGGGAACCGAGAGAAGTCCTTTCCTACCGGCAGTCGGTCCTCCGTTTGGGAAAAACCGCTCCGACAGGGAGTAGCGTCCTCCTTTCCAGTGGGGGTCCGTCCGGTTTTTTGCGGGCATCCTACTTTAGTAGGATGCGTTAAGTGTCAATTAATTTTACATATTGATCATGTTTATTTTTATACTTTATTTTGACTTGAATTTTTAAAAAATAGGTCTATATTTCACATCATCCATAATGATTTTTTTTGAATAGCCTATCCGGAAACATGATGCTTGGATGGTAGGGTTACTCCCAAAAGGGGTATCGTCCGGACTGTCTTGAGTTGCGGGAAGATCGGGTCCGATTGTTTTCTGGTATTCGGCTTAGGGTTTTCCGGCCTTCTCCCGCTCCGGTGCGATTCCGGCATGCGTCGCTGGATTGCGGCTGCCGGTCATTCTGAAGGATGCGAATATGATGTGTCCTGCTTCCCTGTCTCCCGTGGGTCAGAGATTTGGTCCTCTTTCGCGGAAAGCCTTTATCTATGCTCCGGAGGGTGACCCTTTGTCAGGGGATGTGGTCTCCGCCCTGAAAACCGAATGGTCTTTCCTTCCCGTCCGTTCACCCGAAGACCTGCTGAAAGCGAACCGACGAAACACGGTGTACCTGGGACTGTTGTGTCTGGGCAAGAACGGGATTCAGGACGCCCGGCAGTTTTTCGCGGACGTTCCGGACAAGTCCGTCCGGTGGATTGCGCTTCTGGAACAGGGTGTGCCCGAACAACGCGATATCATGCGACTGGTGAGCGAGCATTGTTTTGATTTCCACAGGACACCCATCGACCTGGATCGGTTGAGAATCATTATGGGTCATGTCCATGGCATGGCCTGCCTGAAAGCCTTGGAGCATAACGCAGATATGGCGGATGATCATCCGCCGGAGTTTGACATGGTGGGCTCCAGCCCGGCCATGCTGGACTGTTTTCGTAACATCCGGAAAATCTCGGGTGTGGACGCCTGTGTCCTGATCACGGGGGAGAGCGGTACCGGAAAGGAGCTGGTGGCCCGGGCGATCCATGAACGTTCGAAAAGGGCGAAGGGACCCTTTGTGACACTGAACTGCGGAGCCATCCCGAGTAACCTGATCCAGTCGGAACTCTTCGGGTATGAAAGAGGGGCCTTTACCGGAGCGCATGCCCGGAAAATCGGCTATATAGAGGCGGCGAACCATGGAACGATCATGCTGGACGAGATCGGTGACATGCCATTCGAGCTTCAGGTCAATCTGCTCCGTGTCCTTCAGTTCGGAAAAATCCAGCGGGTGGGAGGATCGCCCGAAATTTCTGTTGACGTCCGGATTATTGCCGCAACCCATATCGATCTGGAGAAAGCCTGCAAGGAAGGGCGCTTCCGCGAAGACCTCTATTACCGGCTCAACGTTCTGCGGATCAGTCTTCCCCCCCTGAGGGAAAGGGGGAGCGATATCGGACTGATCGCGCAATATTTCTTCAGGCGTTTTTCCGCGGATTACTCCCCCGATCTGAAAGGATTTTCTCCGGAATCGATGGAAGCGATACAGTCTTACTCCTGGCCCGGAAACGTCCGGGAACTGATCAACAAGGTCAAGAGCGCCGTCCTGATGAGCGACGGCCCCTATATTGTCCCCCATGACCTCCAGCTGGACGGTAATCGCATGGCTTCCCGACCTCAGGGTAAAACGCTTCGGGAAATCCGGGAACATGTGGAAAAAGAAGCCCTTCAGGCTGCCCTCCAGAAATTCGGGAACAACGTTTCCCGGGCGTCCCAGGAATTGGAGATCACGCGCACGACGTTCTATGAACTTCTGAAAAAGCACAACATCATCCTCTGATTTTCTCCCGTCTTCCTCCCGGATTGCCGGATCATCCTCGTGATATGCGCCCGACGCCATTGTCCATTTTTCCGGAAAACCATCGAGGACAGCTGTTTTCCTGAATCTGTGACGATTTTCCCGGGAGCAACCGTCGGGAAGATGATCCCCCTTCTGTCCGGAAAAGTGGACATATGCGGATTCTGATTCTGTCGTGTCCGGATCGGGTTGGCAAGAAAGTCGGCTTCCATACAGGGAAAGACGGGTCACAAACCCGAAAGAACACTGCAGAAACAGGATTTTGACGGAATTGTTTTTAGAAAACGGCTTCCATGCAGGTAGATTTCTGTCTGGCACGCCGTTTGTATTGAACACGAACCGGTGGGTTTGCGGAATGTCCGCAGCCGCAAAAACGAAGGGTTTATTCTCAAGGAAACTTCACCTTTCACAATGAGGGGTTACAGCCATGGAAATGAAAAAAACGTTTGCCGTCCTGACAGCCGTTGCTTTCCTGTCCTTGCCGCTTGCGGTCCAGGCAGCGCCTGGTTCGAACAGCGGAAACAACAGCAACACCAACAACACAAACACCAACAACAACTCCAACTCCTCTTCGGGTTCCAATGCCGGGTCGACTTCAAAGTCCAACTCCTCCGCTTCCGCCTACAGCAATGGAAATGAAAGCATGACAAAGACCAACACGACTTCAGTGACAGTGGGCAATATCGGGATCAGCAAGACGAATTCCAATTCCCATTCAAAATCCGTGAACATTTCAGGGAACGCCCTTTCGAAAAACGATCTGGCTCAGACGGTGACCAACAATCAGCACGCGGCTATTTATGACAAGCACAATCCGAACAGCATCAACAACCATGCCTTCGAAAACGCGTCAGGCGTCATGAACGTCAGCCAGGAATCCGGCGTGAACAACGCTTCGATGCAGACAGTCAATGTCAACAACAGCGCGGGTCTCCACTAAACGGGTAAAGGGGGCGTCGCCCCCTTTTTCCTTGGGTGCGTTGCCGGTGCCGGCCCGAAAGGGCGAGGGTAGGGGTATGAAACGGTTTGTCGTGTCAGCCATCTGGATGTTCTGGCTTGCGGGAATCAGCGCGCCTCCTCCCGTAACCGCCACGTCACAACAGGCCCCCCTGGAAAGTCAGTCAATCGGGGGACACCTGGGATCTCCGGAAGCCGGTCAGAAACTGGATAGCATCCGGGGGGCGGGCTTGGGAAATATCTCTCTCGATCCGGCTTCCCTGACGCAAAATCCGACGATCATGAATGCCGGAGAGTCGATTGACAACGGGATCAAGGGAAATGCTTTTTCGGGAGATGCGGGCATTGTAAATGTCATTCAGAATTCGGGAAACAACGTTGTGATCGACAGTAGCGTCAATCTGAATCTGAAATTTGTCAAATAGTCGTTCGCGAGTGGTGGCAGCCACGCCGGCAATGTCGCGGCGAAAGAGAGCTCTGCGATGGATTGTGGTCAACCGGTTGTACCGGACGAAGAAACAGAGGGGGAGAAGGTCGCCCTTCCAGCGGAAAAAGGAGCGGCGTGGTCTGCGATCCTCCGGGGCTGCGCCCTCTTTTTTGTCTCCTGTCTCGGGTTATTCCTCTTTCTGTGTTCTCCCGGCCGGGTCCGGGCCGGGGTTATTTTTTTCAACTCCACGCCGACTGGCGTTCTGACTGTCCCTTCCCAGAGCTATGCCGAACTCAAGTTCCGGGATGTCGTGCGGCAGAGGTTTGATTTCAGTTGCGGATCGGCGGCGGTGGCGACGCTTTTGACCTATGAATACCTCCGTCCGACAACCGAAACGGCCGCTTTCCAGTACATGTACAAGACAGGGGACAAGAAAAAGATCCAGAAACACGGTTTTTCCTTATTGGACATCAAGAGATATCTCTCCTCCCTCGGGTACAAGTCAGACGGCTACAGGCTTTCCCTGGGCAAGCTCATGGAGCTCCGTCTGCCCGCCATCGTCCTGATCGAGGTGAACGGATACAAGCATTTTGTTGTCGTGAAGGGTATATCGAATCAGAACGTTCTGATCGGCGATCCGGCGATGGGACTTCGAATGGACAGCAGGAAGCATTTCCTGACGCTCTGGAAAAACGGGATCGTCTTTGTGATTCACGAAGGTCCGGATATCCTCATTACCCGTAAGACGTTCAACAACCCCCAGGACTGGAATACCGTCAACATCAGCGTTCCATCAAATATTGTCCAGAACAATCTTCCCCTGTCCACCCAGCTGCTTGTCGTTCCCGGGCCAAACCAGTTCCAGCTGGGCGGATTTGCGAAGATCGGCATTCCCTGAAGGAGAAAACGAAAAAGGGAGCATTCGCATGCGTGTCCATCATTCTCCTCTTTTGCAATCCCTGAAGAAGATATCGGGCGTTCTTCTTGCCGGGGTCGTCTTGTTTGGCTCTTTACTGATTTTTCCCGTTCAGTCCCGCGGTGCTTCCCCGGAGAGATCCACCCCGGGGGTCCGTCCGGTTCCGGACAGTGTCCTGGCCGGCATGCGCGGGGGCTTTTCATGGGGAGGGATCAACTTCTCGTTCGGAATTGAAAGTTCGACCTTTGTCAACGGCGCACTGATGGTCAAGACGATTCTCCAGACAGTGGGGAACGAACTTCTGGTGGAAACCGGAAGCAACCCTTTCCAGAGTTCAACGGGTAACGGGACACCCCAGGTGAGCGCGACGGTCTCCACGACCACAGATAGCGGTTCAAAAAACGTTTCGAACAATGTCCTGACATCCAATAGCCACGGGAGCCAACAGGCGACAAACGCAACT
Organism: Leptospirillum sp.; assembly: GCA_027343785.1. Lineage (GTDB taxonomy): Bacteria > Nitrospirota > Leptospirillia > Leptospirillales > Leptospirillaceae > Leptospirillum_A. The sequence continues at coordinate 37,955 of DAHWKF010000058.1, read as the reverse complement.
TCGTTCCCGTCCCTGAAGGTATCATCGTCTTCCTCCACCCCCCCCGCGATCACGATCCAGTCTGTTCCGGCCAAAGGCGCTTCCCCGACCGGCAACGGATCATACAGTTACGTGGTCCAGATCGAACCGTCCGGATCGGGGAACACTGTCAAGAACCTTGTTTCCCCCATGGCGTTCGGCAATTCATCGGGCATTATTTCCGTTCTCCAGAACGCCGCGAGCAATCTCGTGATCCATAATGTGGTCACGATGAACGGGACGGCTACCAATGTTGGTGCTGTGACCCATGCGCTGAGCCTCAACAGTATGCTCGAGGCATCGCGTTTCCTTGATCGTTGAGGGAATTGCTGAAAAACGCCTACGTTCAGAGCGGAGGTTTCTGATGACGCTGGGGCATTACAAGAAACACCGGAAAAAAATTGTTTTTATCCTTGTCGGCAGCGTTCTGGCTGCCGGATGGGCGATAGCCTGCGGTCCGCCGGACCTTCAGGCAGCTGAACAGGAACAATCAGCCGGACCTCCCGGAAAGCAGGAGGTCCTTCTCGTTCAGCCGCCTGTCAAAAACCCTGTACTGGAAAAGAGGGGGAGGGGAAACAATCCCGTGATCGTCATTCCTTCGACAGCCCAGGGCGTCAAGTTGTGGGACGAGGCAAAATACCCCATGGACGGTACGGAATCCCTGCAGGGCAATAACGCACAAGGTCTGGCCGGAAAGCATTGATGAATGTTTCGGAGAAGAGTCCTTTCACGTTTTCCGGACGGATGAAGCCTCAGATCGTCATGAGATCCGGACGGGAGCCACCGGAAGGGGGAGAGAAGCCAGTCGTGATCATTGCCTGAAACGGACGCTTCGTTTTTTGTCTGAACCTGGGTTTGTGTTTTCCTTTCGCATTGAAACTGATCGGCTTTGTCCTGGAAGGCTTGATTGTGAGCAATGTCCGGATTGCGGCCCTGGCTTGGGTGCTCTGGTGTTTCCTGTCGGGCGGGGAGGGGTGGACGGGCGCGTCCTTCGCCGGAGAGCCGGCCTTGCCTGATTCGAAGACCATCCAGACCCTCGCCCAAAACGATCAGGACAATGCCGCTCCATTCGCCTCCCCGACCGATGAGCAGAAAAAGAAAAAAAAGAAACAGGAAAAAACCGCTCCCCAGCCCTCCCCCGCACCATTTCCCGTAGGCCAGGCCCCTAAAAAGAAAAAGAACAAGGCCCCCCAGGTGGAAACCCTTGTGACCAATACGGGCATTCTGGTGCCGCAAGGGAAACTCCTCGTCGAAAATACCTTCGAGTATGTTCACAACTCCGCTACCCAGGTTGCCTTGCAAGGGTTTACCGTCATCCCGGCTGTCCTGATCGGAACCATCAACGTTGAATCCGTCGAGCAGGACATCTACATGGATGTCCTGACGTTTTACTATGGCATCACAAACAATCTCGAAGCCGAAATCGACGTGCCCTACGTCTATCGGACGGAAAACGTGCTGTCCTATCCGATCAATGGCGGTTCCGGAAATCTTCTCCAGACGGGAACGACCGGGAACGGACTGGGAGATATCGAGTTCGGGTTTCATGAACAGCTCAACCATTCGGGGTTCGGCGGAGCCTTTTTTTTAGCCAATGTCATCGGAAAAGCCAACAACGGGACGAACCCCTTCACGATCCCCATCAGTTCCAAGACCGGGCTTCTCACGGCCCAGCCCACGGGTTCGGGGTTCTGGTCCGTGGAGCCGTCCATTACCGCGATCTATCCGTCAGATCCGGTGGTTTTTTATGCCAATGCCGCGTATATCTACAACTTTTCCGCCAATTTTGGCGGAAACATCGGAACAATCAACCCCGGAAACGCCACCGACCTCAGTTTTGGAGCCGGTTTTTCCCTGAACGACAAGACATCGTTCGATGTCGGGTATGACCAGATGACACTCTGGCCGCCGACCCAGAACGGCACGCAGATCCCCCTGACCCAGGTTCTGCAGCTGGGATCCCTGGTGTTCGGGTACTCCTATAACGTCAGCCGGTATTTTTTCTATTTGCTGAATGTGGAAGTGGGGGTGACGCCCGATGCCCCGAATATCCAGATCAGTTTTCGGGTCCCCCTTTATTTCTGAGCCGGGCGCAATCTATTCGGGGAGAAATCATTTTGGACCGATTCCCTGTCCATTATGCTGGAAAACAGATATGGGACGCCCTTTCACGGGGGGGGAAGAGGCGGTTGGCTGCCCTTTTCTTCTGTCTGGGGGTGCTCTTTCCCCTGTCCGTGTCTCCCGGAGACGTTGCCGTGGCCGCCTCATCGGACGACAATACCACCCGGCAGGAACGGCTCCGGCAACATGACCGGAAACTCCTTCGACAGTTAAGGGAGCTGTCCCGGAAAGACCTCACGTTTTCGACCGGAAAAGCCTATTTGACCCGTATTGATCGGAAGACCCTGCAGGAGGATGCAGCTCTTCTCCGCCGCCATCCCGAGGTGGAAGTCCTGCTGATCGGACATTCCGACGAACGGGGAAACCAGAATTACAACTTCCGCCTGGGGCTCGCGCGGGGAAGGACGGCCAAACGATATCTGACCGGACTCGGGATCGATCCGCGAAGAATCCATGTCGTTTCTTTTGGCAAACGATCCATTCCGGGGCGGCTTTTGTGTTCGGACCACCGGGAATCCTGCTGGAGGCGCCACCGCATCGTTCATGTCGTCGGATTCCTGCCGGACGAAGTTGTCGCGTTCAAGACGGCCCCTTCCAGGCCCTCCCCGCCTCCGCCGCCGGAAAGGGTCGTGACCGTCCAGGGCCGGAAACGCCGGAAAGGAACGTACCTCCTTCTTCCGGCCGGTAAGGTGGAGGTGGAGAACGTTTTTTTGTACCTCCATAACACCTCGACACAGGTGGCGTCCCAGAATTTTTCTCTTTTTCCGATTCTGCCGTCGTCGACGGGGGTCAATATCCAGCGGGTGGACGATGACTACTATATCGAGATGATCGCCGTGTTTCTGGGTGTGACGGACAAACTCGAGCTGGAGGCGGATGTTCCCTATGTCTATCGGACCCAGACGGCGGTGACGTCTCCTGTGACCTCGTCGGGCGGGACGGGCGCTCCGACGCTGACGAATCAGTTCGGGCGCGGCCTGGGGGATATCGATTACGGCGTTCATTACCAATTCAATTCCACGCCGTTTCTCGGGATGCTCCTGATGGGAAACGTCATGGCCAAATCCACGACGGGGAGCAACCCTTTTACCATTCCGGTGAACTCCGCAACCGGGCTTCTGAACGATCTCCCGACAGGAACCGGATTCTGGTCGCTGGAACCCGGTCTTTCCATTTTTTTTCCCATCTCTCCGGTCGTTTTCTATGCCAACCTGAATTATATCTATGAATTCTCAAGAAACTTCGGTGGGGCGCTTGGAACCATCAATCCGGGAAACGCGACCGACCTGAATTTCGGCGGATGGTTTTCCTTCAGCCAGAAAACCATCTTTACCGTCGGTTACGACCAGATGACAATCTGGCCCCCTTCGGAGAACGGGGTGCAGGTTCCCCTGACCCGGATCCTGCAGCTGGGATCTGTCCTGTTCGGGGGAACATACAATGTCAGTCCGAAATTCTTTTTTATGGTCAATGTGGCCGCGGGTGTGACCCCCGATGCGCCGAATGTGGCGATCAGCATCCGGTTTCCCCTTTTTTACTGAACATCCGGCATCTGATTCCGGTGAAGGTAAGAAGAAAGATGGCGTGTGTGGTGGCTCCTGCCCCTATCGTCGGGCGGCGATCAGGCCCAGTCTCCGGAATGTGGCGAAAAGACGGGAAGTCGGTTCGGTGATCGGACGCCCTACGGGACGGATCCGGTGGATCGACACATCCCGGAATCGCCCGCGATCGCAGAATCCGAAACGGAGTTCTGAGGCGAGCCGCCAGTCGAGTTCCGCCGCGTCGGACAAAAGATTGTGCATCCGGTTTTTGATGCCGTCAGCCGCTCCGCCCACACAGAGGGCTGTGGCGCCCGTATCGGCGGAACCCACCGCGTCGCCTTCCCGGACGGAGGTGCGGAGGATGTCCGCTAGCGCGTCTGCCATTTCCAGCTTGTCGGGACGGACGTAAACCATCCCGAAAACTTCCCCGTCGTCCGAGAGACGGGAGGCGAGAAGCCGGAGGGATTTTTTTTCCAGGATGGGTCCGTCGAACGAAAGGTCGGGGAGTTTCCCCCGGGCGATCTGACGGTGCGCGAACCGCTCGGAGAAGATGCGGATCCAGCGGGCCCATGATCCTCTCAGGTACTGGTTCCAGTAGTCCATTCGGGGCAGGGGCGTACCCACCCAACCCAACACATGGACCCCGAACAGGATGGGGAGAAAACACTCCCGCGATCCCGGAAGATCTTCTTGTTGAAGAACAAAGAGGCGGCGGCCTTTCCGTCCCAGATCGTTTCCCAACGAAGAGGCGGGATCCAGAAAATCGCTCCGGTGACGCAGGAAGCCTCCCAGCCGTTTTTGTTCAAAACGGATCTGCTGGTACCCTCCCTCATGGGGAAAGAGGAGACGGACATGTCCGAGACCGGAAGGAAGAGTCGTCAGGATCCGGCAGGCGAGGAGGTTTTGCTCTTCCCTTTCCGAAACAAATGTCATGGGGGCTCCGGTAAAGTCTGGTTTCTCCCAGGTCGGGGCGAGAATGGAAATCCGTCCGCTTTTTCACATTATCGACTTTTCGGCAGACGGGGGACAAGAGGCGAGGGGAGCCTTCATGGAAAAACACAAAAAACAGGATTGTTCTGGAGACGGGAGGGCCTCATGTATCGCGTGATCGGGGAGGGTTGGTGAAGAAAAATGGCCGTCAGCGTGTGAAAAAGGGGGAGCGGTTCATGCTTTCATGAAGATGCCAGTCAGAAGCCGGGCGTAAAAAAAAAGGCAGCTCCGGTCGCGGGGATCGAAGAACGCGGAGAGGAACGGGAGGGATACGATCCCTCCCGTCCTGTTAATAACCCCTGGCCGTTCACCGCTTTTGGGCTTCTTTGCCGTGTTCTGCTAGTTGGCCGCCGCCTCTTCCAGCGTCGGGTAATCGATATATCCTTTTTCGTTTCCCCCATAGAAGGTGGAGGGATCCGGCGTGTTGAGGGGCGCCCTCTTCCGGAACCGGTTGACGAGATCGGGGTTGGCGAGAAAGGGTCTTCCAAAGCTGACCAGATCGCACAGTCCCCGTTTCAGTGCTGCATTGGCCTTTTCCAGCGAATATCCGCCGGCCACCATGAGGTTCCCTTTGTGCAAGGGACGGAAAAAGGACGCGCTGAGATCAGGAGAGGGGTGCTCGCCTTCCGGTTCGGCCGGCTCGATCAGGTGCAGATAGGCGATGCCGTAGTCCGAAAGCCGACGGACGACGGTTCCGAAGGTTTCCTGGGGGTTGGAGTCGCCCATGTCGTTGAATGTTCCTCCCGGGGAGAGGCGGATGCCGACCCTATCTTTGCCCCAGACCCCGGTGACGGCTTCGAGCACCTCGAAAATCAGCCTGGCCCTGTTTTCGACGGATCCTCCATACTGATCCGTCCTTTTGTTTGTGCTGTCTTCCAGAAACTGGTCGAGCAGGTATCCATTGGCGGCGTGGATCTCCACCCCGTCGAACCCGGCTTCCCTGGCGTTTGAAGCACCCTTGCGATAGTCCTCGACAATCCCGGGAATTTCATGGGTTTCCAGCGCCCGGGGTACCGGAATGGCCTTGGGACCTTCGAAGGTGTAGGCCATGACGCCCCGGGGTGCAATGGCGGAGGGCGCCACCGGGAGCTGGCCTCCCAGAAAATCGGGATGGGAAATCCGGCCGACATGCCAGAGCTGGAGAAAGATCCTTCCGCCGTTTTCGTGGACGGCCCGGGTGACCTGTTTCCATCCTTCGACCTGTTCGGGTGAGTGGATGCCCGGTGTCAGGATATAGCCCTGGCCCATGGGCGTCACCTGGGTCGCTTCCGTGATGATGAGGCCGGCCGAAGCGCGCTGTTTGTAGTAGGTGGCCATCAGGGGTGTCGGTATGTTGCCCTGGGCCGCCCTGTTGCGGGTCATCGGAGCCATGACGGCCCGGTTTGGCAAGGACAGGGTTCCGAGGTGAAAGGGGGAAAAAATATCGATGGTGTCGTCTGGCATTGTTGCTTTTCCTCCTGCAATAAACATATATGTGGGTGACTACAGTGGCGAACAGGAAAACCGGTTGCAGGTTCTTGGGCCGGGCAGTCGCGACGGTCAGGGGATTCCCGAAATCAGATCCGACAGCCGGACCCGATCCAGTTCTTTTTCCAGGGCGTCTCCGACGGAGCGGAACACCGGTTCGATGAGGTTGAACATGTTCATGCTCACCGGACAACGCGGGTTGGGAGGGTTGGGGTTAAACGCGAAAACAGATTGCTCCCCGACCGCCCGAAAAATGTCCAGAAGGGTGATGTCTTCCGGCTTCTTTCCCAGCGCCACCCCTCCGTTTTTTCCCTGTTGGGTCACCACCAGTCCGGACTTCCTGAGCGTTCCCAGAAGCCGCCGGACAACCACGGGATTGGTGTTCACGGATTCCGCCAGGAGTGTGGAGTTGACCCACAGCCCCCTCTCAGGTTCGTGACGGGGGGAGTGCAAAGGAAGGTATCCGAGACCGACCAGTAAATGTGTCGCAACGGCGAATCGACTGTTGGCTGCCATACTGTAACTATAAATGTTATAGTTTATCCCTGTCAAGCCGTCCGACGGGACCATGTCCCGTCGTCGGGTTGTTGAATGACATTCGCGCCGATTGGTGGAGGGGGGAAAATCGGGTAAAATGAAAAAAGTCTGAAATCCAGGGCGGGAAAAGGCGGGAAAATCGTTGTTTCGATTCCGGACAACAAGCGGAGATGGGCGATGGGACGGGAAAGAACATTATTTGGAACGGACGGTATCCGTGGGGTGGCCAACGTCGAGCCGGTGACGGGGGAAACGGCTTTTCGCCTGGGACGCGCGGCGGCTTACCTCTTCAAGAAATACAAGGGTGAACATCGTGTGGTCATCGGTAAGGACACCCGAATTTCCGGTTACATGCTCGAACACGCGCTGACGAGCGGCATCTGTTCCATGGGGGTGAGCGTCATTCTCGTCGGACCGTTCACGACGCCGGGTATCGCCTTCCTGACCCGCGCCCTCCGGACCGATGCCGGAATCATGATATCGGCCAGCCATAATCCTTACCAGGACAACGGAATCAAGTTCTTCTCCTCGGAAGGGTCCAAATTGCCGGACGATATCGAGCTCCGGATAGAAGAGCTTGTGCTGGGCAAGGAGATCGACGGCATCCGGCCCACCGGAGACCAGATCGGAAAGGTCGACCGGCTGTCGGGGGCGGAAGGCCGCTATATCGAGTTCATCAAAAATACCATCCCCCGGAAGCAGAAGTTCGACGGCATCCATATCGTCATGGATCTGGCCAACGGGGGGGCTTACAGGGTTGCGCCGATGGCCTTCCGGGAACTCGGGGCCCATGTCACCGCCATCGCCAACCAGCCGGACGGGACAAATATCAACGACCGCTGCGGAGCGCTGTTTCCTGAACGGCTGGCCGAGACGGTCCGGGAGCATGAGGCCGATCTGGGTGTCGGGCTTGACGGAGACGCCGACCGGGCCATTTTTGTCACGTCGAACGGCAATATCCTTGACGGGGACGCGGTGATGGCGCTCGTGGCCACCCATCTGAAGGACAAGAATCTGTTGAAACAGGACACCCTGGTCACGACCGTGATGAGCAACATGGGTCTGGATCTGGCGATGGAGAAAAACGGGATTCGGGTCCGGAAAACCCAGGTTGGCGACCGTTACGTCCTGGAGGAGCTCGAAAACCACAACCTGTCGTTTGGGGGGGAACAGTCCGGCCATCTGATTTTCCGGGATTTCCACACAACGGGGGATGGGTTGATGACGGCCATCCAGGTGGTTTCCCTCCTGGTCGAAAAGGGCCTTTCCCTGGAAGAGGCCGCGTCCGTCTACGAACCCTTTCCCCAGGTACTGAAAACGGTTCCGGTGCAAAAAAAAGTTCCGCTGGCGGAGCTTCGCCTGTTGTCTGAAATCTCCCGGAAGGTGGAAAAGGAGCTGAGCAAATCCCACGGCCGTCTCCTGCTCCGGTATTCTGGCACGGAACTGGCTCTCCGTATCATGCTCGAAGGCCCCAACCGGGATCAGATCGAGACATTCTCGCTGGATATCATGGAAGCCGTCCGGAAAGATTTCGGAGAAATTTCTTCCTGACCGGTCCAACGTCCGCGGGTCATCTTCAGCGGGGGGGAGGCGCATTTTCGGGGCTTGTCCTGTTCTGGGGCTTCCCCTTCTTTCCGCTCACCCTGTTCCTGTTCTTCCTGACCGCAGGGATACTGGCCTGGCGAAAGGGGCGAGGGGGAATTTTTATCTGGGTTCTGGCCGGCTTTTTATGGGGGATGATGTCGGTCGGACTGCTTGGCGACATTTCCGGACGGTGGCAAGGGGTTCATGATTTTTCGGGGTGTCTGGCCGATTCCCCGCGGATGACCCGGACCGGCAGTCTGGTCCGGATGGACGCGGAGCTGGACGGCGTCCGGCTGGCAGCGGTCCAGATCAGAATTCCGGCCGGAAGAGGCGGAAATGATCTGGAGCGGGGAGACTGCCTGACGGGAACGGCCCGGTTTACTTCCTCCCCCTCCCTTTGGGAGCGGGAACATCTTTTTGGAAGCTCCTTCCGGCCGGTTCTGCTGGAGGGACAGGTCTTGCCTTGGGACCCGCTTTCCGTCTCCCGTTCCGGGGATCAGGAATTTTCCCCCGGGCCTTTGAGACAAAGCGAGTCCTTGCTTATGCATCGTCTCGCTTCCGTTTTCTCGCCCGATGTCGCCGGTCTGGCCGGCGCCATGATCCTGTCCGACACTTCATTGGTGCCGGACGATCTCCTCCGCTCCTTTCAGTCTAGCGGGGCCTACCACCTTCTCTCCGTCTCGGGCGAACATATGGCCCTTCTTGCCCTTTTCCTGAACGGAAGCCTTTTCATCCTTTTGCGATTGATTCCCTATGCGCTGATGCGACGCATTCTCGTCCGGATTCCCTTGCCTGCACTGGCCGGATGGCTGCCCGTTCCCGTCCTTGTTCTGTATTTGACCCTGATCGGTTCTCCCTTGCCGGCGGTGCGGGCGGTCATGGCCTTTGTCCTGTTGATGGCATTCCGGTCGACAGGGAGGATGACCTCCTGGCCGGATGTGTTCGGGCTTTCCCTGCTGGGCATCCTCGCCCTGTATCCGGAATCCCCCCTGTCCCTGTCGATGGACCTTTCCCTCCTGGCCCTCTGGGGTCTTCTGCTGGGATGCCGGTGGGAATCATCCGGCAAGGGAGAAAGAGAAGAGAAGGATTTTGAGGGAAGCGGGAGGGGTTTTCGGGAACATCTTGTGACAGGGGTTGCGGTGATGCTGACTACGCTGCCTTTGTTGTGGTTTTCTGTCGGGAAGGCCGATTGGGTCGGCATTTTTTCGAACGTCTTCGTGGTTCCGGTGGCGGGAGACCTGTTTCTCCCGCTGGGATTTCTGGCCACGATACTTCTGTCGTTCTTTCCGGAAGGATGGCCCCCTTACAATTTCCTGGTGGAAAAAACCGGGGAGGCGGCGGTGGGCCTGGTCGATTTCTTTTCCCGCATCCCTTATGGTCAGGTGAAGCTGCCGCCAGTTTCCCCTCTGACCCTCCTTTTGATGACCAGCCTGATCCTGCTTGCTGTCCGGTGGAAAAACAGGGAGTCGCTCCATGGCGGAAGAAAGGTGATTGCCGGGATGGCCGCCGTCATCGGCCTGTCGATCGTCCTGTCTCAAGGGTTGACCGTCGGCGGCATCCAGGGGCCTGAACGGGCCCTCTCCCGACCGGTCGGAAACGAGGGGAAGAAATGGGCATGGGACCCGGTTCGCGAGGGCCACAACCTGGAGTGGTTGCTTAGCCTTCAGTCGTCCGGTAACCGGAAAGTGCGGTAGGAAAGGTTGTCGAAGTCGCCATCCGGCGCGTGGGGCGTCAACTCTCCGAGCAGGGAAAGCACACGTCTGATCCGCTGGTGTCCCAGTTCCAGAATATTCGTCCGCCCATCGACGGGGGTGTCCTGGACCATGATGAATTTCCGGTGGCCTCCATCGGCATGGTTCAGCTCCAGAACCGCCTGCGCCGACGGGCAGGTTCCCGCAAAAAAATCGAGGACGAGCGTTTCCTGTTCCGGATCCTCCGGCAGAGGGAGCCAGCCGATCAGGTCCCGGATCAGACGTGCCGGTTTGGGAAAATCGAACACGGCTCCCGGGCAGAGATTTTTGAGCTCTCGTGTGCCGTCCGTCGTGGACACGCGGTCATAGAGGGAGACCGGGGTTTTTCTCCGGAGATGGCCGTCAGGATAAAGTCTTTGACGGGTATAGACAACCCATTCCCCCCGCCGGTTTTTCCGAAATTCCAGTTCGTCTTTCCGGGACAGGAGGGTTTGCTGGCTCCAGCGCCACTGGTGGGTCGGACAGGGGATCATTGTCCCGTCCGGGGCCTCGATCGGGTACACCAGGTTCGGGCGCGGAGAATGGGCGGTTCCCGACTTGGCCAGGGGAATGAGCTTGTAGGGACCCCTGTCATCCGATAAACGGTATTCCGATATCATCTCCGGAGAAAGGGGTTCAGAAAAAGGCCGAAGCAAGCGGATCGAACGTGCATAAACGACAATGTACTCCGTCTGGGGAATGAGATGTCGATGCCCTCTTCCCCTGACAACCTTCTTTCTCCATACCACCGTCCCCGCGTGGTTTTCCGGTCCAAAGATCTCGTCCAGAAGATATCTCAGATGATGGACGGCCCGGTCGTCGATGCTGACAAAAATGACTCCGTCCTCCCGCAAAAGTTCCCTGGCCAGAATGAGTCGGGGATAAATGAAGGACAACCACGGCGAATCGTCCCTCCGGAGAGGGGCGGCCGGAGCATCGGGCGAGCGGGGTGTGGGCTGCCGACGGTAGTACCGGTCGAAATACGCCAAGGAGGTTCCGGTGTTGTATGGCGGATCGATGTAAATGGCGCTGATACTGCGGGCATATTCCTTTTTCAGCAGGCGGAGGATCCGGAGGTTGTCTCCTTCGAGGAAGAGATGGGGCGCCCGTTGCGGGTTCACCGATTTTTCGGCAACAGGTTCGAGGAGGCCTTTTTCGGGTTTTTCTGCGAGGGACCGCGCCCGGGATTTTCCCGGCCAGTCCAGAAAGACGCCTCCGGTTGGGGGGGTGTTCAAGGCCGTTTCTTCCCGGGGAAGCGGACGCCTTCCGGAGAATCCTGTTGACACCACCGGAAGGGGAGTCCTATATTCAAATCAGGCATTGTGGCCTTTTCCTCGTCGACCAGAGTTTATGGGGAGGAAATAACCGCCGCGTGCGTTTTGTGTTCCGAATTTGCCCGCTTCCTCTTTAATCCCGGAGCCAGGGATCTGGTTTCCTCTCCGGTGGAAAGAGAGTCTGTTCATGATACCCTGCCTAGTGGTCCTGTCCTTTTCACTCCTGTTCTTCGGTCTTTCAGCTGTAATGGTCCGGAGATCCATCCATTCCCCGGCCCCCGCAAGGGTGATTGCTGTCCGGGAACGCCGGCGCATTCGCGTCCGGAGGTAGGGACTTTATTCATTGCGGGCCGTCCGGAGGGTGTCTCCGGACGAACCCATCTTGCCTGTTTCCTTTTTTCGTGGATGGGCCGTACCGAATTTTCCCGCCTTCTCCTCCATCTCCCTGAAAATCGTCCGGGTTTCAGCCGGATCGGCCTTGTCCACATAGGCGTAGGAAAAGGGGTACCGGGCAAGCTGGAAGATGTCAAAAAGGGCCCCGATTCCGACGCCGTCCCCGAAAAGGGTGTTGACGGAACCGATAATGGGGCCGTCCCCGCATTTTTTGTCGAAGGCTCTTGCAATATAGAACCAGTGTTCGCAGTCGGGATAAAGAGCCGTATCTCCGTGAAACTCCTGAAAACCCCTGATGACCAGGTGGGTCCGCTGACGGGTCCGGACCGTGAGCCGGGCGAGGGTTCCGCGGGGGTCGGGGGCGAGTTCCGCCTGGATATGAATATCGGGGTGGCTTTTCTGTATCGATTCAAGGATATCTTTTGTATTTTCAGGCGAGGTGGGAACCGTTCCCGTCCGGGAGTAAGGGTTTTTTTCCACCGGAACGGTCTGGCATGCGGTGAGCATGACCAGGACGACAATAGCAATCAGACCCCGGAATCTGGATAATGAAGAGAATGTCTTGTTCATGGGCATCCTTTTCAGAAAAGGGGCTTGGATCTGGGTAAGGCAGGATTCTGGCATTTTGCCCCAAACTTCGGGCAAAGGCAACCACTGTCCGTAAGATGATCCGGATCGGGACGGATTGTCTTTCATGAACCATCGCTAAGGAGGCAAATGTGAGCGAATCGATACAAAAAAAAGAAGACGATTCCCTGAGGCTGGAGGAGATCATGAAGGAGTGGGATACGCCGGAACAGGCTGTATTGCCTCTTCTTCACCATTTTATGGAAGAGAAAAATTATATTTCCGATGCCGATGTTGCCAGGGTCAGCCAGATGACCGGATTGACCGTCTCTGACATCCTCGGGATCGGAACGTTTTACCAGCACTTTGTTTTTCACCCCACCGGGAAGAATTCTGTTCGCGTCTGCCTGACGACCCCTTGCCTGTTCCGGGGGGGAAAAGAACTGTTCGGGAAGTTGTCGGAGACCCTGGGAATCGGCCTCGAAGAAACAACGCCGGATGGCCTTTTCACCCTTTATCCGGCCCAGTGCCTGGGACAATGCTCCGAGGCCCCTTCCTTTTCCATCAATAACGACATCTATGTCGGAACATCCCCGGAAAAAATCCCCGGCATCATTGAAGAATACCGGCACGGAAAAATCTGCCAGACCGTTGTTCCGGTCGGGGAACCGCTTTCCAATACCCCGATGGTCTTCACCAGCCTCCAATCCGCGGAAACCGTCTATATCGAAAAATATCTTGTAAAAGACGGGTACAAGGCGTTTGAAGCGCTCCTCAGGAGCGCCGATGGCGATCGCGCTCTCGATGAAATCAAGAAGTCGGGGCTTGCCGGCCGGGGGGGGGGCGCTTTCCCGATGTACCGGAAGCTCGAAGGGGTCCGGAAAAACCCGGCTCCCCGCTATCTGGTGTGCAACGCCGACGAAGGGGAACCGGGTACGTTCAAGGACCGGTATATCATGGAGCGGGATCCCCACAGCCTGATCGAGGGGATGGCGATCGCCGCCTATATTATCGGTGCGGAAGAAGGTTTCATTTATATCCGATCCGAGTATCCCCACTCCTCCATGATTCTGGAAAAGGCGATCGCCGAGGCCCGGGAAAGGGGGTTCCTCGGCCACCGGATTCTGGGGTCCGATTTTTCCTTCCGGTTGCGTCTGTATCGGGGTGCGGGCGCCTACATCTGCGGGGAAGAAACCTCCCTCATCAACAGCCTTGAGGGAAAGAGGGCCTATCCCCGGAACAAGCCCCCCCATCTTTCGGAGGTCGGTCTCTGGAACAAGCCTACCGAAGAGCAGAATGTGGAAACGCTGGCCAATGTCCCGGCCATCCTGAGAAACGGCGGAGAGTGGTATGCCCGGCTGGGGGATGAAAAAAGCCCCGGAACGAAGCTTTTCTGCCTGTCAGGAAATATCGCCCGGCCGGGTCTCTACGAGATCCCCCTGGGCATGTCCCTCCGGTCGCTGATCGAGGACTTGGGGGGAGGCGTTCCCGGTGGTCACCGGCTCAAGGCCCTTCTTCCTGCCGGTTCGGCGAGCAAGATGCTCCTTCCCGAACATCTGGACCTTTCCCTGGACTACCCTTCGATTGCCAAGGTCGGAGCCTTTCTGGGTTCGGCCTCGGTCATCGTCATGGACGACTCTGTCTGCATGGTGGACCTGGCTTACTGGATCGCCGCATTCTCCCACCACGAATCCTGCGGGCAATGCACGCCCTGCCGGGACGGTACGGAAGACGTCTATGAGGTTCTCCTGAAGGTTGTTCGGGGAGAAGGGAAGCCGGAATATCTGGATCTTCTGAAAAGTATCGGGTCTTATATGCGTGAAGCATCCATCTGCGGTCTGGGACAAACGGCTCCGAACGTTCCTCTTTCGTCCATGGAGTACTTCGAGGAGGAATGGAAGGCTCACCTGGTCGATCATGTCTGCCCTTCCGGGATCTGCCCGATGAAACCCGAAGGGACCCTGGTTTTCCCGACCCGGCGTTCGCGGGGTATCGTCGCCAGCCTCCCCCAAGTGCACTTTTCTGTCCATTGACGGGTCGGTCCCCTTGAATTGGGCCGCCGTTTTCTGGTATCAATGTTCCGGGCCGTTAGCTCAGCTGGCAGAGCAGCTGACTCTTAATCAGCGGGTCCGGAGTTCGATCCTCCGACGGCCCACCATTTTTGCCAGAAATGCGAAGAAACCACCCAAAGGTCGTTTTCCCTCCTGTCCAGTGACCTGTGTCGAGATTCCTCCATGATGATTTGAAGCAAATATTTTTCTTCTGCAGTGTTTCTGTCTTTTTGAAGTTTGAATTTCCGACCGTTCTGCCAGGATAGCTCCGCACCGGAGCTATTTTTCTGTTTTGTCGACAGGGCTCCCCGAAATCGAATCGTGCGGAAGCCCCCGTATTGATGGTCTGCCGGCTCAAGGGAGTTGTTCTTGTGTATTCCTTGAGAGTTTACCAGAAAGTTGAGAAACTTCTTCAGAAGCGTCAGCATGACGACGCGTGGCGATCGAGTGACGTTCACACCATCTGAATAACCTCCTGTGTCGGTGAGACATGAAAATCCATGCGGGGTTCCACCCCTTCGAGAAAGTCAGGGAAACGATGACGTCCGCTCCGGATACACTGTCGGCCCGGCTTTCCTCCGAAGGGCTTCCGGAAGGAGCCTCCCACATCCGGTTTTCCCGGGGAGGGCGTCTCCTGTTCTGGACCGACAATTTTCCGGTGTTTCTTCGGGAAGCCTTGCCCATGGAGGCCCTGGAGGCATTTCTGGGGGAGATGGCGAACTGGATTGTTCCTCACGAAAGGTCCTCCATTGAAAAACTTCGGTTCATGCTCGCGACCGAACCCCGGGGGGGCATCGGTTTTGGTGTCAGGCGTCAGGGGGTATATCCTTCCGGACATGCGGGTCTTTTCTACCAGAAGGTGGAAAACGGATGGCACTGCGTCCTCCTGGGGCCAGCGGAAGAGCCATTGAGTCCCGACATGATCCTCGGTTCCCGTTTTTTTTCCGGGGAGTCCGGCATCCAGGGCGCGATCGAGGAATGGCTGGAGAAGATGGACAACCAGCTTCTCGAAAATGTGGCCCTGGATGCCTTGCAGGAGGGCCTTCCGGAGACGCTCCTGTCGGGAATCGATGTCCGTCCCGTCCATTCGACGGCGGCAGCTTCGGGGTCTTCCGATGCACCGGGTTCAGAACATGTTGTTTCTCCGGCGGATCTCCCCCTGGCCCGTTGGTGGGGAACCGTCGAAGAAAAAACGCAGACCGGAAAGCATTACACGATCCACTCCACGATCCGATGCGGCCGTGTCTTGCCTGTTGTGGCTGTCTCCGCCGATATCAGGGCCGTGGGCACGTTCGGCATGTCGGAATATCGCAAGGTCCTCTCCCGCATGGCTTCGAAAACACTGGATGCCGTCCGGGCTTTCTCATGGTCGCCCCGGTACTGGTATGTCGAAGGATGGAGAGAACCTGAAGGCTACGACATCAGGTGGGCTGGTGAAATATTGGGGCATCTGGTGCGGGAGTCGGAAGAGGTTTCCCTTTTGCCGGTGGCCGCAACAAAACAGGATCTGCCGAAGATCTTGCGCAAGACCCGGCCGGATGAGCCTTACTTCTGGATCCCGTCCCGGGAACAGGTATGGATCGCTTTGCGGGAAACCGGCGTCGAAAAAGCACGGGCGATGGTTGTTCCTTCGATAGGATCACGGATGTCGCTCTGCGTGGGTCTTCCCGTTTCCCTGGAGGTGTTTGCCCGAACGATCGCGGATGATTTGAAAGGCTCTTCAGGAAGTCCTTCCGGGTAAACTCCCGCGTGTGTCCCCAGTGTGCGGGATCAGGGCGGAATCACCCTTTTCCGGGTGGGGGAGGCAGAGGGGAAACCGGTGAACCGGGCCCGATTTTTTGGAGGTTTCCCACAATGACCCGATCGCCTTCCCGAAGACCCCGCCGGATTTCCACCCGATCCCCGCTGGTCATCCCCAGCTTGACCATCCTTAATTCCGCCGTGTTCCCCTTGCCGACCACATAGACATATTTCCCCGTCTGGCTCGATCCTACAGCAATCTGGGGAATGGCCAGCGCTTCCGGGTGGACTCCCAGCTTCATGCGGACCTCGACGAACTCTCCGGGAACCAGGCGGAAATCAGGGTTGGGAATGGTGCCTCGGGCGACGATGGTACCGGTTGTCCGGTCGACGGCGTTGTCGAGAAAGGTGAGGTTTCCCCTGTAGGTTGTGGTTTCCGAACCTTGCGGCCGGACGTCGACCCCCACCGGACCCTTCCGGCGGCTTTCCTGTATGGCGTCCAGGTCTTTTTCACTGGGGTTGAATGTGACATACAAGGGGTCCATCTGGACAAGGGTGTTGATATTTGTGCCCGAAGCAATCAGCGTCCCCGTGTAGACGAGGCTTCGTCCCAGCCGGCCCGGAAAGGGCGCCCGAATCCGGGTGTAGTCCAGGTTGATGCGGGCCGATTCCAGCGCGGCCTTGTCGTAGAGGTAGGTGGAGGCTGCCTGATGCATGGAGCTGGTGGCGAGCTGATAGGCGTCTTTGGAGACGTCTCCATGGACAACCATCAGGGCGTTTCTTTTCTGGTTGGTCCGGGAGTATTCCAGCGCGGCCTTGTCCCGTTCCTTTTGTGCCCGGGCCTGGTCGAGGGACGCCTTGTAATAGCGCGGGTCGATCTGGTAAATCAGGGTTCCCTTCCGGACATCCGATCCGTCGGGAACCAGTTGACTCTTAAGGTACCCGGTGGCCATCGCCTCCAGCGTGACATTCCGGATGGCTTCCGTCGTTCCGATGTACTCCCTGTACACCGGCAGGGAAACCCTCGCCACTTGAAATACGGGTACGGGCATCCGGAAGGCGCCGGCTCCGGCGGACGGTGGGGCGGAGCGGTGGAGGAAAAGGCTTGCCCGCCCTCCGAGGGCAAAGATCAGCCCCGCACCGACAAAAAGGATGACGATGATCTGTGTTCTGGATAGCCTGCGGCTGTTCATCTGTCAAATGCTCCCGATAAAAGGTTCCGTTGAAAAACGTTATGTGCGGGCTTCGGTGGATTCTATGGATGTTTCCCCACGGCTTCGGAGCTTTTCGATCACAGCGTAAAATACGGGAACGAAGCCCAGACTCAGGATAGTGGCCGCCAGCATTCCTCCGAAAACCGTTGTTCCGATCGATTGGCGGCTGGCGGCACCCGCGCCGCTCGCCAGCATCAGGGGGATGACCCCGAAGATAAATGCGAAAGCTGTCATCAGGATGGGGCGAAGTCTCAGTTGTCCGGCTTCCATGGCGGCCTCCACGATGCCCATTCCCCTTTCACGCAGATGACGGGCGAATTCAACGATTAGGATGGCGTTTTTGGCCGATAGGCCGATCAGCATGACAAAACCGATTTCCGAATAGACGTCCAGCTGTTTGCCCCGGAGCCAGAGCGCCAGCATGGCGCCGAAGATGGCCAGCGGAACGGCGAGGATCACCATGAACGGCATCGCCCAGCTTTCATAAAGAGCCGCCAGGAATAAAAAGACGAATACCAGGGATACGGCGAACGTGATCTCCTGGACGGCGCCGACCTTGAGTTCCTGGTAGGTGATGCCGGTCCATTCGTAGCCGAAATTCGCGGGGAGCGCCCTGTTTGCGGCCCTTTCCATCGCCCGGATGGCTTCGGCGGAACTGTAGCCTGGCGCGGCCCCCCCGCTGATTTTGGCCGCGCCATAAATGTTGTAGTGGGAAATGGTTTCAGGTCCGACAATCGGCCGGAGAGATCCGAGGGTCGCCAGCGGGACCATGTTGCCCGCCTGGTTTCGGACATAGAACCGGGAAAGGTCCCCGGGCTGTCCGCGGTGGGATTTGTCCGCCTGGATCGTCACCCGGAAGGTTCTTCCGTAAAGGTTGAAATCGTTGACATACAGGGAACCCAGGTAGATTTGCAGGGTATTGAAGATGTCCGGAAGGTTCAGTCCGAGGAGTTTGGCCCGGGTCCGGTCGAGATCGAAATTATACTGGGGCGTGGAGGTGCTGAAGGTTGTGAAGACCTGGCGCCCATCGATTTCCGGCTGTTTCCTGGCTTCGGCGATCAGTGCCTGGGTCGCCCGGTCCAGCGCGCGGCTTCCCTGTCCTGCCAGGTCTTCCACCTCGAACTCGAATCCCCCCGTGGAGCCGAGACCCGGAATGGAGGGCGGATCGAAACTCAGTGCAATGGCCTGGGGAATGGCCAGGAGTTTGGGGCGTACCCGGTTGACGATTTCAGATGCGGTTTCTCCGGCACCCCTTGCCTCCCAGGGTTTCAGGATGGCGAACGCTGCCGCGCTGCTGGACTGAGTGGCGAATGTCAGGAAGTTGAGTCCGTTGATGGTGACGACATCCTGAACACCCGGGGTGGCAAGGAGGATTTTCCGGACGGTTCTGGTGACCTCCGCGGTGCGCTGAAGGGAAGCACCGTCCGGCAGCTGGACAATGACAAAGAAATACCCCTGGTCTTCAACGGGAAGAAAGGTTTTCGGCACTCTTCCGAAAAGGCCGATCGTCATGAGAGCGCCCCCCAGAAAGACGCCCAGCGCTGTCCACCGGTGAACGATCATGGTCCGGATGAATCCCTTGTAGGCATCCCTCAGTTTGTTGAAGACCCGGTTGAAGATTCGGAAAAAGGCGAAGGAAGATGCCTGTCCTGACCTCAATAGCCAGGCGGAAAGGGCGGGCGTCAGCGTCAGGGAGTTGAACGCCGAAATGCCGACGGATATGGCGATCGTCAGGGCGAACTGACGGTAGAGTTGGCCGGTGATTCCCGGGAGAAAGGCCACCGGTACGAAAACGGCGCCCAGAACGGCGGATGTGGCGATAATGGGACCGGTGACCTCCCCCATGGCCGTCTGAACCGCATCCAGAGGCTTGGCCCCATGTTCCAGCTGCCGCTCGACATTTTCCACGACCACGATGGCATCGTCCACCACCAGTCCGATCGCGAGAACCATTCCCAGGAGACTGACGGTGTTGAGGGAAAAACCCACGATTTTCATGACGGTCAGTGTCCCGATCATCGACACCGGAATGGCGATTCCGGCGATCAGCATCGTCCTCCAGCTCTGCAAAAACAGGTAGACGACCGCAAAGACCAGAAGGAGGGCTTCCGTCAGTGTGAGGATGACTTCGCGCATGGAGGCGGAGACGAATTTCGTCGTATCGTATTTGATGGCGTAGGTCATGCCTTTCGGAAATCGTTTCGAAAGTTCGGCCATCTTGCTCCGTACCTGATGGTCCAGGTCCAGGGCGTTGGAACCGGGCATCTGGAAAACGCCCAGCACCACGGTCGGGTGCTTGTCGATGTCGGCCGAAGAGGTGTACTGAAGGGCCCCGAGTTCGATCCGGGCCACGTCTCTCAGATGAACGACAGCGTTGCTGGACGTTCCGGCGCGCAGGATGATGTTTCCGAACTCTTCCGGCGTTCGCAGGCGCCCCAGCGCGTTGACCTGGTATTCAAACATGGTATCGGGCGGGGCCGGGGATTCGCCGATTTTCCCCGCCGCGACCTGGATATTCTGTTCGGCGATGGCGTTCTGGACGTCGACGGCGGTGATGCCCAGCCGGGCGAGCCGGTCAGGGTCCAGCCAGACGCGCATCGAATAGCGGCGTTCGCCGAAAATCTGGACATCACTGACGCCCGGCAACCGCTTCAGGGGATCCACCAGCTGGAGATAGGCGTAATTGCTCAGTGTGACCGGATCGATGCTGCCGTCCGGCGACAGAAGATTGACGATCAGGACGAAGTTGGGATTCCTTTTCTGGACGACGATGCCTCCCTGGTTCACGATAGACGGAAGCTGGGCCGTCGCCTGGGAAATCCTGTTCTGGACGTCGACGGCGGCGATATCGATGGGATATCCCACCTTGAAGGTGATCGTGATGTTCGAACTTCCGTCGTTGGCGCTGACAGAAGACATGTAGGCCATGCCGGGAACGCCGCTGATCTGTTGTTCCAGTGGTGTCGTGACGGTGTCGGCCACCACCTGGGCGCTGGCGCCAGGATAGTTGGCCGTGACCGTGACTTCCGGAGGGGTGATGTCCGGAAACTGGGAAACAGGAAGCAGCTTGAAGGATATCAGCCCTGTGAGCACCATGATGATTGCGATGGACGAGGCGAAGATGGGGCGATGGATAAAAAATCGGATCATGAAAGGGTCTCCGGTCCTTCTTCCGTCGGGTTGACCGGAAAAACAATATAGGGTGTCAACTCCTGTTTTTTTCGCACATTACTGTTTTTTCGCCACTTTCAGGACTCCAACCCCCTTCGGGGTGGCGGGAGCCATATTCCACCATCCTCCACCCAGTGCCTGAAAAAGGGCCGCGGTGTCCGAGAAGCGGGCCGCCTGCGCCTGGATCAGGCCGATGCGCGCCTGTTCGTAATTTTGTTCGGCGTTGTAGAGGGCGGGATAACTGATCGCTCCGATGGAAAACTGGTGCCGGGCGATATCAAAGCTTTCGCTGGCCGAGCGAAAAACCTGTTTCTGGGCTTCCAGTGTTTCCGCATCGGACTCCAGTGTCCTCAGGGTGTCTGCTACATTCTGGAACGCCGTGAGCACAGCGCTTTCGTATTTCGCCTTGGCTTCACGCAAAGCGGCGATTGCCGCCTTGCGGCGGAAGAACAATGTGCCTCCCTGGAAAATCGGAACGTTGAGGGACGGTCCGTAACTCCAGAATTGGCTGCCGGGTGCGAAATATCCCGTAATGCTTTCGCTTCCGTACTGTCCGGAAAGGGAGATCTGCGGCAGCATGTTGGCGGTGGCAACCCCCACCTGGGCGCTGGCGGAATGCAACTGGGCTTCCGCGGCCTGAATGTCGGGCCGGTGCTCCACCAGACTCGAAGGGAGGGTGAGCGGGAGCTTGTCGGGGAGCTTCAGGTCATCCAGACGGAAATGCGCGCCGACTTTTTCCCCGGGAAAGCGGCCGAGATAAACGGCCATCTGGTGGTGGACCAGGGAGAGCTGTTTTTCGAGTCCGGGCAGGGTGCTCTTTTCCTGGTTGAGGGTGGTTTCCTGGACCAGCACGGACGACCGGGAGGCATAGCCGATGGCGTACTGTCTCCGCACGCTTTCCAGCTCCTTTTCCAGAACCCGGATAATCGAACGTGTCGCGTCGATCTGGGCTGAAAGGGAGGCTTCCTGGACGGCGGACAAAACGATGTTGGACGTGAGTGTCACGTAAGCGGCTTCAAGCTCGAAACGCTGATAGTCTTCCTGGGCTTTCAGGGATTCAACCTGCCGCCGGATGCCCCCGAACAGGTCCAGCGGGTAGGAGACGCTGACAGAGGCGGTATTGAGTGAAAAAAGATTGGACAACTGGGGTAGACCGAAAGCGGCACCGTTGAAATACTCCGTGACCGTCTGGAAATTTCCGCTGACCGATGGCGCAAAGGCCCCACGCCCGGCCGACGTGTTTTCCATCGCCTCCAGGAGCGAAGCTTCCGCCGCATGCAGATCCGGATTGGCGGTCAGGGCTTGTTCGACCAGGCGGTTCAGGTCTTTGGAGTGGAACAGCTGCCACCATTGTCCCGGAATGTCCTGCCCCACGACCAGTTTCTGGAAGCGTTTTTTGGGGGAGATCTTATCCCCCACGACGGAAGGAACATCATGGCGATTGTATTTTTTGACGGCCGGTGGCGGCGGGCTATGGAAATCAGGCCCGACTGCGCATCCGGACATCAACGTCAGGCTGAAAAGGACGAAAAGCGGCAACAACGATGGCCATCGACTGCCCAATCCTGTGGGACCGATCATCCGAAAACTCCGCATGAGACAACCTGAAACGGTTGGGAAGGCCGGAAGAACTTGGCCGGCACCTCGTATGGAAAGAGAATGGTTCGATTCTAAATTGGTCACTAACAGATAGTCAAATGATAAAATATCATTTTTTAAAATAAAAGTGGTATACTGAATCCGGGAAGGAGAAAATCCGATGGATGAAGATGCGAAAGGGCCATGCTCCCAGGGGATGGGAGACGAATATCCTCTCCGGACCCGGCTGATGAAGCTTTTCTGGATGCTCGGTCCAGCCTTTGTCCGGTGGGCTGAATCCCATATGGAGCAGGACGGGATTACACCACAGAGGATGTACCTTCTGGGGACACTCTATGAATATGGTCCGATGATGATGAGCGGACTGAAGGACCGCCTGGGGGTGACGGCCACCAATATCACGGCCCATGTGGACGCGCTGGAACGGGAAGGGCTGGTCGAGCGCGTTCACCATCCTTCGGACCGTCGCGTGACGATCGTGGCACTGACCCCCAAGGCGGAAGGTTCTCTCGAAAAACTGTGCCTTCCCTTCATGAACCGGGTGTCGGAAATTTTTGACGAATTCACCCCCGAGGAGCAGAAAAATTTCCTGTCTTACCTCCTGCGCATGCGGGCGGTTCTGGTCGAGCACAAGATCCTGGACGAGAAAAGCCGCTCTTTCGGCTCCTCACCGGAAGAGAAGCTTCTCCCGTCCGGGTAGTCCTGAAAAACGCGGGTTTTTTCACCGTTATTTCCGCAATAGCTGAGAAAGGAGACCCATCATGATGAAAGCCGCCCTGTCAAACGCGCCTGGCCAACCTTTTGTTCTGAAGGATGTTCCCGAGCCCCGTCCGGGGAAGGGCGAAGTCCGGATCAAGGTCAGCGCCTGCGGAATTTGCCACAGCGACATGTTTGTCCGGGATGGTCTTTTCCCCGGCATTTCCTACCCCCGTATTCCCGGCCACGAGGTCGTCGGAGAGATCGACGAGACAGGGGAAGGGGTCCGGGATTTCAAAAAAGGTGACGTGGTGGGAGTCGGCTGGCACGGCGGGCACTGTTTCACATGTCCGGCCTGCCGGGCGGGCGATTTTATTCTTTGTTCCCGGGCCCAAATCACGGGCATTTCAAAGGATGGCGGATATGCGCAGTATATGCTGGCCCCGGAAGATGCCCTGGCCAGGGTTCCGGAAGGGATGGACGCGGCCGAGGCAGCCCCGCTTCTCTGTGCGGGGGTGACGACCTACAACAGCCTTCGCCATGCAGGCGCCCTTCCGGGGGATATCGTTGCCGTCCTGGGTGTTGGTGGCCTTGGGCATCTGGGGATCCAGTTTTCCAGCAAGATGGGATACCGTACCGTCGCCCTCTCAAACGGTCCGTCGAAAGCCGACCTCGCCAGATCCCTGGGGGCGCATGACTATATCGACATGAAAGCCGTCAATGCTGTGGAGATGTTGTCCCGGATGGGAGGAGCGAAGGTCATTCTGGCAACCGCCCCGGACAGCCAGACGATCAGCCGCCTGGTGGACGGTCTCGGGAGCAACGGAAAAATGGTTCTGCTGGGGGCGGACACCCGGCCCCTGCAGGTTTCGCCTCTTCAGCTGATCGCCCAGCGCAAGTCCATTTCGGGATGGCCCTCGGGGGATGCCATGGACTCCGAGGAGACGATGAAGTTTGCCCGGCTGACCGGCGTCAGGGCCATGGTCGAGCGTTTTCCCCTGGAAAAGGCGGAAGAGGCCTACCAGGTGATGATCCAGAACAAGGCCCGTTTCAGAGTCGTGCTGACGTTATAGGGGGTTGTCCTGATCGTTCGGGGACGGGGCGCCGGATGTTTCCGGAAACCGGATCAGGGCCGGTGCAGCGCCAGGCGCTTCCCCGAGGGAACGGCATTTTCCGATCATGTGGAGAATGTGGGCCGCCAGCAGGATAAAGGAGAGGATCCCGATCCCACCGGCCAGCATCAGGAACCGGCCGTCTGAAAAGGCGACACCGGCCAGACCGCTCAGGGCCGCCATGACATACGTCGCCCAGAATATCCAGCTGAGTCTCCCCGACAGAATCTGGTACGGGGGAGTCATGTCTCGCGGCCCCCGCACAAGCGTCGCCAGGAGACGGACGCCGATCTGGTGGAGATGTCCCAGCAGAAACGGCTGGATCCAGCCCACGAGCACGAGATAGACGAAGATGTCGGCGTCCCGGGGAAATCCGCGTAGAACGAGCCAGATTCCTGCCAGTGCCGATGCGAAAAGGCCGGCGATGCCGGTGGCCCACCATGCCCGGAAAACCGGATGGGGGGGAGAGGAACGAGCCAGGATCCCGACGGCGTCCGCAAGGTACAGCAAGACTGCGCCCACCACAAAGAAGAACCCTGCCTGCAGGGTCAATCCGTTTCCGGCGATTTTGCCCCCCGCAATCAGGATGACCCCCGCCCCCATCAGCCAGATGGCCAAGGAGACTCTCCCGGGGTGTCTGGATTGGGCGCCCAGGATGGGCCTTTGGGTCCGGGAAGAGACGATCCAGAGAAGAACGGTCAACCACCCGAGAAGACCCATCGTCATATGGACCGGTATACCGGTCTTCTGGATCCAGGCTGCGGGTTTTCCCGCGGCGAGTTCCCCGCCCATGATCCCCCCCAAAAGGGCCGTCCCCATCAGAAACGAGGCCGGCAAAAGAAAGAACATGAGCGGAGAACCGGCGGGCGGTTTTTTCCCCGTGGCCTGTCCCATGGACAGGAAGAACAGGCTCCCCCACAGGAAAATGGCGGTGACAACCAGAAGGATTCCCCAGGCCCAGACCATCCGGAACCCGCCCAGGAAAAAGGCTGTCGTGCCGATCCATCCTGCCGCCAGCAGGGGCAGGGTTTTGCGGGCGGCCTTTTCTTTTTTCCAGGGGGTGTTCGTGAAGGCGGGCATGACATGGAAAAGGATTGAAAGGGCGGTCAGGGTGAAAAATCCGATCGTCAGGGTGTGGATATAGGCCAGTTTCTCGAAGAGGGAAGGGCCGTTCCCCGTTCCGGCCTTGAGAAGGAGGCCCCAGGAGACGAAATATGCGCACAATCCGCACACGATGCCGAACGGGGGAATCCATGACCCCAAAAGGCGGGCATCGATCTTCGGAAAAAAACCCTTTTTCAAAATGAACGGCCTCCCACAGGGTCCGGAAGAACAACTCCCTGCCATCAGTTTTTTAAGATATATATAGAATGAATCTTTATAACCGCCCGGTCAAGGGAAGAAAGGAACGCCGGAGGGGATCGTCCCTGAAACCCTGTCTGACGGCCCCCCTGTCCTGTTCTTTCGCCATGTGCTAGAGTACGGAAACACCGTCTTCTCCCACCCGGATCTTCCCATGTGAAGGGGGTTCATCCTTCGTGATCGTCCTGCATGTCTCCAACCGGATGGAACGCCTGGCCGACCATCTTTTTTCGGAAATCCGGTCCTCCCCTCCGCGCCCCTGGGAGTCTGTCCAGATTCTTCCCCAGAACCCGACCATCGGCCGTTGGCTCACCTTTCGACTGGCGGACAGCCAGGGGGTGGCGATGAATGTCGACACACCCCTGCCGGGGGTCTGGTTGCGGGAGTTTCTCGAAGTGGGGACCGCCTCGCGCGGCGAAGGCGTCCATTTTGAACGGAATGCCCTTTTTATCCGGCTTCTGGAGCAGATCCCGCGATTGGCCGACAAACCGGAATTTTCTGAAATCCGGACGTATCTTCAGGGCGGTGTCCGTTCTCTGCGGCTGGTGGGTCTTGCCGATCAGCTGTCGGAGCTTTTCGACCGGGCGATGCTCTATCGGCCCGAGATCCTGACCGCCTGGGAGGACGATCCTCAGGCGGATGGAGACTGGCTTCCGACCCTCTGGAAGTCTTTGTCCGGCGGAGAGAAACCTCCCCATTTCGCCCGCCTGGTCGGGAGATTCCAGTCCATGGAGAGAATACCTCCGGATTGGGAAAGATTGTTGCCTGACCGGCTTTTCCTCTTCGGCCTGTCGGGAATTGCCCCGGCGATGCTGGACGTGATCCGGCGAATCGGCCTTGAAACGACCTGTCAGGTGCATGTTTTTTTTCTGAACCCGACGGACAAGTACTGGGCGGACGTGGTGTCCCTTCGCACCTGGCAGAGGATGGAATCGGACCTGAAATCCTACTTCGATCCAGGACACCCCCTGTTGGCGGCGCTGGGGAAAACGGCCCGGGATCTCCACCGGATGCTGGATGATTGGGTGAGGGAAGGCGAAGAGACCGGCGTAGTCGAGGTACGGGAAGATTTTGAAGAACCGCCGGAAACGACCGTTCTCTCCCGGCTCCAGCGGGGAATCTTCCGGATGGAGCCGGCCCGGGATCCGGAAGGGCCCCTCCGGGAGGACGGATCCCTGGTCGTGGTGTCCTGCCCGTCGCTCCGGCGGGAGGTGGAGACCCTCCGCGATTTTCTGCTGGACCGTCTGTCGTCGGATCCGTCCTTGTCCCTCGAGGATATCGTGGTTCTGTCGCCCCGGATCGAAGAGTACGCCCCTGCCATACGGGCTGTCTTCGATTCTCCGGATACCAAAAGCGGGTGGTCCGGCCCCCCTCTTCCCCTGACGCTTTCCGACCGGAGCCTTTCCGCGGAGACCCCGTTTTTCGAAGGGGTCTGCCGATTGATCCAGTTGCCGGTTCGCCCCCTGACGGCTTCTGTTTTCGCCATGCTTCTGTCTTTTCCGGAGATGACCTCCCGGCTGGGGATCGATCGCGGTACCGCCCTGTCCCTGGCGGATGCGGTGGCCCGGGGAGGTTTCCGCTGGGGGCTGGACGAAAAAGACCGAAAGGAAGGGGAGTCGAAAGAGCATCATACCTTGGGGTGGGTCGTCGATCGTATACTGGAAGGCTATTGTACCGGCAGGGTTGAAACGGGCTCGTTTCTTCCGGTTCCGCCGTTCGCGCTGCCCAACGATCCCCAGGGAGAACGGACGGGATTGCTGTTTTCCCTGTTCGACCGTCTGCGGTCATGGAGGGAAAGGCTGCGCGAACCCCGTTCCCTCTCCGGATGGGCGGACCAGTTCGCCCTCCTGATGGAGGGATTTTTCGAAACGGATCCGGACAGGCACGGTCTGCTTCTGTCCATACCGGAGGAGATCCGCAGGCTGTGCAAAAATGTCCATGACATCGCGAGCATGGATTGCGAAATGTTCGTTGAAATCCTGAAGAGGAGATTTTCCCAGAAACCCTGGCATGACCGATTTTTTTCCGGCGGCATCATCTTCGGGCGCATGGTTCCCCTTCGCTCCATTCCGTTTCGCATCGTGTGTCTTCTTGGAATGGGCGAGGGGGAGTTCCCCCGCAACGATCCTTCCCAGAGTTTCGACTTTCTCCGGCAGGATCCCCGGCCTCTCGACCGGTCGGTCCGGGAGGACGATCTCCATCTTTTTCTGGAAACACTCCTGTCCGCCCGTTCGTCTCTCTGGATCAGCTATGTCGGCGTGAAAAAGGATGAGGAGACGATCTGCCCGCCGTCTCCCCCTGTCCGGCATCTTCTGGAAAGTCTGGGTCAGTCCGCCTCTCCCGGGGGGACGGAAGGACTGCACCGTTCGGTTCCATCCGATCCGTTTGACCCGTCCCTGTTCTGCCGGCAGTCCGGAGTTCTCGGAAGTTATTCCGGGGCCCGGGCGGAAATTGCCAAGATCCGTCTGGATGGCAAAGAAGACCCCAGGGAGCCGTTTGCTCCTTTTCGGGGACGCCTGATTCCGCCGGGACTTCTGCCGAAGACACACAATCCCCCCGGCCGGATGATTCCGCTGTCGGATCTGCAGTCGTTTTTTCAGAACCCTCCCCGTTTCCAGGCCCGAAAGCTTCTGGGGCTGGCCATCCCTGAAGGGATGCCCCCCCTGTCCGATCATGAACCATTTGTCCTGACCCAATCCCCGTTCCCCGATCTTTTTTCCACGTGGCCGGAAGATCCGGCACTGATCCCATGGCCACCCCTCGGACCCATAAGTCTCGATCGGTTCCGGAGGGAACGTCAGGAACGGTGGGAAGATCTGCTGGAAGGGTTTCCCGAAATTTCCGGAGACAGTGTCGCGGATCAACGGTTTTCTTTCATGATCGGACGTTTCCGGCTGTTCGGCAACGCCAGATTTTTCCGGAAAACGGGGTATGTCGTGTGTGACCGGTATCCGCAGAAAACCTATCCGGACGATCTTCTCCGGGTTTACCTGGCCCATCTGGCCTTTTCGGCCGGAGTTTCCGGTTACCGCTCCACTCTTCTTTTCGGATGGAACGAACTGTTCCCCCCGTTCAGGAAGAATACCGGTCCCCTTGTATGGAAGGCCGATCCCGGTCAGGCGGCATCGGTTCTGCGAGGGTTTCTGGGGTTTTTTCTGAAAAGCCGACAGCGGGTTTTTCCGTTCTTCCCTTCTGTGTCATTGGCGTATGCACTGGAACGACGGGATGGAAAACCGCGGGACTCCTGCCTTACGGCTGCCCGTAAAAAATGGCAGGAGATCGATCCATGGGGTCGGGGCAAGGGAAAAAAGGACGATGGCGCCCGAAAAGATCCCCGGAAACATCCGGCTTTTTTTCCGTATCTCTTTTATGGTGGTGACGGACGCCGAAAGACGGAGGGTTGGGTGGATATTCCGGAATTCTGCGTTTTGGCGGAGCGGATCTGGAATCCGATTCTTGACCTCCTTCCTTGGGAAGAAGGTCGGTCATGAGGACCGGGGGGGAATCCGTTCCGGAATATCTCACGCTTCCGCTGGAAGGGTGCCACAATATCGAGGCTTCGGCGGGAACCGGAAAGACGACGGCCCTTTCCCTCCTGTATCTTTCCGTGATTCTTTCGGGGGTGCCTCCCGAAAAAATCCTGGTTGTGACCTTTACCAACGCGGCCGCCCAGGACGTACGGGAGCGGATCCGGGAACTTCTGGACGGAGTCCTTCGTGCGCTCTTGAATGGGACGACGGCGTCGCTGCTGCCGGATACCCGGGCGTTGCTCGGAAAATGGTCCGGGGATACGGGACAGGCGCAAGCCTTGGTCAAGGCGGCTCTCGATACCTTTGATCTGGCCCCGATCCAGACCATCCATTCATTTTGCCAAAGTCTTCTCAGGCAGATGTCGTTTCTCCTGGGAACACCTTTTGATATCTCCCTTGTGCCCGAGGACGACGAACTGGCCCTGGAGTCATCCGTGCATCTCTGGCGGTCTCTGGTCTATGGAAGGGATCCTCTCCTGGCGGAATTTGCCGGAAACTTGTGGGGCAAAGGACCGCAGGCGATGCATCAGACGATCCGGAATGCGGGGGCCAGGAACCACCCGCCCGTGGAAAAGGAGAGAGCGGTTCTGGATGCGTTCCGAAACTACAGGGCTTTACGGTCAGAGGCCAAGGCCGCCTTAACGAACATCCCATTCTCCCATGGATCCTCCGAACTTCTGGAGAGGCTGGCCGAAATGGCTGAGGGGCGTGAAGTTCCGGCACTGGGACTGGATGCGATTGATCACCGGATTCCGCACTTCCTGGACGAGGCGGGGTCGTCCGGAGTTTCTTCGATTTTCTTGAAAGCCCTTGAGTCCGTCGAAGTTCTCGACCGGTCCCTCCGGACTTATCTCGAGGCCCTTGCCGGCTTCCGGAAAGTTCAGGATCTGGAGGAACGGGAGAGAAAGGGGACGGCGACGTACGACGACCTGATCGTCCGGGTTGCCCTGGCGCTCGATCGGGAAGGGGTGGCCGATCGCCTCCGGGAGCGCTTTCCGGTCGCGTTTGTCGATGAATCCCAGGATACAAGCCGGGATCAGGCGGAGGTTTTCGAGCGGATTTACCGGACTTCCATGCCAGGCTCTGCCCTTTTCTGGATCGGGGATCCCAAACAGTCCATCTACCGTTTCCGTGGAGCCGACCTGAACGCCTATCTCGATGCTCGGGAACGATTTCAACGCATTCCCGGTAACCGTCGGGCGACGTTGTCGACAAACTACCGCTCTGTCCCGGGGATTGTCGAGGCCGTCAACCGACTTTTCCACCGGCACCCCGTCCCCTTTCTCCTGGACGGGATCCGTTTTGATCCGGCGACCGCCGTGTCCGGGCGCTCTTCGGCCCTTTTCGATCCGGCTTATCCTGCGGGCGCCTGTTTTTTTGTCTATTCCGGGGAAACGGCCAAAGACACGATGGAGGACTTTGCCCGGACAACGGCCGAAGAGGTCGAACGGCTTCTGTCGGGAGATGTTTATATCACTGACGGTACGGGGAAACGGAAACTTGTGCCCTCCGACATCGCCATCCTGGTCCGCATCAACGCCCACGCCGAACGGATCGCCACACCGCTTCAGGAAAGGGGAATCCCCTGCAGCAGTCCGTCACCGGTCCCCCTTTTTCATACAAAGGAGGCGGACGAATTGGCAATCCTCCTGGATGCCCTGTTGTCTCCCGGCAGCATACCGGCCGTTGCCCTGGCTCTGGCCACAAGCATTCTGGGCTGGAGTGCCCGGGACATCTCCCGGTGTGCCGGAGATCCCCGGGAGATATCCCGAATCCAGGGTCATTTTCTGACGTCGTCCCGGCTGTGGTATTCCCATGGGCTCAGCGCAGCGCTGGACGATCTTTTTTTCCGGATCTCCGTATGGCCTTCCCTTCTGTCCCGCCCCCGCGTGCGACAGCGTATCGGGAACATCGTCGCCCGGATCGAGGAAGCGGTTTCCCGGCACCCGACGCCACCGGAACAGAGAAGCTTCCTCGAAATGAAACGGCAGGCGCCGACAAGGAAAAAAGAGGACGAAACGGTCGGCGGAAATGACAAAGAGGGCGTCCGGATTATGACCGTCTTTAAAAGCAAGGGGCTGGAGTTTCCCATCGTGTTTCTTCCGTTCGGTCTTCCGGAACAGAAAAACAAAGGCGGGACCTCCGCGGGTCGAAAGGATCCGGAGGGGGATGACGAGGATACCCAGGAGGATTCAGACAAAGGGGAGGATATCCGTCTCCTGTACGTGGCGCTGACCCGGGCCCGGGAGCGGATTTACCTGTTCACTCCCATGAATCGTGTCTCCCAGTTTTCGCTTCATCACATTCTCCGGATGGAGAGCCGGATAGCGGATTCAAAGGAGACGACCCTCCCGCGGAAAAGGCTTTCATCTTTGCGGGAGGCGTTCTCTGATCACCTGGAAGGGGTTGATGGTGTCGTTTTCCTTCCGAAGGACGCATGGAAGAAGGGCAGACCATTCCGGAAAGACACGCCGGATTCCGTGTCCCTGCCGGAAGGCTGGATCGGAAGCAAAAAACTGGACCGGGAGATCCCCCCAGCCCGTCAGGTGACCAGTTTTACCGCCCTGATCAGGCGGAGCAAAGACTCCGATGCCTGGAACGGTGACGATCCCCTGATCGGAGATGAAACGGACAGGGATTTCTCGGAGAATCTGTCAGTTCCGGACGAACCATCCGGCCGTTTGTTCGGGATTCGGGTTCACCGGATCCTGGAGGAGGTGGGAAAACAGGTCGTCCGTTCCATCCGTGAGACGGGAACCCGGCCTGGACGGACGATCGTCGACAAATGGATCAGGGAGTCCCTGACAGGCATGTCGGACGGGGCGAAGGAAGAAGAAGGCCGGGCCGCCGTCAGGCTTGTCGAAAAAGCCCTTTACTCCCCCCTGTCTCCCTGGATCGACCGGCCTCTTGTGGAGTTGTTCGACGGAAAAACCCGGTTCGAGCAAACCTTCCTCCTGTCGCCGCCGGCCCTTCCGGGGGACGGTATGTTGGCGGGGAGCGCCTCCCACCTTCGGGGCGTGATCGATGTTGTGCTTTGGGTGGAACCGACGGTGTACCTGATCGATTACAAGACCAACCTGTTATCCGGAGAGGGCGATACCTATGGGAAAAACGCTCTGGAACACATTCTCAGGGACAACCGCTACGATCTTCAGGCGCGCATATACTCCCGGGCGATAATGAACCATCTGGCAGCAAGCAGTGCGGAAGTCGATTTCGGTGGATTCCTTTTTCTTTTTTTGCGGGGAATGGACCCTTCCGGCAGCCCGTCGGGAAAGATTCTCTGGAAACCGGAGGGGAAATAAAGCGATGTCCGATACTTCAGCCGAATCGTTTGTCGCATGGTGTGAACAACAGACGCTGAATGGCGAGATGGCTTCCGTCGACCTGGGTCTGGTGCGCCTCACGGACCGGTATCTCCACAACGCGGATCCGGCGGAGAAACTGCTCGCCCTGCTTCTGGTGGCGGTATTGTCCCAGGCCCGTCGGGAAGGTCATGTCCTGATCGATCTGGGAGAGGTGGTCGACCACCCCCTGGTGGCGGCCCGGATGGGTAGTCTCCCCCCGCACGCCCGGTGGCCGGAAATCCTTTCCGCACTGCCCTGTGTCACCCGTCCTGGCGGAGAAACCGCCCCGTTTGTGCTGGTGGAAGGGTCCCTGTATTTTTTCGTCCTGTATCAGGAAGAAAGTCTCATCGTCCGGGAGGTCCGGGAGAGACTCCTGGCTCCCGACCGCCTGATATCCGGAGAAGAGCGGGACATTCTGGCGAGGGAAGCCCGGGGGGATCAGGGATTGGCTTCTGTTCTCGAGAGGGCGCTTTCCCGACCTCTTTTTTTGCTCACGGGCGGGCCGGGCACGGGGAAAACCTGGACGAGCTCCCGGATTCTGGCGGCGCTTAAGAAGATCCATCCGGGGCGCGTGGCGGTCGTGGGGACCCCGACGGGAAAGGCGGCCCAGCGGTTCAGGGAGTCCATGTCGCTTCCCGATATCGAGGTCCAGACGCTGCATCGGCTGCTGGGAATGAACCGGCGAGGTTTTGCCTATGGCCCGGAGCAGCCTCTCCCGTACGACCTGATCCTGGTGGACGAATGTTCGATGGTGGATCTCTCCCTGATGGCCCAACTGCTCCGGTCTGTGACCCCGGAAACATCGATTGTTCTGGTGGGGGATAAAAATCAGTTGTCCAGTGTGGGACCGGGTTCGGTGTTCGGGGATCTGGCGGACGCGATCGAATCCATGTCCCGGTTCTCCCCGGACATTCAGCGCTCCTTTCATCTCCTGACCACAAATTTCCGCCAGGACCGCTGGGAGGAATTTCGCTTTCTCGCTGAAGGGATCAGGTGCGGAAAAGGGGAGGAGGTTCTGGCTTTTTTGTCCGGCAAGAAAGGGGGGGAGGGGCCTATCGTCTGGATTGAGCCCGAAACGGGATCTGTCCGGGAGGTCGGAAAACGGCTGATTGAGGGATGGACCCCGGTTGTCCGGGCCGGATCACTCGCGGAGGCCCGGACCCAACTCGGGATGTTCGCTCTTTTGGGGCCCTATCGTGAAGGTGTCTGGGGAACGGAGAACCTGAACCGTCTCCTTTGGCGACATTTTGAAAACGCTTCGACGGACGCTCCCTTGTTTTTTCCGGTCATCGTGACGGAAAACAGCTACGAAACAGGCTTGATGAACGGGGATGTCGGACTTCTTGAAATCATCGACAGAAAGGTCGTCAACGCTTTTTTCCCCGAAAGTGGGGGGGAGTCCGTGAGACAGATCTCCCCCTCCCTGATGCCGCCATGGGAAGGCGCCTTTGCCCTGACGATCCACAAAAGCCAGGGTTCAGAGTTCGACCATGTTTTTGTTCTTTTGGGCAACGAACCTCACCAGCTCCTTTCAAGGCCCCTTTTTTACACGGCCGTGACACGGGCCCGACAAAGACTGACGGTCTATGGCAGCGGGAACGTCATCCGGGAGACGGTTGAAAAAGCGGGAGGCCGGTCGACCGGGTTGGGGGTTCGCCTGCAGCGGCCGGAGTGAAGGAGGAGTCCCGTATTCCGGAAAATCCGGAGCGGGGGGAGTAGCGATCTGTTCCCGAAACCGTGATGTCGTCCGGTCACTCGAGGAGCAGTTTTCTGATCCGTTCGACCATGAGAATCTCTTCC
The DNA here is from genome assembly GCA_027343785.1 of Leptospirillum sp. Lineage (GTDB taxonomy): Bacteria > Nitrospirota > Leptospirillia > Leptospirillales > Leptospirillaceae > Leptospirillum_A. The sequence continues at coordinate 4,111 of DAHWKF010000058.1, read as the reverse complement.
GTTGCCTGGACGGGGTCATCGGAAATCATTCCGAAAAGACGCATTTTTTCGTACTCTTCCCGGGTCGTGACATGTCCCATGGCGCCCAGATGCTCGACGGTATCGAGGAACATCCGGATTTTCGCGGGTTCGAAGAGATCCCGGATCCGGGCGATGAATGCGGGAAGTTCCTCTGCCCATTCGGGGTCCCGGTCGGAAATTTTCAGAAAATTGGCAAATTTCTCCCCGACCAGATACCCCAGTGCCTTTTCGACCCCGAAGTCTTCCTCGATCCGGACAGCTGCCTCGCATTGGTCTTTCCATATCTCTCTCATATTCCTGCCCCCTGAAGGGTGACCGTTATATCGAGCTGTCACCGATCACGTCAAATGACGACAAACAAACCCGGTCAAGAAAGGGCTCCTTGGCCTGCCCTCCCGGTCGGAAAACCGACCATGCAAGGAAATCCCGGGGATCTCCCCCGGCAAAGCCCGTGTTGTGGATCGGCCGACATCAATCCCAGTCTCCATCTTTCGGAGAATGTTTGCCGGAGAGGATCCGTGCGAGGCTGTTTGAAAAACGTTCATGATCGGCTCGGGTGAAGGGTCGGGGTCCACCCGTTTCCGTTCCGGCTCCCCTGATCTCGTCCATAAAGTTTCTGGATGTCAAGGCTTCCTGGACGTTGGTGACATCGTAGATGTCTCCGCGCGGCCCTAGGACCAGGCAACCATTGTTCACAACGGTTGCCGCCAGCGGTATGTCGGCGCTGATGACCAGGTCTCCCCGTTCGGCCAGGCGTGCAATTTCCCGATCTGCCACGTCGAACCCCGCGGGAACCTGGATGGACCCGATGTGAGGGGAGGATGGAACCCGCAACCGTTGGTTGGCGACAAGTATCACCCGGATCCCGTCACGCCCAGCCACCCGGAAGAGGATCTCCTTGACAGGTTTCGGACAGGCATCGGCATCGACCCATATCGTCATGGTTTTATTTCCTTCAGTTTCAAGCGACACTTTTTGTGATCCCGGGACACAAGGTGTTTCCGTGCCCTTCGTTCGCGTCGGAAGATCCGCCCGAACGTCTCCGAGACCTCCGGAATCACATTCTCCTCCCTCTTCAGCCACCGATGCGATCCAACAGCGAACTGCCGGGAGCAACGTTTCCCGGAGGGTGGCCATCCGAAAGATTTTACCCGTCAGGGTATGTCAATGTCTCCCAGAATCCCTGCGCCCCATTTTTTTCCGCGCGTCCCGCTCCTTGCGGGAATGGAGACTGTTCGGTTCGAAGGTGGTACCGAACGCATCCTGCAGGGAGATGTTGACAGAGGAGGTTCACAAGTATAGAAAATTTCCGGGAAAGACAATCGGTCACAAACAGGGACAACCCCATTTCACCGGCAAAGTTTCCATACAGGACGCATGAAGTTTCCGGTGGCCTGCCGGCCTCCGCCGGCTGTGATCGGAAGGATCGCCATGGTCTGCAGGGGACCCTCTCCGGAATCACGACGAAAACTGACATCACAATAGCAGAAGAGAGGGCCGTCCTCCAGAAAGAAGGGAAAAAAAGGCTTCATTGGGAGGAAGGACGCTTCTTTCCGCAGGATCGTCTCCGGATCTTCGCTTTCGGTAGCTCCGGAAATCCGGCTCTGCCGTCCGGCCCCATCCCGCCCTGCATCGCGGTCGAAGATCTGAAAGGGGTCATGAAAAACATCGAAGAAGGACTTCAAGACCCGGTATTGACACACCCGCCTGGTGTGTGGAGGGTCAGGCGAATCTCTCCACGGGATACGTTGGGTTCATGAACGGGGAGAAGTCCGGAGGAAAAAATTGAAAAAGGCGGGTATCGCCCTTGTTGTGTTCCTGTTGATTCTGGCGGGCACCCTTTTCTGGCTGCACAACAACATGGACGGTCTTGTGAAAAGCGCCATCGAGAAATACGGGAGCCAGATGACAGGGGTCAGGGTACGGGTGGCGTCGGTTGAGATCAGTGCGGCACAGGGTACGGGTATCGTGCGCGGCCTCGTTGTCGGAAACCCTTCCGGCTTCAAGTCGCCGTATGCCCTGAAAGTCGGCAAGATCGAGATGGGTATGGACATCTCCACGATCACAAAGCCTGTGGTCCTCATCAGAAAAATAGCCGTCGATTCTCCCGAGGTCATTTACGAAAGAGGTCATGGCACGACGAATTTCGACGCCATCGAAAGACATATTGCAAAACATTCCGGGCCGTCGGGCGGGAATGCGGGCGGAAAGAAAAACGGCAAGAAACTGATCGTCGGGAAGCTGTCTATCAGGGGTGCAAAGGTACAGGCGACTGCTCCTTTCATGAACGGCCGAACTGTTTTGGTGAATCTGCCCGGCATCACGCTGCACAACATCGGCAAGTCCGAAGGCGGCGTTCCTCCAGGAAAGCTCGGGGAGAAAGTGGGGGAGGCCCTGAAAGACAGGCTCGAAGCATCCGTGAATTTCAATGCCATGGCAAGGTCCATGGGAAACACCCTGAAACAGGCGGGAAATCTGATCACAGGATTGTTCGGAAAATGACAGGGGTTTGTGCAGCCAGGAGCGTATATGGCATTTACGTTAAACGAAGTCGTGCCCTGGGGACGATCCTTTTCGGAATATCAAAAGATGTTCGCCCTGACGGATTCGGATCTTGAGAAGAGGATTCTGGGATGTGCGGATGGTCCTGCGAGCTTTAACGCCGGATTGACGGCCCAGGGGGGAAAGGTCGTGTCGATCGATCCGCTCTACAGGTTTTCCCGAAAAGGGATCCGGGAACGAATCGGCCAGGTTTTTGAGACTGTTCTTGAGGAAACCCGTAAGAACGCCCACGAGTTTATGTGGACCTCTATTTTCTCCGTGGAACACCTGGGAGAAATCCGCCGGCAGGCCATGGATGCGTTCCTGGATGATTATCCCCGGGGGCTGGCGGAAGGACGGTATCTCGACAGTTCTCTTCCGGATCTTCCGTTTCAAACCAGAGAGTTCGGACTTGCAGTTTGTTCCCATTACCTGTTTCTTTACAGTCCCCACCTTTCCCTTGATTTCCACCTCCAGTCGATCAGGGAACTTTGCCGGGTTGCCCGGGAAGTCAGGGTATTCCCGCTTCTCGAGTTGGGAGCCGTTCCTTCCCGACATCTGGAACCTGTCATGGAATGCTTGACACGGGAAGGTTATCGGGTCGCAATCAGAACGGTTCCTTACGAATTCCAGCGGGGAGGAAACCGAATGATGCAGATTGAGGGACCTTAAGGGGCATTTGAACAGGATTCGATTGCGGTGAGAGAAAACCGGAAAGCGTTGAAAATATTGGAGCGGGAAACGGGATTCGAACCCGCGACCCTCGCCTTTGAAAGGCAAATAAATTCCTGGATTTAAAATAGGGTCATGATTAGAACAGAGGTTTTTTCCGGATCGATTTGTAGAGATCCTGATCTCTGTGGTTGAATCGGAATTCACATTCCTTCAGGTGAAGGTAAAAGGTCTAAGGACTCATCCCTCGAAAGTGTGTGAGCCGGGATTTGGCGAACCCCCAGAAGCCTTCAATTCCATTGATATGGGCGGGACCCGAAACAAACTGGTCCTTCCCATGATCCACCCGAAGGTGTTTCCCATACCCGACGTCGACGAGGCCATTTTAGCTTCTCCAACCGTCGGAATAGATGACGCTCTCCAGGGGCACCTTTCCTCGAATGATGCCTTGAAGAGTGTCTTTAGAGCCATTCGGAACGATCTCGGTGTAGACCTTTCCGTTTCGCTTGAACAGGCCGAAGACGATGGTTTTTCCGAACGCTCCGCGGCCTCGTTTCCCTTTGACCCGTCGGGATCCGAAGAAGGATTCGTCCACTTCGACCTCCCCGGACAAGGGAGATTGCTCTTCACAGTACTGGGCGATCCGTTTCCGGAGGCATTTTAAGAACCGATTCACCGTGTTGCGGGTCAATCCCGTCAAAACGGCGATCTGGGTGGTGTCCAGATTGAGGGCAAATAGCCGGATCAACTCCCGGAATTTGGCCTCCGGAATTTTCGAACGATTGGCGTACTTGTTTTTTACCGTCATGACTAGTATATAGACCCAATAAAATATTTACACTTTAGTCTGAACCCTGTATCCTGATTCCATAACCAA
>DAHWKF010000044.1 GCA_027343785.1 Leptospirillum sp. | reverse complement strand
AAAGTCAGCCATCGATTCCTCCAGGTTGAGAACAGGTTGTTTGGGCAACGCCTATTCTCGGGAAGATCGATGGCTTTTTTCAATTCTTGACCATCGGAATTTACAGCATTATATGGACTCAATCGAATAAAATTGTAGGATTAAAAACTATCATTTCACCTTAAATGCTATGGTAAGCGGGGTATGGATGAACCATCCTGAAATTTCAGTCATAATTCCAGTTTATCGAGAAAAAGATCTCTTGCATGATTCAATCGGATCAGCCTTGTCGCAGACCTATAAAGGACATTACGAGATTCTTTTGATAGATAACAATTGCGATGAAGAATCCTTAAAAATTTTAAATGAGTATAAGGAAAAGTATCCAGAAATCATTCGATTGATTAAAGAGACGAAGCAAGGAGCTCCGAGTGCCCGCAATCGGGGGATTCAGGAAAGTCTGGGTCAATTTATTGTCATGATGGAAGGCGATGACATCATGAGCCCGGAAAGGATTGATGTGCAATACCACTACTTTCTTGAATACGGGAAGGGTGTATCTCTTCTTTCGTCGTATTATGATCGCGTCAATTGGAATAATGACCAGATGCTGGAACAGGTAAGATTTGAGCATAAAAACTGGATAAGCGCATTATCGTTAAAAAATATGTTTTATGCTCACCCCTCTACATGGTTTTTTAAAAAAGAAACGGCAATAAAAGTTGGATGCTTTAATGAAGGATTTAACCCAAGGTTACTCGAGGATGACGAGTTCAATTTCAAAATGTATCTAGCGGGAAAACTTGTACAAGTTCCCCAAAGTCTGGTTCGGGTGAGGATGCCTTCAATTTCATATAAAGGAGTCAAGGATTCCCAGGTTTCCTCGGTGGACCTTATCAAAAAGATGGATCTGTTTTTCACTGTCCTGAAAAACAAATTAAACCAAGAAAAAGATGTCGAGTTTGACCCCACAGGTTTCCGGAGAATCAGATCCCAATGGTTACGAGAAACAGGTGTTGGATTTATGGGATACGGGAATGGCATTCCCGTTTCGAGACACTTAATCAAACAAGCAATCAAATATCGGGTTTTTGACTACAAGAATTGGAAGTGGTTCCTTCGGACATTCTACTTGAAGAAGGGTAGTGGGGAGAAGATGTTTTTGAAAAAAGATGAAATCGAGTATCTTTTAACAACGCATTTTTTCCAATAACTGACCGAGATTAAAGTTGTTGTTCATCCTGAAAGAAATAGAAAAGACAAAAAGATTAACAGAACATCTTCCGTTTATATTTATGGACTGAACTGGATCGGCGATGCGGTCATGTCTCTCTCTGCAGTGGAGGGGATTCGTGACAGATTGCCGAACGGGACAATTTTCGTTTTGGCTCCTGACCGGACAAAAGACGTTTATGCCATATCTCCCGTAGTCGATCAGGTTCTCGGATATGAAAACAACCAACAATTCCCGAAAAGTCCTGAAACGCTAACTCTGGTTTTTCCCTTGTCCTTCCGGTCAGCCTTGACCCTGTGGAGGAAGGGATTTCCCAACCGGATCGGATACGCGTCCGAAGGCCGTTCCTTTTTATTATCCAAAGCGCTGAATTATGAAAGCTGGAAATCCCGCCACCTTCATCAGTCCACTTACTACCGTGAACTGGCGGAGTCTGTCTTGGGTCCTCTTCCTGTCCTTCCCCCCCGCCTCGTCCTTTCGGAAAACAGGATGGAAAAAGCGAAAATATTTATCGACAGGAACCACTTGCGGGATCGACGGCTGATCGCCATTAATCCCGGTGCGAATTACGGGTCCGCCAAGATGTGGCCATCAGATTATTATGTATCCCTGATCAGGAAAATTCTGGACACTCTACCCCAGGCAGGTGCTATTCTCTTCTCCGGAGAACAGGACAGGCATGTCACCAGGGAGATTATGGCCAAGGTGGACGACCAGCGTCTGGCCTCGACGGATGGAAAAATGCCCCTTTCCGAAAGCATCGGACTCCTGTCATTTTGCCATTACCTGATTTCGAACGATTCGGGCATGATGCATTTGGGGGCAGCGCTAGACATGCGGGGAGTCGCCCTGTTCGGCCCGACGGATCCGGTCGCGACCGGACCCATGTCCGGAAAAATTCGTCTTCTCCGGGAACCGGTGCGTTGTTCTCCGTGTTTGTTGCGGTATTGCCCCATCGATCACCGGTGCATGGACCTTTTGACACCCGAACGTGTCTGGAACACAATCAGGGAAGACATATTTGCTCTGGAAAGGAAATGAAATTGGCGTATCGGGAACCGTCGGAGGTCTCCGGGCTGGTCATCACAGACCGGGACGGAACCCTGATCCGGGATGTCCCCTATCTCTCCCGTATTGAGGATATAAAATTTCTTCCGGGAGTCATTGAAAGCATCCGGATGCTGAACGATCGAAAAATACCGGTCTGTGTCGCCACAAACCAGTCCGGGGTGGCTCGAGGCTACTTTTCGGAAGAGTTTCTCCGGCAGTCACACGACCATATGAATCTCCTCCTGCAAAAGGAGGGTGCGAAGATCGATCTGTTCCTGTATTGTCCTCATCTTCGTGACGGCAAGATCTCCGGGTACGACCGGGAATGCGAATGCCGTAAGCCCATGCCCGGTCTCCTATCGGAGGCAATTCGTTATTTCGGGATCAGTCCCGAAAATGCCATGATGGTGGGAGATTCCCTCCGGGATGTGGAGGCGGCCCGAGCGGCCGGCGTGTTCGGATATTATATCGGAACACAAACGTTGATCGATCAAGAAAACGTTATTCGGGTCGATACATTTTCAGAAGCTGTTGCGCACTATCTGTCCCAGATCGAATCTCATGTCGCCAGAAGGAGCTCTCATGTCCCTTGACCCTTTTTTGCTGTCGGTTCTCGTCTGTCCCAAATGCAAGGGAGATCTCTCACAGGTACAGAACCCCGAAGGACTGGCCTGCAACACCTGTCATCTCCTGTATCCGGTAAAGGAAGACATTCCGGTGATGTTGATCGAAGAAGCGCTTCCTTATTCCGGAATGCCTTCGGCCTGAACAAATACTCAAGGATCGTGTTTCAGGGTGAAAAAAATTCTCTTTGTGGGCCTTCGGGCGTTGGGAGACATGGTACTGGTCCTGCCTGCCATACGCGCAGTCCGGGATACCTGTTCTGACGCCCAGATCCATTTTCTGCTCGATCGGCCGCTGGAGAAGCTGTTTGCCGAAGAGCCGTTGATCGACAGGATTGTCGTCCTTCCCAGGGAAAACAGCCAAAAAAATCGAAAAATTCCGGGTTTTCTCAACTACTTCCGATTTCTCCTGGATCTCCGAAAGGAACGTTATGATCTGGCGATCGATCTTTTCACCCGGGGACCACGTTCCCGAATAATCGTCTTTTCATCCGGAGCCCCCCGGCGGGTCGGTCTCCGGGACCACGTTCATTTCCCGGATCGATGGGTCTATACCGACCGGTGGCGTATTCCCAATAGTCTGAATCAGCTATTTGACCAGGAGTCTTATCTCATCGGGAGGTTTGGATTTTCTCCCAAAAATGAATTTCCGGAATTGACGATCAACCCGCACAATCTTGAAGAGGCCAGAGCCTTGCTGGGAACTTTCCCGACAGATGGCGGAAAAGGATTTCTGGCGGTTTTTCCCGGCTCAGGGCTCCCCAACAAAAACTGGCCCATCCGGAATTTTCGGGACCTCATGATCCGAATTCTGGAGAGGGGTACAAGAATTGTCGTTCTGGGAGGTCCCCTTGATGCAGGGCCATTCGGACAGTTGAAAGAACTCTTTCCGGAACCGGATTCCCGTATTCTCTGGATCCGCCAGTCCGACCTGACCGTCCTGAAAGGGATTCTCGCCTTCTCCCGGGGCGCCGTTGGTAACGATTCCGGTCCACTGCATATGGCGCAAGCGGTTGGAAAGCCTGTGGTGGTACTTTTCGGCCCGGGGGACCACATCTCCTACCGACCTTACCGGGGAAGACTGGTACGTGCCGGTCTGGCCTGTTCACCCTGTCAATCCTTCGTCAAGGACTGTCCAGACAACCAGTGCATGAAAGCCATCTCCGTAAATCAGGTCGAGGAAGCCCTTGAGCGGGAAGGACTTCTGGAATGACTTCCCCGTCTTTTTCGTCGGCATTGCCAGAACATTCCGATCTGTCATCTTTTCGCGTGGGAGTCCACCGGACCCGTTATCTGGGCGACATTCTCCTGTTGGTCCCGCTATTGAAAAAGCTGATTTCGGGGGGCTGTCCACGTGAAAACCTGTTTGTCGTCGTCAACGAAGGGACGGAGTTTCCGTTAAAACAGCTGGGTATTCCCTTTTTTGCTTTCCGTCGGGACGGTCTTCTTCATAAACTCTTGAGCATGCGGGAGCTTGGAAAGTTTTTGCAAAAAAGAACATTTGAACTCTGGATCGATCTGACGGTGTCGGACCGGTCGAGATTCGCGACCCGGCAGGTTCATTCTCCCCAAAAAATCGGAGCGGCATCCGAGAAAGACAGAAGGTCCGGGGATCCCTACGATATTTTTGTCCCGTTCGATTACAACCATGGCCCAGGACATGTGTCGGCCTTCTGGATGACTCTTCCCGGACGGGCGGGGCTCAAGCTGCCGGAGGGTCCACCCGACTTTCAGGTACCGCCAGATCCGTCTGCCAAGGAAGAAGTCCGTCGCTATTTGTCTTTAAGATCACTGGAAAACCGTCCGCTGCTGGTTCTTCATCCGGGAGGACGACACTGGTTCAAGCGCTGGCCACCTGACCGATTTTCCCGCCTGGCAAAGTGGTGGATACAGGAGAAGGGAGGGGGAGCCATTCTGGCGGGAACACCTGACGAGACCAGTCTCCTTCAGTCTGTGGCAAGTGGGCTCCCCTCTGGAGCCTCCGCTCAGTTCTTCCAGCAGTCCGTTCCTCTTCTGCATGCCCTTTTGGCACAGGCAGCGCTTTTTGTCGGGAACGACAGCGGTCCCCTTCATCTGGCCCGAAGTGCGGGAACGCCTTCCATCGCCCTTTTCGGCTCCACCTCCCCGGAGGTCTGGGGCCCTATTCCCGGAGAGAGAGGTGTTGTGTTTTACCATCCACCGGCCTGTTCCCCGTGTGACCATACCGGCTGCTCCATGGGAGAAGAGAACTGTCTTCGGCAAGTGTCCGTTGAGGAAGTTCTTGAGGCCATTTCAAGGATCCCGGCCCCCGGGGAATTTTCGGAGGGCTGTTGATGATCCGCCTTGAGGATGGACGTGTCATCCCTTCCATTCTTTATTATCATCGTGTAGCGCCAGACATTTCACCCCATGTCGGCGTCACGCCGGAGATGTTTGAACGGCAGATGCGCTTTCTGAAAAAACTGGAGATCAAAGGAGTGACTGTGGCAGATGGGCTGAATGGCTCCGATCCCCAGAAAACCTGCATTCTGACCTTCGACGACGGTTATCTGGACAACTTCGAATATGCCGCCCCGATTCTGGAAGATCTGGGTTTCCGGGCGACGATTTTTTGCCTTTCCGCATGTCTGGGATCACTTTCCGCCTGGACGGACGACCCGCTCTGGAAAGGGATTCCCCTGATGGCCACCGAGGAAATCCGCGAACTGTCCGGGAGGGGATTCGAGATCGGATCCCATACCCGCTCCCATTGCGATTTGGGTCGCACCAGCCGTGAAGACCCCTTGCGGGTTCGACGAGAAATCTTCGACAGCCGTACGGAGCTCGAAGATATTCTGGGTCGACCGGTCACGGCGTTTTGTTACCCGTACGGATCCCTGTCTCCGGAAAGTGTCGATTGGGTCAGGGAAGCCGGATATACGAGTGCAAGAAGTGTCCGGAGGAATCGAATCGGCCGTATGTATGATCCGTTTATGCTTCCTTGCCGCCCGGTATCGGGCCGAATGTCCCCGGTCAGGTTTTCCGCCTACGCCCTGGCGGCCAGGATGGGACTGTGAGGAGCAGGATGAGAATTTTCTCGGCACGAAGAAATCCATGAAGATTTTGCATCTGGATTGTTCGACAGGATTTGGTGGGCAGGAGCGCGATCATGTCGCCGAGGCCGGGTGTTTTTTGGCAAAAGGGCATGAATACGTTCTGGGGGTGAGACCACACAGCCCGCTTGAAGAATATGCCCGTTCAAAAGTACCCGTCCTTTCCCTGCCGTTTCGGAATAACTTTGACATGGATTCGTTTGTCCGAATCCGGACATTTTTAAAGAATCACGCAATCGATGTGCTGGTGACGACGAGTTATATCGACAGTTTTCTGGGCCCCCTTGCGGCCTTTTCCCTCGGCTCCCGCCGTCCTCTCGTCATCCGCCAGCGTCATCTGATGAATCCTCCCCGGAATCTTTTTCCTTTCCGACGGATGTGTGACCGGCTGGTGGTTGTGAGCGACGCCCTTCGGCTGTTTTTTATCGAAAAAGGGATCCCCTTCTGGCATGTCGTGACCATTCACAGGGGGGTGGAGGAAAGCTTTCCGGAAATGAAGGACGGGGCGGAAAAGAAGGTCCTGAGAAAAAATCTGGGGCTGCCGGAATCGGGCCCGGTTCTCCTGCAGGTCGGCATGTTTCAGCGGGACAAGGGGCACCACATGACCCTCGACGCTCTGAAAACAATTTTCAGGGAACGACCGGAGATCGTGGTCGTGTTTCTGGGGGATGGGCCCCTGAAGGACGAAATCATGGCCCGGTCACAACGGATGTTTCCGGAACGGAGTGAAAAACAGATTTTTTTTGTAGGCCGGGAGAACCCCTTGCCCTATTTCCAGGTGGCCGATGTCCTGCTCCACCCTTCTTTCCGGGAGGCTTTGGGGTTGGTGATCATTGAAGCCCTTCAGAACGGGGTTCCCGTTGTGGCCTTTCGGATCGGGGGCATTCCGGAAATATTCAACCGGATGTCAGGCGGCTATCTCGTGAAACCCTTCGATGTCCGGGCCTTTTCCCGAACCGTCCTTGCCGTTCTGGAGAAAAAAAACGGCGTAACCCCGCAGATTTTTGCCGGACGAAACAGCTTTACACTGGATCAGACGGTCGAAAAAACGTTGTCCCTCTATGGGTCCGAATTGGAACACTTGCGTTCAGGCCTCCGGAAAAGTCACGATAATCCTTACCGAATCATCGGAGGGAGGGCCGATCCGTTCCGGATGCCGCTCCATCCTCCGAAGAACATGCAGGATAAGGAGGCACCATGAGTCGGCAGATCAGAATGAATCCCCGCATAGCGAAAGGGCAGCCCTGTCTGGAGGGAACGCATATTTCCGTTTCGGTCTTTCTTGAACTCTTCAAAAAAGGGTACACCATCGACCGGATCGTCACAGAATGCTACCCGGATCTGACACGGGAGGATGTGACCGAGGCGATCGATTTCATGATCGACTGGGTCAGAAGGGCACCGATGTACCTGCCGGACATGGTTGACCAGAGACCTCCCGCTCAAAATCCGGATCAGCTCATCCGGCTGGACGGATTCGAAGATCCCTGAGCGTTCTCAATTGTGCGTGGGAGATGGGGAACGCCCACCCCAGAACCGGCCAAAACGTTTCAGGCCTTTCGCGGAAAACAGGAGCGTGATTCTCCGGGAGGACAATGAAAGTGTGGCGTCTTTGTAAAGGACAGGCTCCCCATCCATCTGGCCGGGGATCTCCCCGGATATTTCAACCCGCGTTGCCCACCGGGAAATCCGGTACCAGGACATTCCCCTGACCCCCGAAGCCACCCCCAGAAGATAGATCAGAAAGTCCTTTCGCGTGGTTCCGGTAAAAACGTCCACCCGCAGGTTGTTCCTACCTTTTTCCCATGACGGTTCAGGCGGGAAAGGCGGAAAATACACCGGCATCCGTCGGACAACGCACCAGAGCGTCCGGTATTCCTCGGCTTCCCGCCCCTCAATGTGTAGGACAATACGAAAGGGGGACCCGGACCAATCACTCATTGCCGACAAGGCGGCAATGAGATAACCCGCTTGCCCCAGGTAGTATTTGACGGACGCACGGATCTTTTTCACCGCCCGTCCGTCGAACCCCGCTCCCGCCATGAGGAGAAATAACCCGTCGTTCCATTCTCCCAGCCGGACCGTGACAGGAAAAAGAGGTTCATCTCTGTAAAGGAAGGAGGGAATCCTTTTCCCCTGGAGGTGGTAGGAAAGAACATTGGCGGATCCCAGCGGAATCGGGACAAGCGGCAAATCCTCCGGGAAATCCATCTGGAGAAGGTGGTGGACTGTGCCGTCCCCGCCGCCGACGAAGAGCGCATCCGGTTTTTGAATCCGGATCTTCCGTAAGGACTCAGCCCATTCGGCGGGGTGGGACACAGGGCAGTAAAACCCTTTCGGGAATTTGTGATGAAACCATTTTTTCCACCATCGGTGACGGAGCCTCCGATAGAAAGGGCCAGAAGACGTGTTGTGAAAAAAAGCCGGATTCCGGGGCCGGAAAGGCGGGATTCCCTCTTGTCCGGAAAGGGTCAGGGGGCGCCTCCGGTCCGGGGCAGGACGATCGCTTTCCGGTAATCCGGAGAGAGGGAAAAGGTGGCAGGGGGAAAGGACTCTTCCGACACGGTCAGCACGGAAGAGCTTTCTTTCTGATAGGCGGGAACCTTGGACTGGTCATAGAGCCCGATGGAGTTCAGGATCCGGATAATGAATCCGGTCTTGTAATGGGTGACACGGGTAATGGACAGGTAAAACGCCGGGGCGGGATTCTGGCTTTTCATCCCGGATTTCATTTTGGACCCGCCCATGGCCAAAAGGTTTTCCCGGAAGGATTTCAGGGCACTGAACCCCTTGACCGCAGAGGATGCGCATACCACGGTTTTCTGGTCTCCGTTGATCATCCCGACCACGGTTCCGCGAAACTGATGCCGATAGGTTTCGGGAGTGCAGGTGTATCCCGCAACCGTTTCTGTCTTGACCCCCACCGTGTGGACATCCCCCGGATTGCTCCCCGCGTGCTGTCCGATAAGATCGGAGAAACCCTGATAGGACAAAATCTTCTTGATCGACTGGACCTGATAGGTCCGGGTTCGGGTATCTACGGCGTAGACCTTTCCCAGATCAAGACGCCAGAGAATGAGGTCCACCCCTTTGTTGTCAGGCTGGTCGATCCTTAGCGCCGAGGGAGTGGCCGAATAGGTCAGAACGTGGGATTGCGAAGCTTTTCCTGATTGCTCCGTCTGGATCCGGACGCTCCAGCGAAGTCCGTGGGTCAGGTCGACAGCCGGAGAGGTCCGGGAATATGCGTGTGACGGAAAAAGCAAAAAAGCCGGAAGCAGAACGGCAGACAGGATCACAGTTCGAGTGATCCGGAAAATGGTCATTTTGGGTTGAGCCGGTAATACCATCAGGGGGTGTCCTCTGGTGAATGAAATGTCCGTGTAAGGGTGATTGTCAGAGCCGGAAGCTGGCCGGGATTTTTTATTATATCTGAAGTCCGGGCCATTTTGCGATCATCCTGGCCATTACCTATCCGCTCCGGAATGCCTTCCGGACTGATGCGAGGAGTATATCTCCCATATCCGAAAGTTCGTTGTCAGACACCGAAAGCGGGGGGATCAGATATAGAGTGTTCCGGAGGGGCCTGATGATCAGGCCCCTCGATTGGGCCTGTTTTTCAATCAATGTCATCAGGTTTCTCTCTGCGGGTATTTTTCGGCCCGGATCAGGGAAGATATCAAAGGCAAAGACAAGGCCGATCGACCGGACGTTGTCGATCTGGGGAAGTGCTTTCAACTGCCGTTCCATTCGGGAAAAGATATTTCGTTTTCGGACGATCGCCGGGATATACTCTCCGTCGGAAAGCGCGCGAAGGGTCGCCCTCGCCGCCGCGACCGCGAGAGGATTGGCGGTATAACTGTGGCCATGATAGATGATTCCTGGATCTTCCCGGAGACGATGGTAGGTATGGTCGGAAAAAAGGGTCGCGGCCAGGGGAAGATATCCTCCAGTCAGCCCTTTCCCGACGCAAAGGAAGTCCGGTGTGACATTTTCCAGCTGGCAGGCGAAAAAGGCCCCTGTTCTGCCGAATCCCGTCGCAACTTCATCGAGAATGAGGGGAATCTCCAGGCCTTGGACAGCCTCAGCCACACGGGACAGGTATCCTTCCGGCCAGACGATCATGCCGCCAGCCGCCTGGAGACGGGGTTCAAGAATGACCCCTGCGAGATCCGGCGCATGTTGCCGGATGGCCGAAATGGCCACGTCGGCACAGTCGATGGAACACCGTTCCCGGATGAGTCCCAGGGGACATCGGAAGCAGTCGGGGGCTGGGGCCTTCAGGGACTCTTTGGCCAGAGGAAGGAAGGGAGAGTGAAAGCGCTCAATACCCCCCACGCCGACTGCACCCAAAGTGTCTCCATGGTAGGCCCGGTCGAGCGAAAAAAAGCGGGAGGCTCCCGGATGGTCCTTCCGTCTCAAAAGCCATGAAAGCTTGAGGGCGATTTCAACCGCTGTCGAACCGTTGTCGGAGTAGAAGACGCGGTCAAGCCCCTTGGGTGCATGATGGGCCAGCTCTTCCGCAAGCAGGACGGCCCCCTCGTGGGTCAAGCCAAGAAAGGTGGTGTGGGCGATCCGATCCAGTTGTTTCCTGATGGCCCGGTCGATTTCAGGTTGCCTGTGGCCCAGCAGGTTGACCCAGAGGGAGGAGGTCCCGTCGAGATAGCTGTTTCCACGATCATCGACGATACGGCTTCCTTCTCCTCTTACAATAACGACAGGTGTATCCTGTTCCCATTCGGCGATCGGGGTAAAGGGGTGGAGAATCCACTTTTTATCGAGGTTTGCGATGTCTGTTTTGTCGGTCATGGGTTGACGATCCGGTCTGGAGGGATATTTGTCTGAAAAAGAGTGTTTGTCGAAAGTTCGCGCATGAACCTGTCTCCGGGATCCGCCGACAGGATAAGGAATTCAACCGGACGACTTGAGAGTTTTCCCGTTTTTCCCGAAAAGATCAAAAGCGGGTTCATCCTGATCCTGTCGGGAGGTGTCGTCCGGGGTGTCGGCCATCTGGGTTTTCTGGCGGCCTGTCGGGAACGAAACCTTCCGGTGAAGGCCATTGTGGCGACCAGCGCTGGCGCTATCGCAGGCGCAGTCTATCAATCACCGAAGTGTAGCATAGAAGAGGCCAGGAAACGACTTCAAAGCCTGAAACTGCGGGAAATGTTTCGACTTTCTCCTGGACGGAGCGGGTTACTGGATCCTCTCCGGACGTCCCGTCTGCTGGGCGAAATGATCGGGCATGAAACAGATTTCTCGGAGCTTTCCGGTCCTTTGGCGGTCGCGGCGGTTTCCCTCCAGAGCGGAAATCTCGCTCTCCTTTCCGAAGGTATCGTGATACGGGCTGTGGCCGCTTCGTCGGCATTGCCCCCTTTTTTCAAGCCCGTCAGAATTGGCTCAAACGATTATGTCGATGGCGGTGTTTTGTCCATTCTGCCTGTTCTGGCCGCCAAACAACGTTGGCCGGAACATCCGCTGGTTGCCGTCAACGTCAATGACGTCGAAGACCGACAGGGTCAAAAAGGAATCGATGCTTGGCTGGAGGTCTCTCCAACCTCCTCTGCTGTCCGCATGGCGGGCTGGAATATCCTGACGCACCCTTTGCGTTTCCTGTCGATGGGATTGTCCTGGACCCTGCGTCTGGAGGCCTCCAGCGCAGACTGGTACGTGGGGATTTCTGCCGGGCGCTTTTCACTGACGGATCGCGCCAATCTGGACCGGATCTACCGGATAGGCTATGATGCAGGGGAGCGATTTTCAGGAATGTTCTGAAGGCCTTGCTGTCGGAATCATCCGATGCCTGCTTTCCTTATAACATAACCGTTTTATCTGAACATGACGCAAGGAACCAAAATGCTTTTTTTTTCTCCCGACCGGCTGAAGTCTTCCTTGTCGGGGTTACCTCTCTCTCCCGCAGCCCCATCCTTCCGTCTTTCCGGGGAATGGCTCCGGCGGATCGGCCTCGCCCAGTCCGGAATGTTTATCATCTGCCTCTTCAATCTTCCGTTTTCGGAAGCCCTGAAGGAGATTTCCCTGACAACCGGTTTTCTCCTGTCTGTCCTTCTTGTATGGGGGACGGGTGAGGGGAGGCGATATGGGGAAACCTTTGTTCGACTGTTCTGGCCCATCATACTGTTTGCCATGGTATCTCTCGCCTCGGGCCTCAATTCGATCAACGTGTTTGAAGGGCTCAGGGGATTCTGGGGGGATTGGGAAAATCTGATGTGTCTCGTGTTTTTTGCGGCCGTCCTGTCCCGCTGGAGTCTCCACGGAAAAACACGGACATGGATTGCGGGCGGCCTTCTGGCGGGAACCCTTTCCGGGGCCTCCGTCGGACTCTGGAGAATGTTTTACGAACACCGTCCCTTTCTGGGCATCATGAACCTGGGGGACAAAAACTCGACCGCCCAGTTTCTGGGTCTACTGATCATTCTCCTGTTTTTTTTCCACCTGGACGAACAGGAGAAGCTAACAGAAGGGAATCGGCAGCATGGGCTGTTCCTGTATGCCCTGCCAATCCTGTTTCTTTTCCTTTTCCTGACCCGGAGCCGGTCATTTCTGGTCGGCGTTCCGTTGTCTTTTCTCATCATGATTGTTCTGACGAAGTCCTGGAAAACGCTGCTCTGGGTCATGGGGTTTCTTGTTCTGGCCGGAATTGCCGCGGTTCTGAACCCGATCATGCGATGGGAAGTCCTCTCGATTCTGCGTCCGACGGCGGATGACTCCTTTACCAGCCGTTTTCCGACCTGGGAGGGGGCCATCCGGATGTGGAAAGCTCATCCTTTTCTGGGAGTCGGTCCAAACAATTTCCATATGGCCAACATTCATGCTCTCTATCATCTTCCCGACTATGCCTCCCACGGACACAACGTGTTTTTCAACCTCCTCGGCGAATACGGAGCGATGGGGGTGACCGCCTTCCTGTTCTGGGTTTTAGTCTGGGTCCGTACGATCGCCGCAGGAATCCGGACGGGTGATCTTCAGAAAAGCCACAGCGCCCTGTGCGGAGGGGTCCTGACCCTGTTGCTGGTATGCGGAATTTCCCACCCGATGTGGGGGGGATCCACGTCCCTGATGCTGATGCTGGCCATGGCGCTGACGCTCTCCCCCCTGATCCGCCTTTCAGGAATGGAGGAGGGAGGGGGGAGGGAGCAAACCGGAAGCAAAATCCCGGTGAACGCTGATGGTGACAGAGAGCCGTTAAGGAGCCTGAAATGAACCGGTCGATGATCACCCAGCTTTTGTTTCTTGTCATTACGGCTGTCGCAGGGATCTATGTCTTTACGATCATCCGGGGCCAGCCGTGGCCGGTGGGCCTCGGGATCGGGATGGCCGTGGGCGGCTTTGCCATCCTCGTCCAGTATCTGTTTGGGCGATTTTCCTTGCGTATCGTCCTGGGTGGCCTCGTCGGACTTTACGGTGGTCTGATTGCCGGCGGCCTTTTGACTTACTCCACCGGCACCCTGTTTCACATGACCCGCGAGCAGACAGCTCCGATGGATATTTTTGTCGGCCTGATCATGGGGTATTTCGGGATGATCACCGGTATCCGGGCGGGAAGGGAGTTTCAGCACGCCGGTTCCATCCTGTCCTTCTGGCTGGAAGGCTACCGGGCGATTCCCCCCAAGATACTGGACACCAGCGTGATCATCGACGGAAGGATCGCGGATATCTGCTCCACCGGTTTTCTGGAAGGGATTTTTTATCTCCCCCAGTTTGTCATCCTGGAGCTCCAGTATATCGCGGATTCCCCGGACAGCATGAAAAGGGCACGGGGGCGGAGAGGTCTCGACGTCCTTCAGCGCATGCGGACGATGTCACAGATCAAGGTTCATATCACGGATGAGGACTTTCCGCATATCAAGGACGTGGACGCCAAGCTGGTCGCGCTGGCCCGCCGCATGAAGGCCAGCATCATTACCAACGACCTGAATCTCAACAAGGTGGCTGAGTTGCAGGGCGTCAGGGTATTAAACATCAACGATCTGGCCAACGCCGTTAAACCCGTCGTTCTTCCCGGCGAAACGATGCGGATTTACCTTGTCAAGGAAGGCAAGGAACATGGTCAGGCGATCGCCTACCTGGATGACGGGACGATGATCGTAGTGGATAACTCCCGGAAGTCCATCGGGAAAAATGTTGATGTCGTGGTGACCTCTGTCCTCCAGACCTCCGCCGGACGGATGATTTTCGGGAAACTGAAAGAGGAGGGGGATCCTCTTCGAGAAAGGGCAGGTGAAGCGTCCGGAAGTGAAGGCCAGGAAAGATGAAAACCGGAAAGACCGTTGCAGTCGTGATGGCGGCCGGTGGTCGGGGAAGGCGAATGGGAGCGGATCTCCCCAAGCAATTCATTCTCCTGGCGGGAAAGCCTCTTTTTCTTCATGCTCTTCAGTCTTTTCTCGAACATCCGGCCATCGGCGTGATTGTTTTGGGAGTCCCCGCGGAGTTCATCGAAAAGACCGCGGACCTGGTCCGGCAATTTTACCCCTCTCCGGCCGTCCTGGAAAAAGTCCGGATTTTTGAAGGAGGGGTCAGACGTCAGGACACCGTAGCCAAAGGCGTACGCCTATTGAGTGATTTTCCGGACATTCTCGGGGTCATGGTCCACGATGCGGCGAGACCCTTTTTGTCCCGTCCGGTTTTGGATCGCTCCGTAGAAGCCCTTCAGGAAGGAAAGGCATTCGGCGTCGGTATTCCTGTCAGCGACACCCTTTGGGAGAAGGACGGAGAGTCCGAAGAGACGGTCCTGTCCGGTATTATGCAAAGAGAGAAGATCATGCGGGCACAGACCCCGCAGGGTAGCCCCGTCGACATGTTTTTGAATGCCCTGGACCAGGCGGAAAAGACGGGTGGCCCGGACTTCACGGATGAGGCCAGCCTGCTCATATGGGCAGGTTTTTCTGTCCACATTGTGATGGGGGAAGAGGGTAACCGAAAAATCACGACGCCCGCCGATCTCACCTGGGCTGAAGAGTGGATCGCAATCAGGAAAAGGAACGGATTGATGGAAAAGGAACGTCCGGAAGAACGGAATTCCCGCAGGGGTTGGCCCAGAATCGGTCAAGGAATCGATGTCCACCCCTTCGAAGAAGGTCGTGAACTCTGGCTGGGTGGCGTGCAGATCCCCCATTCTCGGGGACTCGCCGGACATTCGGATGCGGACGCGGTTATTCATGCCCTTTGCGATGCCCTTCTGGGGGCTGTGGGCGAGGGGGATATCGGACGGCATTTCCCCCCCTCCGACGAACGTTACAGGGGAAAAAACAGCCGTTACTTTCTCGAGGAAATCGTCGTCCTTCTCCGTAAAAAAGGGTATCTTCCCCATCAGGTGGATTTGACAATCGTGGCGGAGCGACCGAAAATCTCCCCATATGCGGGTAAAATGCAGGAGGTGCTCTCCCGCATTCTCGGCATTGCGCCCGTAGATGTGAGCATCAAGGCCACCACAAGCGAAAAACTGGGATTTACCGGTCGGGAAGAAGGCCTGATGGCAATGGCCGTGGCGACTGTCATCCCTTCAAGCGAAGGTAGCGGAACCTGACGTGAACCAACCCGAAACCCATTATTCCATTGGAAACAGAAAGGGACCGATTCCCTTTTGGTCCAGTCTTGCGAGAGATTTCAAGGCGATCTTCGATCGGGATCCCGCTTCCCGATCGCGTCTGGAGGTTCTTCTCACATATCCGGGTTTCCACGCGATCTTCCTCCACCGGATGGCGCATAGCCTTTATTCCAATGGGCTCAAGCTTCCCGCACGGCTGATTTCATCATTTTCCCGATTTCTGACGGGGATCGAGATCCACCCTGGCGCCCGAATCGGTCCGGGATTTTTTATCGACCACGGAATGGGCGTGGTGATCGGGGAGACGACCGAAATCGGTGAAGACGTGACACTGTTTCAGGGGGTGAGTCTGGGTGGAAACGGCAAGGATCGGGGTCAGAAACGTCATCCGACCCTGGGCAATCACGTCCTGGTGGGAGCCGGCGCCAAAATCCTTGGCAATATCCGGATCGGAGAAGGCGTCCGGGTCGGATCGAACGCCGTCGTCCTGCAGTCCATTCCGGCCCACTGCACCGTTGTCGGTATCCCCGGGAGGGTCGTCCGGACAAAGGAACAAGGGTATCCGGAAACATTTTTAAACCATCAGGACATGCCGGATCCTTTTCTGGAACGGATTGAAAGCCTCGAGAAAATTATATCGGACCTCAGGGAAGAGCTGGATTCGGCAAGAAATAGCCGACTCAAGCCATAGGAAACAATCACCCATTGGACACATTTCTGCAAACACTCGATTTTTCCCTCTATCGTGCTGTTGTCTTTTCTCCTCACCCTTCTTGGCTCAACTCTGTCATGCTTTATGTCACGAATCCCCAAAATTTTTTCCTGGCCGTGGCGGTCGCAGCCGTTTTTCTCTGGACCCGTTTCGGGAAAAAAGGGCGGTTCCTGCTTCTTTGCGCGGCACTGAGCATCGCGATTACCGATCCTCTCGCCAGCCGGGTTCTGAAAGCCATTTTTCAAAGAGAAAGACCTTGCCACCTTGTCCATGCGCCCCACCTGCTGGCCGGTTGTTCCGATTCATGGTCTTTTCCGTCTTCTCACGCGGTCAACATTTTTTCCGAAGCCACAGTGGTGGCAATCATCTATCCGAAAGCCGCCCCCTGGGCCTATACTTTTGCGCTGATGGTGGGTGTCTCCCGTGTCTATATCGGCGTTCATTATCCGTTTGATGTACTGGGAGGGGCGATCATCGGTACCGTTGTTGGGATGGCTATTGTGAGGGGCGCTGGATGCCTCCCGATGTTCAGGGAGATTCTTTGAAAAGAAGTTCTGTGCCGGTTGCCCAAACGGATCTTAAAACCAAGAGCGCATATTCCCTGTCGGGAGTATTCGGGGTCATACTGCTAATGGTGGTTCCCACCCTCCTGCGGTTTTTGCTGATTGGACGATTTGATCTGGACAATGACGAAGCCCATTACTACATGTATGCGGTCCATCCTGATTTCAGTTTTTTTGACCACCCGCTCATGATCGGTCTTCTGGTTTCAAAGGGAATGGAGTGGTGGGGGCAGACGGAACTGGGTGTCCGTTTTTTTGCACCCGTCCTTTTCCTTTTGTCTTCCATTCTGCTGGCAATGATCGCATGGAGACTTCTTCCGGACGGGAAGTTTGTCTTAACGGTTCTGCTCCTTCTGAACGCGGTGCCGCTCTTTGGCCTTTTGGGTGCGACCCTGATGTTGCCGGACGATCCGCTCTCCGTCTTCTGGCTGCTTTATCTTCTGGTATTGCTCAATGGAATTCGCATATTTCCCCGTGCAACATGGGTTTCAAAGCTGGGTATATGGAGCCTCCTGGGGCTGATTTTCGGGCTGGCTCTTCTCTCAAAATACAACGGGATACTCCTTCCGGCCATCACCCTGGGAATCATGGCGAGCCAGAAGACCCTGAGGCCCTTCCTGAGAGAACCCTGGCCGTGGGCAGGGCTTGCCTTGGGATTCGCGTTCGCCTGGCCCCTCTTCTACTGGAACTGGATGCATGGGGAAGCGTCCTTCCTGTTCCAGGCACGCCACGGCCTGGGGCCATTCGCTTTCAAATGGGTGGCGTTTTACCAGATGGTGCTGGGGCAAATCGGATACATATCCCCGATTCTCTGGGTTCTGATCATCATTAGCCTGTTTTCCCTCACCCGTCTGACGAAAAAAATGGGAGAATCTCCGGAAAGACTATCGTGGATCGTCGTTTTATGGTTTGCGGCAGGACCTCTCGTTTTTTTCAACCTGATCGGTCTCGTCCATCCGATCCTTCCGCACTGGCCGGCTCTCGGATATATGTCAGGCTTGCTCGTTCTGGGCTACACTTATCATCGGTCTTCGGAAACTTTTCAGAAATGGGTACGCGCAGGCGCAGGATTGGGTTTTGCAATGACTGTTCTTGTTCTGTTGCAGGTGACGAATGACGTTTTAGTGCTGCCCGCATCCTTTCCGCATGCAATCAGAGTCAACGCCTCCTACCCGTTCATCCACACCGAATCGCGTCCTGTCCCACCGTGGGTGGATATCACCAATGACCTTTTCGGATACAAACGGCTGGCGCACCACCTGAGCGAAGAGGGGGACACGGACAAAACCCGGTGGGCCTTTTTCGATTCCGACCATTTCAATACCTCCGACGAACTGGCTTTTTACCTCCACGCGCCGGAAAAGACGCTTTGTCTCACACCTGAGCCCACACAATTTGATTACTGGACCTCCCCCTCCCATTTTTTGGGGACGAATGGTATTTTTATCTCGACCGACAAATACCCCACCGATCCCAGAAAACTTTACCCTCCGGGAACCTTTCGGAACATTATTCCCGAAACACCTTATCCGATCTACCGGAACGGGCGTCTGGCCCGGATATTTTATGTCTACCGTCTGATTCATCTTGAACGCCTACCCTGGACGAAAGGAGCACAGATCCCATGACCCAGGAACCGGTCTTCTTTCCGGACGGTCCCCCTCCGGAAAAACTGGTGGATTTTCAGAAAACAAACGGCCTCCCCTCTTTTCCGGTCGCGCTGGACTGCCGTTATTACATCGGCGACCGTCCATGCCTCTTCCAGAGAGATTGCCCGGAATGTCCCCACTACTCTCCTCAGGGAATCCGAATCCTGATCCTGAAAACCGGTGCCCTCGGGGATGTATTGCGGACAACAATTCTTCTGGGGGGAATCCGTCGGACCTTTCAGCAATGCCATATCACCTGGATCACGGCCTCTTCCGCCATTCCTCTCGTTCCCCGCTCACTGGTGGACCGCATCTGGCCCGTCTCAGCTGAAACGATGGCCAGACTCTCTGTTGAAAGTTTTGACCTGGTCCTTTCGCTCGACAAGGAGCCGGAAGTTGCAGCCATGGCGATGCTGGTCAAAGCCCCTGAAAAAAGGGGAATGGGGGTCGATGAAAGGGGGGCGGTCTTTCCGTTGAACAAGGAAATGGCCTATTACTTCCGACTGGGACTGGACAATCATCTGAAGTTCCATGTCAACCGCAGAACGTATCCGGATCTGCTTGCCGAGGCGGTGAGAATTCCCTATGATTCCGCTTTGGACGATTACCATCTGGACATTTCGGAAAAAGACCGGGAAGAAGCTCGTCGAATCTTTCGCCAGCATGGACTGGATCCCGATCAACCGATCGTGGGTATCAATTCCGGCGCCGGAGGTGTTTTTGTCAACAAGGACTGGACTTTTTTCGGATATCTCGACCTGATCCGCGCGTTGGGGAAGGCAGAAATTCCCGTCGTTCTTCTGGGTGGAGACAGGGAGTCGAAGCGTGTCTCGGAGCTTCACAGGCGGCTGGGAAGCCCCTACGTCAAGGATGTGGGAACCCAGCATTCGCTGGGCGTCTTTGCCGCGCTGACAGAAAATTGCTCCGTCATTGTCACCGGAGACACGCTGGGCATGCACGTCGGTCTTGCCGTAAAGTCCCGAGTCGTGGCTATTTTCGGATCCACCCAACCCCATGAAATCGAGATGTTCGGACGGGGTGAAAAGGTGGTCACACCGATCGAATGCTCCCCCTGTTACCGCAGGTCCTGCGACATCCATCCATCCTGCATGGAGCTGATCCAGCACGATACCGTCATGAATGCCGTCCGCCGCCAGCTTCAACTGGCAAAACGGCCGATAGCCTGAGAGGTTCGTTTGTCCCAGACAGGATGCGCAACTTCCCCGGCCAAATCCACATTTGCCGGCCCACTCAACCCCCCGGAAGTTCCGCTGGAGCTTCTGATGATCATTCCGACCTACAACGAATCGGAAAACATCATCGGAATCATCGAGCGGATCCTGGCGTTGTCCCCCTCCTGGGGGGTCCTGGTGGTGGACGACCACTCCCCCGACAGGACATGGGCCGCGGTCGAGGAGTACCAGAAAACCTGCCAGTCCCATGTCTACCTTCTTCATCGACAGTCGGACAGGGGAAGGGGGAAGGCGGGGATCGCCGGATTCAAAAAAGGACTCGAAATGGGGGTGCCTATAATCGGGGAGATGGACGCCGACGGTTCCCACGCCCCGGAAGACCTTCCGGAAATATATGAAAAAATCCGGGGGTTCGACGGTGTCATCGGTTCAAGGCTTGTTCCGGGCGGGCAGGAGGAAGGACGGCCATTTTCACGGAGGCTCATCACCCGTCTGGCCAATCGGTATATCCATTTTGTTCTTGGTATCCCTCTCCGGGATATTACCTCGGGATACCGGATCTTCAGACGGGAAATACTGCAGCAGGTTCCCTGGGACCATCTCGTCAGTCAGGGCCCTTCCGTCCTTCAGGAGATTCTGTACATCATGTTCAGGAAGGGGGCTCGCATCGCAGAGGTTCCGATCACCTTCCGGGAGAGAGTCCTGGGGGCCTCGACTTTGAACGGCAAAATTCTCCGGGACAGCCTGGGAAAGATGATCCTGTTCCGGAAAACCTATCGGACCCTGGATACTGGCCGAACGGGATCTGCCCTTTGAACGGCCTATGGAGGCGGCAGGCGGGAAATCTCGCCTTCACCGTCACCCTGATTTCTACGCTTATCCATCTCATCCTGGCTTTCGGTACAGGACTGGTTGCGGACGAAGCCTATTACTGGACTTGGTCCCTCCATCCTGCGGCAGGCTACTTTGACCATCCTCCCCTGACCGCCTGGATATTATGGGTGACGACGCATCTTTTCGGGGTCAATCGGCTGGCCATCCGGATCCTTCCGATCCTGTCGGGTCTGATTCTCTCCTTGATTTTGTACCAATTGGCCAAGTCACTTTCCCGCGATCGCTGGGCAGGCTTCTGGGCTGTTGTCCTCCTGAACGGCAATATCCTTTTTGCGGCCGGTGGATTCCTGATGACCCCCGACACTCCCCAGGTCGTCCTTTATGCATTGACCCTCTGGGCTTTCATCCGGGGAATCACGGAGAACAAAAAGGGATTCATCCTTCTTTCAGGCCTTTTTTTTGGTCTGGGGTTGCTGTCGAAATATCCGATGGTCCTTCTGGCGCCCCTGATTTTCCTTTTTCTGCTACTCTCCGATGAACACAGACAGTGGCTCAAAAGACCCGTCCTCTGGCTTTCCCTGTTTCTCGCGTTTCTGATTTTTCTGCCGGATATTCTCTGGAACCGGGCACACCAGTGGGTTTCCTTCCGTTTCCAGTGGCATCACGGGATGCAGGCCCACCAGGGAACACCGGTCGCGACGTTCCTCGATTATCTCGGAGGCCAGATTCTAGTTCTCACTCCCGGGATCTACCTTCTCCTTTTATGGGTGGGTGTCGTTTCTTTTTCAAGGGCATTTATCAAAAAAGAAATTCCGATCCTTTTTTTGTGGTTGACATCCTACCCGGTTCTCCTGTTTTTTGCCTATTCGAGTTTGAAGGCCAAGGTGGAAGCCAACTGGCCTGTTGAAGGCTATTTGTCCGCTTTTGTCCTGGCAGGCATCATCCTGTCGGAGCGACTCGACAAAAGCGTTCTTCTTCGCCGTTGGACACTGGGAGGCGTCGCTCTGGGGGGATTGATGATCATGGTCGTCTTTATCCAGGCCCTATACCCGCTGCTGCCCCTCAACCCTAAAATGGACGGAACGGGAAGGCTGCATGGCATGCAGCGTCTGGACCGGGAAATTCGCCGGGTAGCCGGATCTCTTCCCCAAAACGAACGCCCTGCGGCATGGGTGGTCGATGGGTATCAGAAAGCCTCGGAGCTGAAATTTCTGGAATATGGAAGGACGCCGGTCTATCATATTTTTCCTCAAAGGCATTTCCGGACGGACGTCATCAGTTCTGGTGAGGCCAGAAGACTTTCCGGAAAACCGGTCCTCCTGATCCAGGATGGACCGGGAGGGGAGTTTTATCGAAAACTTCAAAACAACTGTGAAAAGCCAGATTTTCTGGGGACAATATCGGTTCCGAGGCGTTGGGCCCGATCAACGGTCCCCGTCTACCAGGTGGACGTCTACCTGATCGGCGATTTCAGAGGCGGATTTGCCTCTCCTTCCGTTTGTGGCAAGATAAAATAAAATCTCTTTTCTCCCGTTTCATTACCCTTTCACCTTCATTTTCAGGAGACAAAAATGGGTTCATCCAACCGTCGTGCGCTCGTGAGTGTTTCGGACAAGACCGGACTCGAATCCCTGGGACGCCGACTTGCTGCCCTGGATATCGAAATACTTTCCACGGGCGGAACCGCCCGTTTCCTTCGGGAGAAGGGAATTCCGGTCACCGATGTTTCGTCCGTCACCGGTTTTCCGGAAATGATGGACGGGCGGGTCAAGACACTCCACCCCATGATTCATGGGGCCCTTCTGGGACTCCGGGGAAATCCTGAACACCGAAAGTCCATGGAAGAACACGGCATTCTGCCGATCGACCTGGTATTCGTCAACCTTTACCCGTTTTCAGAGACGGTCGCCAAACCGGGAACGACCGTGGAGGAAGCGATCGAACAGATCGATATCGGTGGTCCGTCCATGATCCGCTCGGCGGCCAAAAACCATGAATCCGTGACCGTTGTCACCGATCCCGCGGATTATGACAGGGTCCTCTCCCTCCTGGAAAAGACGAAGGAAACGAATCCTTCCATTCGCCGTGAACTGGCCATCAAGGCTTTTCGGTCCACCAGCGAGTATGACCGCCTGATTGAGGCTTATTTTGAGAGTCTGCAACCCGGATCGACCGATTTTCCGGACCGCCTCTCAATCGGACTGGAAAAACAGCAGGAATTGCGATATGGGGAAAACCCCCATCAGAATGCCTCCCTCTACCGGTACGCGGGACATCCGGGCGAAGGGGTCGCCGGCGCCAGAAAAATCTGGGGAAAAGAGATGTCCTACAACAACTACCTGGATACGGATGCCGCCTGGAAGCTGGTGGGAGAATTTTCTGAGCCGGCCGTCGTGATCGTCAAGCACAACAACCCTTGCGGTGCCTCTCTCGGCGTATCCGTGCTCGACGCCTACCAGAAAGCCCGGGATACGGATCCCGTCTCGTCTTTCGGTGGCGTGGTGGCTTCCAACCGTCCTGTGGATCTGGAAGGGGCACAGGAAATGGCGAAAATCTTCCTGGAGGTCGTGGTGGCTCCGGGGTTTACGCCTGAAGCGCGGGATCTTCTGACGCGCAAAAAAGACATTCGACTGCTGGAAATTTCCGGAAATCCCGACAATGAAAATCGGTTTGAAATACGGACGATTACGGGAGGGGTTCTGGTGCAGTCTCCCGACAAGACCGTTGCTCCGGAAGAGTCTGCTCTCAGAATCGCGGGAGAGATCCAGCCCACTCCGGGACAGATCAGGGATGCAATATTCGCTTTCGCCGTCGGAAAGCATGTGAAGTCCAACGCCATCATCCTGGCCCGGGACGGTATGACGATCGGAATCGGCGCCGGACAGATGAGCCGCGTGGACTCGGTTCGCCTTTCCGGCATGAAGGCGACCCGCTCGACAAAAGGGGCAGTTCTGGCCTCGGACGCCTTCTTCCCCTTCCGGGACGGAATCGATGAGGCGGCCCGACTGGGGGTCGTCGGAATCATCCAGCCGGGAGGATCGATCCGGGACGAAGAAGTCCTGTCGGCAGCCCGGGAACACGGCATGTTCATGATCCTGACCGGTGTCCGTCACTTCCGGCATTAGAAGGAATAAGCTTATGCCTGTTGCCAGAAAAAGGGTACTCATTGTAGGGTCAGGGGCCCGGGAGCACGCCATGGCCGACGCCATCCGAGCAGATCCGGGAAAACCGGACGTCATCGTCGCTCCCGGAAATCCGGGGATGGCCGGAGAAGCCCGGATAGTGTCCCCATTTCCGTCAAGTCCCAAAGAGGCTTCGGCCTTGATCGCCTCGTTAGAACCGGATCTGGTGGTCATCGGGCCTGAAAAACCGCTGGCAGAAGGTTTGTCCGATGCGCTTCGTGAGAAGGGAATCAAGGTTGTGGGACCCTCAGGGACGGCCGCACGGATCGAATCCTCCAAGCTTTTCGCCAAGGAAAGAATGCTGGAAGCCGGTATTGCGACCGCAGAGTTCCGGGTGGCTGAAAATGCCGAGGCGGCGAGAGATTATGTCCAGGCCTGGGGATATCCGTCGGTCCTAAAAGCCGACGGACTCGCCCAGGGAAAGGGTGTCTTCGTCCTCCATTCCCCGGAGGATCTGGAAGACGCGCTGCAGCGGATCTTTGTCCGGCAAGAGCTGGGTGAAGCCCAACAGACCGTGTTTGTCGAAAAGGGGCTATCCGGACCGGAAGTCTCCTTCATCGCCCTGACCGATGGAACGCGATTCGTTCCTTTTCCGGAAGCCCGGGACTACAAAAGGATCCGGGACGGAAACAGGGGGCCCAATACCGGAGGGATGGGGGCCGTGACGCCGCTGGCCGGGTGGTCGGAAAAAGACCAGGAAGATGCCTGCCAGATTATCGACCGGGCGTTATGGTCCATGCGACGCCATGGAACTCCTTTCCAGGGCTTTCTCTATGCGGGACTGATGAAGACCGAAGAAGGCCTCAGCGTGCTCGAGTTCAACGCCCGTTTCGGAGACCCGGAAGCGCAGGTTCTGATTCCGTCGGCGGGGGAGGGGTTCCTGACACTGTTGGAGTCCGCCTCCGCCGGATCGCTTGGAAAAGGGACGAACCTTTTGAAAACCCCCCGGGTGGCAGTTGTGCTGGCATCCTCGGGCTATCCGGAAAAGCCCGTTACCGGAACGCCTGTTCTGGGACTTGAAGTCGCCCGCACTCAGGAAATGACCCGAATCTACACGGCGGGTGTCGCGGAAAAAGATGGACATCTGGTCTCTTCCGGTGGAAGGGTGCTGTCCGTTGTCGGATCCGGAAGCAGTATCCGCGAAGCACGCGAAAGAGCCTACCGGACCCTCTCCCTTTTGCATCTTGAAGGCGGGCAGTTCCGTCAAGATATCGGCCTTGAGGAAGAATAAGCTTGATCCGCTTCCCCCCGTTGACCGACCGTTCGTCATGGAAGTCCCTCAAGGATTTGATCGTGGCCGGAGGCGTCGTCGCGCTTCCGGTTGAATACGCCTATGCATTGTCTGAGTCACCGGAATTCTCCGGGGAGCATGCTTTCCGTTGTGAGCGTAACCGGAGGCTTTTTGACCTCAAGCTCAGAAGTCCAGAAAAACCGATTCTTTACCTGGCGGGATCCCTTGAGGTTGTCGGCCGCTTCGCGCGCATTCCGGAAAACCCTCGTACACGAACACTTTTGCGGAATTGGCCCGGCTTCCTGACGCTTGTCCTGCCGGCAAAGCCCCTGGCCATGCAACTCGGCATGTCTCAAAAAGGGGGTGTCGCTTTTCGGGTTCCGGGACCACTTTTGCTCCGACAGTTTCTTTGCTATCTCGGAACACCGCTCTCCGGTACCAGCCTGAACCTGTCGGGCAAAAGTCCGCTGGGGAACCCTTCCGACATCGTCCGGACCTTTCCTTCTCTGGATGGAATCGTAGATGGGGGAACCCTTCCCGGCCATCCGGCTTCACCTGTGATCAATGTCACAAGAACCCCTCCTGTTGTCCTCCGGACGGGTATGCTGAAGCATTGAGGAATCGGCATGTCCCTGTTATCTTCGAACCTTTTTTATGAGGACTGGCAAATCTTCAACGTTTGTTGACACTCCCTAACCTAATTGTTATGATCCGGAACCGTGCAAGCCTGAATTCAGGGCTGGTCAGTCAAACCGACTCAGAAAAATACGAGTCAAAGGAGGTGATTCAAACGATGGAGACTAAAAATCGGTCTTTCAAGACAATGGTGGCAGTGGCATTTGGTGGATTCATGATGGGTATTTCGGCACTGGCACTTCCCGTCTCCGGCGCATTTGCGGATCAGGCTGCCGCACCGGCAGCTCCTGCGAAGAAAGCTGCTCCGGCAAAGAAAGCCGCCAAGAAACCAATGAAGAAACACATGCGCATGGGCAAATCCAAGCCGTCCATGTTTGTCATGAAGGTTCAGAAAGCCCTTATCGCCAAGGGTGCAAAGATCAAGGCTGACGGCTTTTTCGGTCCGATGACCCGGAAGGCTATCATGGCTTTCCAGAAGACCCACAAGCTGAAAGCGACTGGTCATGTTGACGCAGCCACGAAAAAGGCTTTGGGACTTTAAATTGTCCTTTCCGGAAAAAGGGGCCCTGTGGCCCCTTTTTTTTTGCCTGCAATCATGATCCGTATCCAGACCGGCATTCTGAAAGGGATCCAGATCCCCCATAAACCCCGCAAGGGCCTGAGACCTTCGACGCAGAAAGTCCGCGAATCCGTTGCCAACATATTCAAATCCGACTGGGCCGGAGCATTTGTGGCAGACTTGTTCGCCGGGACCGGCGCCTACGGTCTGGAAGCCTTTTCGAACGGAGCGAAAGAAATCCTCTGGATCGAAAAAGATGAATATCTGGCTTCCACCCTGGAACATTTTCTTCGGGAACGATTTCCGGACAGGTCCGATGACTTGTCCGTCCGTAAGGCGGACGTTCTCAAATTTTTGTCATCCTATGCCGGAAAGCCCGCGGATATTGTTCTTCTGGATCCACCGTACCGCTACCGGGGCGGACAGGAACTCTTGTCCGGACTTTGGCATAGTGCTATAGTGGGACCCGATACCCTGTTGATTCTGGAGCACCATCACAAGGATCCTTACGTCTTTTCCAACGAAGGAAAAGGGGAGTTCAAACTTCTTAAAATGTATGCCTACGGCGAAAGCCACGTGGCCTTGTTCAGACGAATTCTGGCGTGAATAAGAAAAAGGCTGTTTATCCGGGTACATTTGATCCGGTGACATTCGGTCACCTGGACATGCTGAACAGGGCTCTCACGATCTTTGACGAAATCCTGATTGCGGTAGCGGAAAATCCCCGCAAGTCTCCTCTATTCTCGATAGAAGAACGGATAGAACTGATTCGTCAGGTTGCCCCCGCACCCCCTCCGGCCGTGACTGTCGTCGGTTTTCATACCCTTCTGGTCGATTTTGTCCGAAAAAACGACTGCCAGGTGATCCTGCGCGGCGTCCGGGCGGTTTCCGACTTCGACTATGAACTCCGGATGGCGCTGATCAACCAGACCCTTGCCCGGGACATTGAAACGGTTTTTCTCATGCCCAGTGAAAAATACATGTTCATCACATCCACCATGATCAGGGAGATTTCGGAGCTGGGGGGCGATTTGGCCATGCTGGTTCCACCAACTGTCGAACTTGCCCTCAAGAAAAAATTTTCCCGGAGCGAAAAGGAATGAACCTACCCCAAAAATTTGCCCTTGCCAATCGCCTGTCCCGACTGAAGCCCTCGCCCACATTGCAGCTGGCGGCCAGGGCCCGGGAGCTGAAGGAACAGGGGGTCGACGTCCTGGATTTTTCAGGGGGAGAGCCGGACTTCCGGACGCCTGAGGAAATCGGGGAAGTCGCGATCAAGGCGATTCGGGACGGTTTCACCAAATATACGGCGGTCGGGGGGATTCCCGAACTCAAAAACGCCATTGTGGCCAAATTCGAGCGGGATCAGAAACTTTCATACACTCCCAAGGATATCCTTGTATCTTGCGGGGCGAAACATTCCCTTTTCCAGATATTCCAGGCACTGATCAACCCCGGAGACCAGGTCTTGCTTCCGACGCCAGCCTGGGTATCCTATCCGGACCAGATCTATCTCAACGGGGGGGAACCCGTATTTGTCCCGTGCCGGGAGGAGGAGGGGTTTCGACTGAATCCTGAAGCCCTCGAGGCGGCCATCACCCCCCGCTCCAGGATCCTGATTCTGAACTCTCCCAATAACCCGACCGGCGCGGTGATCACTCAAAAAGCACTGGAAGGCATCGGAGAGATCGTCCTGAAGCACGGGCTTATGGTGATTTCAGACGAGATCTACGAAAAAATTGTCTACGACGATCACAGGTCAACTTCGATCGCAACGCTTGATCCCCGGTTGAAAGACTCCACGATCATTGTCAACGGGGTGTCGAAAACCTATTCGATGACGGGCTGGAGAATCGGTTACGCCGCTGGTCCCCGGGACATTATCCAGGCCATGGACAGCATCCAGAGCCAGACCACATCAAACCCCACATCGATTTCCCAGAAGGCGGCCGCTTTTGCCCTCTCGTCCGGCGACAAATTCTTTGAACCCATGCTCTCCGCTTACGGGAAAAGGCGGGAGAGTGTTGTAGAATCGCTGAAC
The DNA here is from genome assembly GCA_027343785.1 of Leptospirillum sp. Taxonomy (GTDB): domain Bacteria; phylum Nitrospirota; class Leptospirillia; order Leptospirillales; family Leptospirillaceae; genus Leptospirillum_A. The sequence continues at coordinate 67 of DAHWKF010000044.1, read as the reverse complement.
CAGGTGCACGGGATCAGCTGCAAAAAACCGGATGGTGCCTTTTATGCCTTTCCCAATATTTCCGGAT
>DAHWKF010000030.1 GCA_027343785.1 Leptospirillum sp. | reverse complement strand
GGAGTACAAAGTTAAAATATATCTGCTTTTTAATAGACTGTCAAACGTCATTGGGATTGACTTTTTGCACGCCAGGCAAGTACACTTCATCAATTTTCTTTAAAATTTATTCCCCTCAAAAAATTGTTTCGGGACTTCTGGCGGGCTGAGTCAGCCCCATTCTTCCCCATAGGTCAGGAAGTAAAACACACCACCCATTTTAAGGAGCATTACTGAATGAAGCTGTACGAACACGAGGCCCTCGAGTCTATCTATAAAAAATACAAGATTCCAGCCCCCAGATTTGTTTTTGCAACCGAACCGAACGAGAAGGTCAGGGAGTTTATCGACAAGGAGCCGGCGGTTGTGATCAAGTCGATGGTCCTGGTCGGAAAACGGGGGAAGGCGGGAGCCGTCAAGGTTGTCTCCGATAAGTCACAGGCCCTGGATGTGTTCAAGGACTTGGCCAGCCGGGAGGTTTACGGGGAAAAAGCCATCGGGGCCCTGGTCGAGGAAAAGCTCGATATCAAAAAAGAGTTCTATCTGAGCGTGACTTATTCTACGAAGGATCGTGCTCCGGCAATTATTTTCAGCGAGCATGGCGGAATGGATGTAGAAGAAATCAGCCCGGAACTCATCCATACCCATGTGATCAGGGATGTGCGCAGTGTTTACCCGTATCAGATCCGCAACTTCCTGGTCGGGATCAATTTTTCGGATCCGGATCTCCTTCGGCCGCTTTCGGAGTTGATCGTGAGTGTGTTCCATGCTTTTTGGCAGACAGAAGCCCGTCTCCTGGAGATCAATCCGCTTGTCGTCGCCCAGGTGGGGGACAAGAAAAAGCTGGTGGCGGCCGATGCGGTTGTTCTTCTGGATGATGACGCTTCGGTTTCTCCGGCTGTCCGTTTTGGCGCGCGCGGGGGAATGGGCCGCCCACTGACACAAAGGGAACAGGACGCTATTCTGATTGATCAGGGGGATCACCGGGGCAAGGCCGGCTCTTATGTGGAGCTGGACGGCGATGTCGCGCTCATGACTTTCGGAGGCGGTGGCAGCACCGTGACGGCAGAGACAGCAATTGAAGCCGGATTGCGCATTGCCAACCTGACCGATATCGGTGGTAATCCGCCGGCAGAGAAGATGTATAAGATCGCCCGTATCATCCTTTCCAAGCCGGGTCTCAAGGCCGTACTGGTTTGTGGCGGGACTGCCAGCAACACACGCATAGATGTAACGCTTGGGGAAGGCCTTGCAAAGGCCTTGGATGACATGAAAGCGGAAGGCAAGCTCGATCCCAATCTGGTCTGGGTTGTCCGCAGAAGCGGACCCGAATACGTGAAGGGTCTTCGCATGCTGCATGAATGTTTCGTCCGGAACGGGATTCGTGGAGATATCTACGATTCCCAGCTGCCCATCACCGAGGCACCGCTTAGATTGCGCGAATTGATGGTCAAGCATATCGGCTACAAGCCGGAAGTTGTCGCGTAACAGGAAAATCCAGACTGATTGGTAAAATTTCCCTAAGGAGGAATGGTTTGAAGGGTCCAATTTATTTGAATGAAAAAACCGGAGTCGTGGTTATCGGCGCGACAGGCCGGGAAGCATCCCAGGTGATTCGGGAGTCAGAAGCGCTTTATCCGGGTATTATCAAGGCCGGCGTGACACCGGGGAAAGGTGGGAGTACGGAGCTTCCTGTCCCCATATTCGATACCCTCGCCCAGGCTGTCCAGGATCCCAAGGTGGGAAAATCCATCAATACGGCGCTCATTTACGTTCCGCCTGTTTCCGTTCTGGATGCGGTCATGGAATGTCTGGATGGCGGAATAAAGGTCTTGTACGTTATCACGGAACATGTTCCCATCCGGGATTCGGAAATCATTTTTCAGGAAAAAGTTCGTCGCAATGCGGTCATAGTGGGTGGTACGAGCCTGGGATGTTTTGTCCCTTCCGTGGGCCGCATCGGCGCCATCGGAGGAAAAGATCCGTCGATCGCATTCAAGGCTGGAGGCCTCGTCATTATTTCCAAAAGCGGTGGTTTGACTGTGACGACTGCGGAGATGTTCAAGAGAAGGGGATGGGGGACGTATTGTGCTTTGGCCATCGGTGGGGATATTATATCCAACACCACCTATGCGGATGTCCTGAAAGAACTGAAGGATGATCCCAACGTCAAGGGAGTGGTCATGCTTGGCGAGCCGGGCGGCTCCTATGAGGAGCAGGCTGCCGAGCTGATTCAGGCGGGTGGTTTCAACAAGCCTGTCGCCGCGTTTATTTCTGGCCGGTTTCAGGAGCGCATGCCTGAAGGTGTGGCCTTTGGCCATGCCGGTGCAATTGTGGAAAGAGGTATGGGAAAAGCTTCGGACAAGATCGCCCGTCTAGAGGCTGCCGGAAAAAAACATCCGGTCAAGGTGGCGTTTTACTACCATGAATTGCTGTCAGCGATCGAATCTCTGGGAGTCCCCAGGGATTTTGAGGACAGCACCACCGATTTTGTGAAGCCCCTGTATTCCACAATTGGTTAACTGGATTCGTATCCGGAGGGAGGTGAGGTCACATGGCTGAAGAAAGATCGCAACAGTCGCTGGGTAAAAGCCTTATCATAGCACTGATTATTCTGGGCGGAACGATGTTGTTCATCATGTTTTTGGGTAAGGAAGCAGAAACCAACGCCAATGCGGCACATCATCTGACATGGCCCTGGCCCTGATTCAGCATTCTTAACTTAATTTATTTTTTTTGTTTCGTATTCAGATTGGCCCGGCAGGATAATGTCTTGCCGGGCTTGGTCTTTCAAGAACAAATGTGATGAGCTGTGTGGATGGAAGGATTGTCCGCGTATCATACTGGTTGTCGAGTCAGGGTAGCAGGATCCGGAGCAGCGTAGCCCGTCCAGACTCTTTGACTCTTCAGGTTCCCGGAAGGGAATACAATATGAAATGGCTGCATATCCATAACTGATAAACCCTGACAGACAAGTGTCAACGACGAAGGAGATTAAGCAATGGCGCTTAACCTGACACAGAAAATTTTCAAGGACCACCTGGTTTCCGGAGAAATGTCGCCAGGAAAAGAAGTAGCCATCAAGATTGACCAGACCCTGACGCAGGATGCGACCGGAACCATGTCCTACCTTCAGTTTGAAGCCCTGGGGCTCGACAGGGTACGGACAGAACTTTCCGTCTCTTACGTCGATCACAATATGCTGCAGACCGGTTTCGAGAATGCTGATGATCATCGGTATCTCCAGACTGTTGCTGCCCGTTACGGCATCATATTTTCTCGCCCCGGAAACGGTATCTGCCATCAGGTCCATCTGGAGAGGTTCGGCAAGCCCGGAAAAACCATGCTGGGCTCCGACAGTCACACTCCCACCAACGGTGGTCTCGGTATGATCGCCATCGGGGCGGGAGGACTGGATGTTGCTCTGGCCATGGGGGGGGAGCCCTTTCACCTTGCCATGCCAAAGGTTGTTCTGGTCAAGCTGACCGGAAAGCTCCAGCCCTTCGTTTCCGCAAAGGACATCATTCTCGAACTGCTCCGGCGTTTGACGGTGAAGGGTGGCGTCAACCGGATCTTTGAGTACGGCGGCGAAGGAGTCTCCTCCTTGTCTGTTCCCGAAAGGTCGACCATCACGAACATGGGAGCGGA
>DAHWKF010000021.1 GCA_027343785.1 Leptospirillum sp. | reverse complement strand
CCGCGCCCATTCTCTGGGGGGTCTTCCTATCTACTCCCGTGACGTGTCACGAAGCAAGCGGAAACGACAGGGAGTCCGAGGGCCAATAAGACCCCGCTTCACTCCCCCCGCTGGCCCCTGCCTATCTGGAGGGGCTTTCCTGCCTTCGGACATCCTACCCTACAGAGCCACCTCAAAAGAGGGCTTATAACGCAAAATAGGCCCTTTTTTCTGATCCCTTCTCGAAAAACCGCAATAGTAGCGAAAACCGCAGTAGCAACTTCCCCCGGAAAACCGGAGACCGAGGTTTTCTTGCCTCTGAGAGAGGAGAGAGAATTTTCGCCAGATGTTGAACATGTGTAGAACAAAAGAAAACCGAGAGGAAAAGAAAATCGCCTAAGTTATTGATAATATTGGCTCCCCGGGAGGGATTCGAACCCCCGACACGGTGGTTAACAGCCACCTGCTCTGCCGACTGAGCTACCGGGGAGTGATAAAAGAGGATTTTGTCGTAGAACAAAACGCTTGCCAACCTATCATAGCCGGACCACTTTTTCAAGACGAATGGAGGGTCCGAATGGTCAGGAGCGGTTATCCTTCCGGGCGCTTTTGGGTTGAAGGGTGATTGTCACAAGGACCGTCTGTGGGGACAGGATCCTGAACTGGGCGTTGGGGGGGAGTCTGAGAGGAACGGTCAGAACCTGACGAGTGGTACGGTTCAGAAGAGAAAGGTCGATAGGGGCGATCCGCAGCGCTTTCAACTTGGCCAGTGTTCGGGATCCGCCCTCGACAAGGGCCGTATCCGGGTTGAGGGTGATCCTGAATGACGGGAATGGACCCCGGATTGAACCCACGTATTGCGGGTACAGGGGGATGCGTTTCTGAATCGTCGCTTCCATCGTCAGGTGAATGATGCGGGGTGATATCGTGTCGACATGAATGCCTGGGGGCCCAGAGACCATTGATGGAGAAAGATGAATCGTTTGGGAGCCTTCCTCCATGCTGCTTCCGTCAACCAGGATATTGAGACTTCCGGGGGGAATCTGGCGGGAAAGACCGGGAGGGCCTGACAGGGTGATCGTGACCTGTTGGGGAAACGCTTTGGTCAACTCCAGATGGGAAGGGAGGTGGGAAACGGTGACAGGAACCTGGAACGACAGGTATTCCTGACCTTTGCGGCTGACCTGGAACCAGAGGAGGACGGCGAGGAAAAGGGAAAAGATTTTCAGGAACAGGTGCCGGGTGAAAGATCGGCGCATTCTTTCCCGTAACCTCATGGAGTTTCCTCTTTGGATGGCGGTTGTGAAATATTCTTGCGCGCCGTTTTCTTGAATATTCTTGATAAACCGCTTCCTTCCATATGTTTTTTCAAAAGGGTAGCCCGAATCATCATTCTGGAACGGTTTTGCCGGCGGAAAAGCCGGATCAGGTGGTTTCGCAGTTCCGTCATGTCGACGACGGGGTGAATCCGTCCCGCGATGACAAGGGAAATCTGGCCGGTTTCTTCGGAAACGACAAGAGCGACGGCATCGGTCTCCTCGGTGATCCCGATGGCGGCCCTGTGACGGGTTCCCAGAGTCCGGGAGAGGTTCATGGAGAGGGATATGGGCAAGAAACAGCCTGCGGCTGCAATACGGTTTTGCCGGATGATCACGGCCCCGTCATGGAGTGGGGAGTATGGGAGAAAGATGCTGTTGAGCAGTTCCTGACTGATGTGGGCGTCGATCAGGACACCGATTTCGGTGATCTCGGAGAGATCCGTTCCCCTTTCGAGCACCATGATCGCCCCGATGCCTTTTTTGGAAAAGGCCTGGACCGACTTCAGGATTTCATCGATATCCAGGGGAAGCTCGACCGGTGTCAGTCCGAAGAGAAGCGGCGATTTCCCGACGCGGGCGAGCGCCTTCCTGATTTCCGGCTGGAAAAGAATCAAAAGGGCCAGGACCAGCTGTGACCAGAAACTGGTAATCAGCCAGTTCAGTGTGTAGAGCTTGAGGGTACTGGATAGGAGATAGAGGGAGAGAAAAACGAGGATCCCGAGAACCATCTGGAAGGCCCTGGTACCCCGGATCAGTAGCAGCAGCTGGTAAAAAATGAACCAGACCAGCAAAATATCCAGGACACTGTGCCACGAAAAGGAAATGTCCTCCATCTTTATCGTCCCGAAAGAAGGGCGTGAAATACCTGACGGGCCTGACGGGCGGATGCGACGTCATGGGTCCGGATCACCGTCACCTTTTCAAGATGACACCAGTTCTGGATCGTGATTGTTCCGGCCTCCCTTTCCAGCGGATCGGACTCTCCTGAGATTTCACCGATGAAACGTTTTCGTGACGCCCCTACAAGGACGGGCAGGCCTCCTGACCAGATCTTGATCGAACGGAGGAGTTCCAGATTGAGAATTGTATCTTTTCCGAATCCCAGGCCCGGATCGAGGATCAGTCTCTCGGTGTCGATCCCTTCTTCCAGCAGGGACTGCATCCGGGCCATCAAAGATGCACGGACGGACTCGCCGATGGAGAGGTAGTTCCGGCTTTCCGACATGGAAGGTGCATGGAGGGAAGGGCCGGGAGAATGCATGAGGACAGCCATCAAGGAAGGAAATTCCTTCAGGAGATCGATAAAACCTCTGTCGCGAAGCATTCCCACATCGTTGATCAGCGATGCGCCGTACGCCATGGTTTCACGAAAGATGGCCGGAGAACGGGTGTCGATCGAAAGGACAATCGGAAGGGAGGCAACCTTATCCAGGACCGGGAGAAGCCTGTTTCGCTCTTCTTCCGGAGAAACCGGAGTGAACCCGGGACGGGTGGATTCCGCTCCAATATCAAGAATGTCCGCCCCCTGGTCGAGAAATCGGGAGGCTTTTTCCCATGCCGCGAGCGGCGTGATATCTCCGGATGTTCCTGAAAAAGAATCGGGGGTCACATTGATGACCCCCATGATCAATGGTCCCTTGTATTTGGAACGCGCAAGCCGGATCAGACTGGCAAGATCAGGCCGAGGCATTGGCGGCTCGAATCAAATCATCGATTTGGGGGCCGTCCAGGGTTTCGTGTTCCAGCAGTGCTTCCGCGATGGCTGTCAGGGCCTTGATATGCGTTCCCAGAAGCTCTTTTGCCCGCTGGTAGTTTTCCGAGACGATCCGGAACACTTCGTTGTCAATGGCTACGGCGGTTGATTCGCTGTAGTCGCGGTGTTGGGAAATCTCCCTGCCGAGGAAAATTTCTTCTTCTTTCTTTCCGAATGTGATAGGGCCCAGCTTGTCGCTCATTCCCCATTCGCAAACCATTTTCCTTGCGAGCTCTGTTGCCCGTTCGATATCGTTTCCCGCTCCGGTGGTCATTGTTTTTGTGACCAGCTCCTCGGCCACCCGTCCGCCCATCAGGATGGCGATGTTTCCCAGGAGAAACTCCCTCTGATAAGTGTAGCGGTCGTCTGTCGGCAACTGCTGGGTCAGACCAAGGGCCCGCCCGCGAGGGATGATGGTCACCTTGTGGACAGGATCCGTTCCGGGGATCAGTTTGGCAACCAGGGTGTGTCCGGCCTCGTGATAAGCCGTCACCCGCTTCTCTTCTTCGGTGATCAGGATGGATTTCCGCTCCACCCCCATCAGGACCTTGTCCTTGGCGTCCTCGAAATCGCTCATTTCCACGGTTTTCTTGTTGCGCCGGGCTGCCAGGAGTGCGGCCTCATTGACAAGGTTGGCCAGGTCCGCGCCTGCAAACCCCGGTGTTCCCCTGGCGATCGTTTCGAGGTTGACCGAAGAATCGAGCGGAATTTTCCGGGTATGGACTTCCAGAATCTTGAGGCGGCCTTTCAGATCCGGCTTTCCGACGACGATCTGCCGGTCGAAGCGACCCGGACGGAGAAGGGCCGGATCCAGGACATCCGGACGGTTGGTGGCGGCAATGAGAATGACACCTTCATTGCTTTCGAACCCGTCCATTTCAACGAGCAGCTGGTTGAGGGTCTGTTCCCGTTCGTCATGACCTCCCCCCAGGCCGGCACCACGGTGGCGACCAACCGCGTCAATTTCATCGATGAAAATGATACATGGAGCATTTTTCTTTCCCTGCTCAAACAGATCTCGCACCCGGGAGGCGCCGACCCCCACAAACATTTCGACAAAATCCGATCCGCTGATGTGGTAGAAGGGGACATCGGCTTCGCCTGCGATCGCCTTGGCCAGAAGCGTCTTGCCCGTTCCCGGAGGACCCACAACCAGGACTCCCTTGGGGATACGGCCACCGAGACGCTGGAATTTCGTCGGATCCTTCAGAAATTCAACTATTTCGGCCACCTCTTCCTTGGCTTCTTCGACCCCCGCGACATCCGCAAAGGTGATTTTCCTCTTGTCCTCGGTGATCAGCTTGGCTCTCGACTTTCCGAAAGACATCGCCTTGTTGCCGCCGGACTGCATCTGGCGCATGAAAAAGACCCACAACAGGACGAGGACGATGATGGGGCCCCATGAAATGAGGAGGTTGAGGTACCAGGGGTTATCCTCTGGCGGAATGGCCACAATACGGACATTTTTCTTCTGGAGTTCCTGGACGAGGTTGGGATCGTTGGCGGCGTAAGTCTTGAAGTGTGAGCCATCCTTCATGACGCCGCTGATATAGTTGTTCTTGATGGTCACTTCGCTGATCTGGTTCTGGTCCAGTTTTGCGATGAAGTCCGAGAAGACAAGATTTTTCATTCCCGGCTGACGGACCTGAAACAAGTCGAAAACGAGGAAGATGACGAGCCCGATAACGAGCCAAAGCGCCAGATTCTTGTAGAACGGTTTCATGTACTTCCTCCAAAACGGAACAAAGCGGAATTCCCTTTAATGGTTTCCAATATTATCATGCAGGCGGGGGATCTTCAATAAAAATGGCAGGAAGAAGGGGTTTTCTGGAAAATGACAGGAAGTCACGCCTCCATGGCCCGTTTTAGGCCTTTGTCCTGTCATCGAGGACGGCAATGAACGGCAGCGTCCGGTATTTATTCTTGTAATCCAGTCCATACCCGATCACGAATTTGTTGGGAATGCTGAATCCGGCATAATCCGGCCGTATATCGACCGTCCGGCCCCCGGTCTTGTCGAGGAGGGCGCAGAAACGGACGGATTTTGGACGGTGGGCGGAGAGCTTTTCCAGAAGCATATGGGCTGTGACTCCCGAGTCGACAATGTCTTCGACAAGGAGGACATCGGTTCCCGTCAAGTTGAGCGTGGGATCGGAAATGATTTTTGTGCTCTCACCTCCGGGGGACTCCCGCGTCGTCGTCATCAAAAAGTCGATCCCCGCGGGAATTCCGATGGACCGGGACAAATCAGCGGTAAAAGCGAATGCTCCTTTCAGGATGCCGATAAGGATCAGGTTCTTCCCCATGTAGTCCTGGGTGATCTGCAACCCCAGTTCCCTGACCCTGTGCAGAATTTCCTCCTGGGTGATCAGGGGTTTCCCGAAGATCTTTTCCATAAATCTCCCTTGGCATCGTGGAAAGTGATGGACAGTCCCGTGAAATTCTCCCGGACAGGGAAATCCGGGTTTTTCAGGGGGAGTATGCCGGGCGCCCAGACGGGATCCTCCCCAATCATCAACACGGGAAGAACCGCTCTGAAACTGCCTGGAAAATGCCGGCGCGAAAGAATATGTGACAGGGATACGCCTTCCCGGCGAAAGGCTTCCCGGACGGCCGGAAAGCGGGGTCCAGCGATAACAAGCTCCGATTCCAGGGCAATATTGTCTGGCAGGACGCAGGATCGGGAAGGCCTCGTCCCCATTTCCCAAGGATTCAGGTCCCGCGTTCCGTCCACATGGGAAAACCGCATCCGGTTTTCTCCCGGGAGCTCCATGATAAACGCTCTCCGTATCCCCTGAGACACTTCCCGCAAGGTTTCCCGATCCGGGGTGATGGACCAGTTTCCCGTTTTTTGATCATCGGAATTACTCATGTATACAAGATGGACCTCATGAAATTCAATCCCGAGGAGCCACCCATGACCCATGGGCCCTTGATAGACAGGGACACGGGCCAGACTCTTGAGAAGATTGCGTTCTTCGGGAACGGGGCATCCTCCTTGCCGGATTCGCTCGAGGATCGCGCGCAAAAAAAGGCTTTGCCGGTAGGGGGTCAGTTTCTGGTAACGGGAGAGGGAAAAGATAATCCGTGACGGAGATTGGGCAAGGAGGGTGCCGGATAGCCAGTTTCCCGCCCTCCTGTCGGACAGCTCCCTGTCGACGATATCGGACAGGCCCAGAAGGTGCCGGTCCCCTTCCGGAGGAAAGATTGTCCGGATTTTCGGAACAAGTTCGAGCCTCACCCTGTTTCGGAGATAGGCGAGACTCTGGTTCGTGGGGTCCTCGAGGTAGGGGATCCCCTGACGGTCAAGGACCTGGCGTATATCTGACCCGGAGAGTTCAAGAATCGGCCGGAGCAGTCGGTCGTCCGGCCTGTTTCTCATGCCGAGAAGTCCCTTCATGCCAGTTCCCCTAAAAAGGTTCATCAGGATGGTTTCGACCTGATCGTCCATCTGATGGGCAAGACAAACAATGCTGCCGGGTTCTTCCGACAACACGGATCGGAAAAAAGCATGACGGGCATTTCTGAGAAACTCTTCCGAAGACCGGGCAGACGAACGGCCGGAAGTTAAAACGCCGATCCTCAGAGGACGGCCGAGATGGCGTGAAAACGCCTCGAGGAATTGGATGTCCTTTTCGTTTTCTTCACCGCGGTTCCGGTGGTTGAAATGCAGAAGCGTGAGGGGGGTCTCCTGCCCCAGAAAGCGGTGGAGAAGGAGAGAGAGAAAGACGGAATCCGCGCCTCCGGAAACGCCCACATAAAAATGGACGAAAGGTGATTTCAGGGAAGGTTGGAGGGAAGGATTCCCGAAAAATCTCTCCAGGGAAGCCAGATAGGGTGCGAGGAAGTTCCCTGTTTCAGTCCCTTTGGGAAAAATGATGTTCACGGAAGTAATCCTTCGATCGCTGAAGGTCATTCGTGATGGCTGAAATGAGAGCTTCGGGTCCGGGAAACGCCCGGTCCCCCCGGATAAACTCCAGAAAGTCGACATGGATCGGGTGGCCGTAAAGATTATCGGAAAAGTCGAAGAGATGGGTTTCAATCACCGGCTGATGAAGAGGGGTGAACGTCGGTTTCTTTCCGACGTAGGAAGCCCCATTGAACCATCCCGACGATGTCATGGTGCGGGTGATGTAAACGCCGGGCGCCGGAAGAATGCGGTCGGGTGAGGGGTGAATGTTGAGGGTGGGGAACCCGAGTTTTCTGCCCCGCTTTTCCCCTTCCTCCACGATTCCCTCGAGGCGAAAGGGGCGGGTCAAGAAGGCGTTGGCCTGGCCGATCTGCCCGAGACGGATCAGTTCGCGGATTCGGGAACTCGAAATCCTCCCCCGGTTGTCCTGGACGGGAGCGATGGCTTCCACACTGATCCCTTCCGGAGCGAGAATCCTTTCAAAATCTTCGACCGAACCCGCCCTTTTGTGTCCGAAACGGAATCCTTCCCCGATCACCAGTCCTCTGAGCGGAAAGTGGCGGAGAAGAACTTCCCGGATAAAGGTTTCGGGTTCCATCCGGCTCAAGGTCTGCGTGAAGGGTGTGATGATCAGGAGGTCCACCCCGAGCTCTTCCAGGACATGTTTTTTGTAGTCGATCGACATGATCCGCCGGAAAGGAATCTCGGGCGAGAGAACCATGAGGGGGTGGGGATCGAATGTCAGGACGGCAGCAAGATAACCGGATTGCCGGGATTTCTGGACAAGACGATCCAGGAGTCTCTGGTGCCCGATGTGGACACCGTCAAAATTTCCGATGGACAGGCAAATTCCCTGGTTTTTTTCCCGATATGGTTCCAGTCCTGAAAATGCAGGAATAATTTTCATCATTGCGCCGATTGCCTGGCGAAGAAGCTTGACGGCATGGGTCAGGTCGGGTCTGCCTGCGCCAGAAGCCTGGCAGCACGGATGGCAAAATAGGT
>DAHWKF010000104.1 GCA_027343785.1 Leptospirillum sp. | reverse complement strand
GTTTTTCGGAGACCGGTAAAGAGTCCGATCAGGAAAATATCCCGGGCGATGCGTTCCTGGCGTGTTTTGCTCTGGGAAGAAACGGCCTTGTACCATTTCGGAAGGTCGTTCTTCTTGATAAGGCGTGACTTTCTGACAGGGGTGAGCGCGATTCCGGCAACACGAAGAATCCGGCCGATATTTCGTTCCGGAATTCCGAATCTTGCAATCGCATAGGAGTAAATGGCTTTCAGAACCCTGATCGCAAGCGCCGCCTGGGCGGGGCCAGACTTCTCCCGGATCCCCGCATATTTTTTAAGAATCTCGTCGTCCGTCAGAGACGAGAGGTCCCGATCCAGCCAGTCGGCAAAATATTTTAGAACGACACGGTCGTAGCCCGTTTTTGTCGATTGGCGTAGAACTCGCAAGGAGACATAGCTGTCATAGCATGCTTGAAGGGAAATGACCGGCACAACCGGATTTTTAAAGAGACAGGAAGAGGAACAATCAATTCGGATCGTAAGGGAATGGGACGAAGGGGGAACAACGATAATGATTGGAGTCTTCATGAAAGTCTTATCGGAGACTTCTGGCAAAAGGAAGACAACCAATTAATTTGGGGGGCGGATATTTAACAGGGGTTTCTCTTCCCTACGGCGCCATTGTTGATACATTGTGTAATGGTTGGCAAACGATAGGGGCCAGAGTTCCCAACTATTTAAACGCAGGAACGCCTCCGTATTGTGCCGTAGGTGGAACGCCAAATTATGTCGTTGGGGTCAACACCTGTCAGACGAACACTCCTGCAAATCCGACAGAAGAGAACGCTTGTTAACAACCAATCACGGCCACATCTGGCTCAACCAATATCGGCATACCTGGAATGGGACCCTGGTACGGCTCTCAGGCTGTGACGGGGGTATTATTCTATGTGGGTGGATATCCCGTTTGCGAGGACAATATTGGTGAACATGGTCTGGCGTTGGGACCTTGTTGAAGAGCATTTCATCAACCAATCTACTCGGGGAGCTATTCCGGGTATACCCCATCACAGTTTTGGGGGTGCTGGAATGGACAGTGCTACGCTCAAAACGTATCGAGCCCATTGTGTTTGGCACCTTTTGGAGCGCAGACTGTGCGGGGAGGAAGAATCAATGGCACATGGACTTTTGCGAATAACAGCACAGGTAATGGCGGTAATGATTTTGGCTATGTTCTTGTTCCATGTGGTGCTGGTCCAAATGGAGGTTGGTAAAATCTGAGACATGAGAGCCCTATGAGGATTCTATAGGATATTCGTTACTTTCTTGGCATACCTTCATTGAACTTACCAATGCCATGATTCATAGCATTCAAGGGTTGAGGCTGGGCTTCCGTTAGCTCCATTTTGGGAACATGTACTATAGGCCAGTCCCTGGGAATTGATAATCCCGCTCCAGGCAAAGCCTCCTTGCGGCCCACAGTTAAAATAGTCACCTGCCGAAAGATAGGCCCACCCACAAGGGGTATCAATCCAAATGGCTTGGGAGGGGAACCAGGCGCCCGAGTAGATTGGTTGTCCATTCGTGTTGATTGCCTGGGTCGAGATGGTCCCGTTCGGACTCGTGAGATTATAGGTATTGACGGTTCCGGCATTGTTCAGGTTGTTCCCGTTCATATTGATATTGGTCTGCATCTGGTTCGCCTGGGGAAATCCTGGAACATTCGAGCGATACAGGAAGTCCTGAGGAAGGTTGTTTGAATTGTAACTCTGAAGGGCGATCAAGCTTCCCGGTCCCACTCCAGTGAAGGGATACTGGGAGAAACTCGCCTTCCATGTTCCACCGGAGCCTTGATAGCAGTTCGTTCCGCAGATTCCGGGGAGGGACTGGATATCTGAGGTGGGGACAAAGCCTCCCTGAGCCCCAATCAGGGTCGCGAGCTGGTTCAGATGCGAGCCGGCCGGAGGCGTTCCTCCCTGAGTCACCACAGCTCCGACAAGAATGCCAGGACTAGGTTGAAGAATTTCCCCGACCACCGTCTGGCCATAAGGATCTACGGAGCTTGTCCCCGTGGGGAGAAACCCTGTATTCACAAGAAAGGACACAGGAATCACCGCAGGTTTGGTGGCCGTCGCAACTCCTTCGATGGCTCCGGCATAGGCCTTGGTATACCCGGCCAGGGCGTCCGAGACTTGCCGGATTTGCTGCGCCGTCGTCTGGTCCATGAGCGCGCGATGCTGGGTTTCGAGCCAAAAAGGAACCGTGTTCGAAATCAGGACCAATCCAAGAGCTGTTGCAAGAGTCATTCCCAGTAAAGATGAGTTTCCCCGATCAGAAAACCGATCGTCCGACAAGAATTTTATAAAATAACGTTTGGTCATCATCAATCCTCCCAGAAAGACACAATGGCACCGTTCGGAATGAACGATGGAACGCTGATGGAAACAGGAATTCCCGAGGGAGACACAAAAACTCCTTTTTTGTTCACTCCGACCAGAAGCGATCCGAAAGACTTGGTAAATTCCGGTCCCACCACCACGTCCGGTGAATAAATGAGTGAGGGAGACGGGGCGATCCAGACCCAAGCGACACCTCCCGAGACGCTATTTTTGAACAACGGCGGAATGACCAATCCGACTGGAAGGACCAATGCGGAAAGAGGAACCGTTCCGGAAAAACCCGGGTTCCCGTCGAGATAGTTTGCAACCGCTTCCCTATACAGCTGGAACAGGGTCGCTTCCTGATTCGCCTCGAGATTGATCCGGTTCGCGTTTTCAAGGAGCGGAACGCTCGTATGCGAAACAGTCAGGAACATCCCGCCCAAAAGGAGAGCGAGAGGCAGTATTGCCAGGAGAAGCCACATGGAGATCTTTCCTTTTCAGTCTGAAATCCAGGTGATCGTGTCCATTCCGGAAGAGCAGACTCCCTGGGCCATTTGCACCGTCACGGGCTGGGTGATCGACGACCCGTTCACCATGACCTGATACCAGGAATTTCCCCCAGTCGTCTGTTCTAGGATCCTCATGCAAGCTGAGGACGTTATTCCGGAAAGGGTGATCGAAAATGTGCTGTAATTTCCGGTCACCGTGTAGAAGGAGGTTCCTGTCGGCCCCTGGAGCGTCGATGTGTTTCCCGGGACGATCATGTTGCTTGGCACGGAGGCCGCAGAAATGAGGGCGGGGGTCAAGTCGCCGGTCCCATAATTTCCTGGGCTCGCCACCTGCCGGACGCCGGTCTGAATTTCGAACGCTCCGGAAGAGGAGATGGCGCTGGTCGTACTCGAGAAAGCGAACTTGAAAACGCCCACCAAGGCGGCTAGGAGAATGATCCCAAGACCAATCCCCAGAAGGATGCCCATCGGGCCCTGGTCGACCCCGCCTCGCTCATCTGACAGGGTCCGGAGAACTTGAAGTCGATTTTGTTTCCACCAGACAATAGTTTTTGTCATTTTCCTCCCCCTCTCCTCCATTAACAATGGTATTCTACTATACCATATATATTAAAAGTTACTCTCAGATTCCCAGCCCCCCCATCGCCTGCTGGACGATCTGGAGTATCCCGATCCCCAGAAGGCCGATTGCCACGGTGGCCAGCGTCATGGCCCCGTAGTTCAGATACTGGGCCTGGCGCTCGATTTTCGGGAGTCCCTCCTCCTTCCAGTCCCGCGCAAACTCTGAGAGGGCCTGCCCCAACTCGCCATACTTTTCCCTCAGGGACAGGCGAACAATGATCTCTTCCGACGGAAACCGTGTCCGGCTCCTTTCCATGGCTTCGCCCAACTTTCCTGTACGCCTGTATATTTTCATAATGGGAACAATCCGCGCCCGGAGATACGGCGGCGCTGTTTTTCGAATCTGTTCGAAGGCGGCCATGACAGGAATGCCCGATTCCAGCATGGCGGACAACCCCAGCAGAAACTCCGTTCCCAGCATCATCCGGTAGATGGACCAGGGAGGAAGACGGTCAAGAAGACGTCGACCCGGAAATTCCCGCCTCAGAGACCACCCCACGACAAGAATTCCGACAAAAGGAGAGAGGACGATCAAAACCCAGAAATGCTGCACAAAGGAAAAAAGGTCGAAGGAGAATCGCGCCAAACCGAACAGGCGATCGCTGGAAATTTTGAATGACTGGAAAATCTTGGGCAAGAGAGAATCCGAAATATAGACGGTAACCGCCCCCGCGTTCAGCAACAGAAAGGAAGGCTCCCGGAGAGCGCCCAGAAAGGTTCTCCGGATTTTCCGGGTTTCATCCATATTCGCGGCAAGTGTCGAGAGAAGGCGTACAAGTACCTTGGGATCCCCGGTGGACTCCGCCGCATGGAGAATCATAGATTCGGATTCAGGAGTCAGATTCTCGATCGCTCTCGAGAAATCGAGACCGCGTCCGAGTCCCGCCCCGATTTCCGAAAGAGCGGGCTTGGGAGCCCCGGGAAGCTTCTTGAACTCCTCGATCGCGACACGGATCTGGACCGGGGCGGTCGACGAGTCTGTCCGGAGAATGGAGGCCAGGTCGGCGTAGAACTTCCGTCGAACGCCCGGCCCGAAGGAAAGTCTCTTTTTCAATAAATGGAGGTGGCCGGAGACGGATATTGGATTCACGACGAAAGCCCTCCGATAATTTCCCGGATCGTCCGGCTGTCGAGAGATCCCTTATGAATCCATCCGAGACGAGCCTCGACATCGCGCGGATCGACGGCCCCTCTCCGGACTTTTTCAAGCGCGTGATCCATCATCGTGCGGCCTTCGAGTTTCTCCGAGAAGTAGCGCCAGGCATCCGTCATGCGTCCTCCCGCAACCAGATCCAGAATTTCCTGATCGGGAATGAGAATTTCCGCAACGATCGTCCTCCCGGTGATTCCCTGCCCGTTGCAGGTGCCGCATCCACCGTCGCGGTGAAAAAAAACTTCTTCCGGATCCGCAGAGACGTCTTCCAGGCGCTTTAAAAGATCCGGCCGCAAGATTCCAGCTCTTTCCGCTTCCTCCCAAGGGAGCCTGCAATCGGGACAAAGAAGGGGGACGAGCCGCTGGCACACCATGCCGCGAAAAATTGTCGGATCGCACAGGAGATCCCGGCGGACCTTCAATCCGTCTAGACGTCGGGGAATGGAAAGAACGTCGTTCGCATGAACGGTCGAGTAAACCACATGACCGCTCATGGCCCCCTCGACGGCTTTTTCGGCCGTTGATTCGTCCCGGATCTCCCCGATCATCAGAAGGTTCGCATCAAAACGCATGATGCGCCCCAGAACCTCGGAAAACTGCCCACCCGGAACGGCGATCTGGCTGGCCGTGGGGATCACATACTCCGGAGGATCTTCGAGCGTCGCGAGATGAAGGCCTCTCCCCTCCTCGAGCGGGTTCATCGACAGAACGATCGAGAGAACCGACGCCATGGAAGTGGATTTTCCGGATCCCATGGGCCCCGAAAAAAGGACGATTCCGTAAGACAATCCCATAAGATACCGCAATTGCGCCAGATGATCCGCCCCATAGCCCAGGGTATCGATATCCTGTGCGCTGGCCTCCGCCGTTCCGGACCCATACTGGAGACGGA
Source organism: Leptospirillum sp. (assembly GCA_027343785.1). GTDB lineage: Bacteria > Nitrospirota > Leptospirillia > Leptospirillales > Leptospirillaceae > Leptospirillum_A. Next base: position 1,578 of record DAHWKF010000104.1, on the reverse strand, counting down.
GGACCATGGTGATGGTCCCGAGGCCCGTCCCTCCCGTAGGCGCGTGAAACTCCCGGATGTTGAACGTCCCCCGGGGAAGGTAGTCCTGCCGAAACTGTCCGTCCTGAGGTTTCTTGTCGGAAAACATGTTGTCCCGACCGGAGGAATCGAGCATTGTGTTGTAGACGATCCGGGCAAGCCGTTCTCCTTCGTCATGGGTCAGGGTCTGTACGGGCTTGAGCCAACCGTGGATCCTCAAAAGGATTCTCGTTCGGTCCCGTTCGACCCGGAGATGGATATCGGAAGCTTTTCTGGCGATGGCGTCCCGGATGATCTCCATGATTTTCCGGGCCTCGTCTCCCTCTGCCCTGTATCCTTCGGCGACAGACTCTTCTGGCAAATTTTCCAGACGGATTTTCCTCAAGCGTTCATACGGGACGTACTGCGGTTTCGGAACAGGCTTGTCCCCGAAAATCTTGGGCCAAAGCTCTGGAACGAAATGCCGGCAGTAATAGTTGACGTGCTGGTTTGTCTTATGTTCCCGTGACACATAGAAGCGTCCGTCCAGAAAGAGCAGGACCATGGAGGCGATATCGTCCGGTGCCCGGAAGTCCGGAATCGTTCCCCCGGATGGCGTCGAAAGACATTCCGGGTCGCCCTCCCGAGAGGCGAGAGCCCCTTCTTTTTCTTCCGGGAGGACCTTTTGGGGAGGAGCGGCCGGGGGTCCCAAGGATTCGTCGGCCGAGGGGTCGCTCCGGAACGGAGGCTTGCCGTCCCGATTTTGTTCGGGAGAGGGCTCCTCCGGAGTTTTCCCAGAGCTTTCATCTGGATAAACCGACTGATCTTTCTGTGAAGGGGAAAGGGCAAGAAGCTCCATGTCGGACAGAACTGTGCGCCAGTCCTCGTCCGGACTTTCTCCCCGCTCCTTCGAGAGTCGATCCCCCAATTCCCTGTCGGAGACGAAGAGAACCCGGAACTGGCCGATTTTTCCGTGAGCATCCATCCTCATGGACGTTTGGTCGAGAAAGACATCGAATTCGGGCCTTCCGCGAAGATCTTCCGACGCGAAAATGCGTCCGTCGGGAGTCGCGACGATTTTTTCCGATAGGACTTTGGGAATGGGAATCCCGTCCGTTTCCGGAAACACTTCCTCCATTCTTCCGGAGGATTCCTGTTCCGCCTCCGGAACGATTGGGTCCGGAGAAAAATCAGGCTCCGGAAGGGGGGGAGAATGTTCTCGGAGCGTTGAGACGAAGTGACGAAAAACTGGTTCAGGGACCCAGGTAGCCCTGACCTTCAGGTCTCCTCCCTTCCCGAAGGTTTCCAGATAATCCGAGAAATGCTTTCGATAGGACAAAACTTCCTTGTCGCCCTTCAGGCTTTCCAGAATGACGAGCCGGCCGTCTTCCAATCCCACAAGCGCCTCCAACAGCGAGGGGGGGGCTGGAAGGTCTCCATCCGGATCGGATACCACCCCGATCTCCCGTCCGGGGACGGGTTCAAAAACTCTCACGGATGACCTCCGGTCATCGGAGAGGGAGGGGGAGAGAAACCGGAAAACCGGAGCGTGTTTCCGGATGGCCTTCCCCCAGACGATTC
>DAHWKF010000004.1 GCA_027343785.1 Leptospirillum sp. | reverse complement strand
GACGCGATCTTTCGGATAATACCGGGAAAGCAGCGCTTTGTAGCAATCCATCCGGACGGAAGCGGGTACATCGTCCTCTTTCGTCTCTCCCACGAGGGGATGGATGAACAGGCCGTCAACCAGTTCCAGAGCGCATTTCTGAATATATTCGTGCGCCCGGTGGATGGGATTTCGCGTCTGGAACCCCACGACCGTATTCCACCCTTTCTGGGTGAAGAGCCTCCGGGACTCTAACGGCGTCAACTGCTGGGGCCGGAAAGGATCGGTTTCGAACACTTCCAGCGCCCGCACCGTTCCCCCCACAGAATAGGGGGAAATCTGATGCAGGTAATGAACGCCCGGATGAGCCGGTTCCCGGGTTTTATAGACTTCCCGTGCCTCCCGTTCGACGGACCGCTCGAAAAGATCCGTCACCCACAATCCTCCCACCATCTGCCCGGAAGGTGTCGCCAAAGCCAGAAGATCGCCTTTCGAAACCTTCCGGTAAAGGTCCTCGGGAATAGAAAGCACAACAGGAAGCGGAAAAAGGAGCCCTTCGGGCAGACGCATCCGGTCGATGACGGAATGGTACGTTTCCCCGTCCATAAAACCCGTCAGGGGCGAGAGACCTCCCTGGGACAGAAGCACCAGGTCGGACAGCTCACGGCTGTCGAGCGTCAGGACCGGCGCCCGGGAAAGCTCCCGAAGAAAGGCGTTTCTCTCCGCATCCACGATTACATTGGAAACAAGTTTTCCACCATGCGGTTCCGCAAGGGTCATCGCATTACTCCTTCAATGATTCTGTTATTGTCGAGGGCAAGATGCGGAACAGAACCTTTCCGTCTGCCTTTTCCCGCTACCGTTCTTCCGACAGAAGCTCTTCGGGAACTCTTGTCGGGGCATCGAACTGCTCCTGTTTTCCGTCCGGATAGGTCAGAGACCATCGAATCGACTCCCGCTTCATCTTCGGTATCAACCGCGCATTTTGCCCGGCGACCGGGTAGGGAAGGATGACTTCGACGGCTGAAACCGGACACATCTTGACGCAGGCATAACAGTCCCAGCAGTCGGGTTGCACCCGCATGTAGGCCTTTTTGTCCTCCCGAATCCCGATCAGATCTCCCGGACAGGCCGTGACACACCGAGCTTCAGGAAGACGCGTGCATCCGTGACAGGCATTTTCATCAATAAGAATTCCCAAGAGCCACCTCCGTCGGTTCAGGGACATTGTCGGAAAAAGAGTTGAGGGGGCGCAGGACGATCCGGATTTCTCCAGTTTCGGGGTCGCTCGCCGAATTCACAAACAGAGCCCACTCCTCCCGGGTTTCGGGATAATCGAGCCGGGTCTGGAACCCCGGCCACCGGGTCTCTTTGCGGGCCAGGAGATGCTCGACCAGAACGCGGGCCACATCGATTCTGTCCAGGACTTCGTGCAGGTTCATGAGCTCATGGAGATCGGAAACGGCAAGGCCCGGCAGATCCCGGGTCATTTCCGCGAGCTTTTTCCGCGCAACCTGCAAGGATGAATCGTTCATCGCATACTGGGTCCGGATCCCTCCGGCGTATTCGTCCATGATTTTTTGCAGCCGCTCTTCAACCTCACCCGGAGAAAGTTTCCCCAAGGACTCAAGCGGGGCGAACGTCCGTCGTTTTTCTCTTTCGATCGCCTCCGATGACACTTCCAACCGATGTCCGGGGCTTTCCCGGATTTCCCGGATGGCGGACTCGGCCGCGATCCGGCCTTCCGCAAAACATCCGGAAACGAATTTGTAGGGAGCCCCACCTGCCACGTCTCCCGCTGCAAACAGGTTTTCAAGGGTCGTTTTCCGGTCTGCGCCGATCCAGTAACCGGCCTGGCAATGCCCACCCACGATGTAGGGCTCCGTTCCGCAAATCTCGATCGGCTCGCGGGAGGGATCGATACCATTGGCCGCCCAGTACTGGACCGTGTTCGGATACATATCGAGATAGGCTTCCTTCAGAGCCTTCACCCGCTCGGGAGAAAGATGCCGTGTGTCCATATAGCAGGGACCCCGTCCTTCGGTCATTTCTTTCAAGGGAGCATAGAGCCGTATCGGCGTGGGAGCACCTTCACCTCCAAGGTGCGACCACCTTTTTTTCATGAACTCTTCCCCCAGGGAATTGACCTGGGGTGCGCCGAAACCCAAAGCGAGCGTTCCCGTCGGCGCGATCGTCTCTTTCGTCCTCAGGGCGATGAACCGATGTTCAAAGCTGGTCATTTCCGCTCCGGCCCTGATGCCGATCGCATAACCTGCCCCCGTGTTGAAGGGGGAATACCACATTTTGTGTCGGGCATCCCCTTCGTTGTTCGGGCGATAAAGACCGGAAGCTCCCCCGGTCGCCACAATGGTTTTCTGAGCCCTGATCACATAAAAATTTCCGTCCCTCAACCCGAACCCGACGCAACCTGCCACTCTTCCATCCTTCACCAGCAGGTTTGTTACGACGACCCTGTTCAGCACGCGTGCCCCGAGGTTGCGGACCGCCGTCGCCAGGAGTGGCTTGAGGGATTCCCCGTAAATCTTGATGTTCCAGCGGCCGCGGGGAGCATATTTTCCACTCGCGTCTTTCACGACCGGAAGCCCCAACTGCTCCAGATCACGGACAACTTCGTTCAGGAGGGCGGCCTGCGTGCGAACCAGATCTTCCCGCAAAATCCCCATGGCATCGAAGCGGACGTACTCCACAAACGAATCGACCGTCTCCCCCGGATTGATATAGGCATTGATGGCATTCATCCCTCCGGCCAGACAGCCCGAACGGTCGACATGAGCCTTTTCCACGACCAGAACATCCAGTTCGGGGGCCTGTCTACGGGCGGTCATAGCCGCGTAACATCCCGCCGCTCCTCCTCCGATTACGGCAATATCCGTTTCGACGACAAT
>DAHWKF010000133.1 GCA_027343785.1 Leptospirillum sp. | reverse complement strand
TGCAGGGACGTCCCTTCCTTCCCTCCGACGCCTGACCCTCCTCATAAAAACCTCGACATCCTTTTCGGCTCTTCCCATGCCCAGATCTCCACAACCCCTCCCGAGCCCTGAGTTTTTTCAGAAGGGGACCTGAGCAGATACGGTAAAACGAAAGAATGGCGAATTCCTGAAAAATAGCATAAAATTTCGAAATTAAAAATCGGATTTTTCATGGCTTTGACCGTGTGTACCGGAACGGATTGGCAGCCAGGTTTAAAATTCTGTCCGAAGAATGACCAGACCCATTTTGTTCCCGGTTTGATGGACACGGGTCGCAAGGACGGGGATGGTCGCTTTGGCCCATGGGAGCATGATGACTGTTCGTGAACGGATCGGACACATCCTTTCGAAGACCACCTTGCTGTCCCCGTTCTCATGGTCCGTCAGCCACCAAAAAAAACTGATCGGGCTTTTTTTGCTTCCCATGATCTTCTTTTCCGCTATGGGAGCCTACCAGACCCTTTTCCACTCCCCCCGTCTCACCCGTAGGCTGCACGACTTTAATTTCATGAATTCCGACCTGCAGGGATTCAATACCACCCTCCGGTATCTGGAAAAGTCTCCTCCAAAAGGAGGAGAAAAAATGTCGGGCAATATCCAAAGGATCCACGGATATCTGATCCACGCAAAAACGCTGTTGCTGGATATACGCTCCCGACAGAAAAGCCTTCCCGGGCCTGACCGAAAGAGAATCATTACACTGATCGAGCAAACCGACAACCTGATCGGGGGCATCCGTCATTCCCCTCCGGTTCCACCGGATCCGTCATACGTTTTTTCCCTTTCCCAACAAACATTCCCTGTCATGCTGACATTGTCCCGGATGACCCGGTCAACCCTCCTGATCTCCCAGAGGACCAACCGCCAGATCGTCTTATTTCAGGTATTGGCCCTGTTGATGTTCCTGGGTCTGGTCGCAATCCTGCTTACCTGGCTGGAAGGCTATCGGAAACATCTCAGAAACATGGCGATTTACGAGGCTCTCAATGTTTCCGTCTCGGGAATCGCGTTTCTCCCGGTGTCGATGGACAGATTTGACGCCGTCAACAAGGGATTTGAGGAATTGACGGGATACCGGTCATCCGAACTCATCGGAACTCCCGACCCTCCCGTCGACCCGCTCTTTGGCCATTCCGAAATCCAGAACCAAATCCGGGAGCTGATCGACAACCGGATCGGCGTCCTCTCGTTTGATGCCCACATCTTCAGTCGCGACAACAAACTGCTGTATCTTCATGTCCGTCTGGAGAAAACGATTTTTGAAGGACAAACGCGTATTGTCGCCACCATTGAAAACCGGACCGAAGAAAAAAAACTTCAGGATGAACTTCTATCGTCCCGCAATCATCTTCTCACCCTGTTCCGTCATCTGGGTGATGGCGTCATGGAGCTCGACCCGGAAGGTAACATTCTTTTTCTCAACGCAACGGGAGAAAGACTCCTTGGATATTTGTCCGACGAACTTTCCGGCTTGCCGGCCAGCACATTGTTCGCTCCCTCAGGAAGCAAGGAAGAGACATTTGTTTCGCCTGAAACATTTATCCTGTCACGTATCCGTCATGCCGCCCTGTCCGGGGACTCTTACGAAACGGAATCATACTCCCTGATCAAAAAAACCGGCGAACAAATGGACAGTTCGTTGATTTTCACCCCCCTGTTTCAGGGCCCGAACAATACACTGAAAGAAATTGTGGTCGTTTTCAGGGATATCGGTACCCGGAAGCGCCTTCAGAAAAAGCTTCGCAAAAGTGAAGAAAAGTACAGGAAGATGATTCAGAGCACACCGGACGGCATTGTTCTGTTCGATCCCCGATCGCTCCAGGTCCTGGAAGCCAATCCGTCCTTTGCCGACATGGTGGGGATTTATTTCACCGAAGCGATGATTGGAAAGGAAATCACCGAATTTATTCCGGAAATACGGGAAGAATTTCAGAAATCAGGCCTTTCCCCCGCTGAAAGCGGTTTCTCTGATTCGCGAAACATTCGGATCAAGAGATCGGACAGGACGTCCATCCTGGTATCCATCAAGGAAACCGTTATTCCCTATGAAGAACAGGATGCGATTCTCGTGGTCATCCGCGATATCACTTCACAAAGTCTTTCGGAAGCGATCAGGAAAATCTTCCATTTACTCGACGAGCAAATCCTGGAAAATCATCCGATCGAAGAAGCTTTTTCCGGTCTGCTCCAAACTCTTCTCCAGAGCTTGTCTTTGGGCATCTCGGCCATCATCGCACGAAACCCGGACGGCCGACTTGGAGTCCTGGCCCTTGCCGAATCGCTTTCGGACGACCCGGGCACGGTCCGTGATCTTCTGGAAACCATGATCAACGACCCGGACTCGTCCTCCGCATCGGCATTATCCATGCAGACGGGGAAGGTGCAAGTGGTTGAAACTGTAAATTACCGGGAACCTTACCAGACATTTTTCAAAAAGAACCACATCGAGTCGAGCGCTTTTTTTCCTGTCAAACTTCCCGGTCAACCCCCGATTGCAACGGTCGGGATCTCCGTTTTCAACAAGTCCTCTCTTTCCGGCATTTTCCCCTTTATGGAAGACCTGGCAGACAAGCTGGCAGTGGCATATCTTCATGAAAACGAACAAAAACAGATCCGCCTGCAGAAAATTGCAACGGAATCTGTCAATACGCCCATGTTTATTGCCGGCCCCGGTGGAACGCCCGAATGGGCCAACAAGGCCTATCTGGAAAGCAAGGGGTGCAATTTCTCCGAGATTTCAGAGTTTCCCGGATATTTTTTTTCCAGAAACCGGGAAATGACGAAGGTCGACAGCCCTCTCTGGCAGAGCATCCGACTGGAGAAAACATTTACACAACAGTATGTTTCCCCTCGGAAGGGGGGGGTGGATTACCCTGTAGAAATCAGAATCTCCCCCGTTTTTGGAACCAACAACGAACTTTTGCATCTCGTCTGTCTGGAAACCGACTTGACAACCATGAAGCTGGAAGAGGAAGAGCTCCGGAAAAAGGCCTATTTTGACCCGCTGACAAGACTGGCAAACAGGAACATGATGGAAGGAGAACTCGCCCGGTCTTTGGAGATCGCAAAACGATACAAGCGGTCGATGGCGCTCATGTTTCTGGATCTCGACGGCTTCAAGGAAGTCAATGACAATCTCGGCCACGATTTTGGCGACAAGCTCCTTGTTGAGGTCGCAGGGAGACTTGAATCGCTCGTCCGGAAGGGAGATCTTGCCGCCAGGCTGGGAGGAGATGAATTTGTCATTATTCTGAACAACATACGGCATCCGGGCGAGGTGAAAAAAGCCGCCAAGAGAATTCTGGAAGCCATCCACGCCCCGTATTCGATCGACGGCCAGTCGGTGACGATCGGTACCAGTATCGGCATTTCGGTATTTCCGGAGGATAACAAGGACGCAAGCGGTCTTCTCCGTGACGCCGACCAGGCCATGTATCAGGCCAAAAATCGGGGCAAGAACAATTTTGTCCTGTATACCCCTGCACCGTTGGATGAAAAGGGGACAGTTCTTTTCAAAAGGGAACCCGACCCGGTGATATACGATGACAATGAACCGATGGTTCTCCATCCTGTCCGGTCTCTCCGCACGGGGAAAATCACCGGTTTTTCCTTTTCGTCTTTCCGGAGCCCACACGGTTATTCGGTTGAACCGGATTCCAGTACCATCACCCCGCCCGAGGAGAAAAGGCAATTCCTTCAGACGGCCAGAACAACCGCTGAAAAAATCAGCGTTTTATACCCGGGAGCTTTTCTCAAAATCTCCCTCCTCTTCCATCAGGTCCTGGAGCCGGACTTCTACCCCATTTTTGAGGAAATCTTCGAAAATATCCCCAGACCTTTCCGATCACGGATCATGATCGGACTCC
>DAHWKF010000101.1 GCA_027343785.1 Leptospirillum sp. | reverse complement strand
CTCTATCTGTGGGGAAGGATTCTTCTCGGAATTGTCGGGGGTACGGTCATCACACTCCTGGCGCTCAAGACGGTCAAGATGCATTCCACCCAGGCAGCAACAGGTCTCCTGTATGTAGAACTCATCTTTATCCTGTTTGGCCAGGCATTTGCCAACTTTCTGTTTTTGAGACTCCAGATCCTTTCCTGATGATGATCCGGAATATTGTGGCCCCTTAAGGGGCCACAATGGAAAATTCTTCAATATGGGATAACGGGTCGGGTTTGATGATGACCTGGCGGCGGATCTTTCGCTCCACCACCTGAAGGAAATCCCGTTCTTCCTCCTGAAGGACAGTCTGGATTTCCGGATGAACAAAAAGGATGACCTTTCGTTCTTTGGGGTTCTGGCCGCCCGGAGGAACACTCCTCAACTCCTCGAGAATTTCATAGGCAATTGTCCTGAGGGACTTTGTATACCCCTTTCCGTCACAATATGCGCATGTTTCACCCAGCAAGTGGACAAGATCTTCCCTCACCCTTTTTCGGGACATCTCCACCAGACCCAGGTCGGATATCTTCAACGCGTTTGTCCGGGCCTTATCATGGGCGAGGGACTCCTGCAGACCCTGGAAGACTTTTTCCCGATTTTTTTCTTTTTCCATATCAATGAAATCAATAATGATGATTCCCCCGATATTCCTGAGCCGCAGTTGTCTCGCAATTTCCGAAACAGCCTCAAGGTTGGTCTGGAAAATCGTCGCCTCGGGATCATTCTCACCAACAAAACGGCCTGTATTGACATCAATGACCGTAAGAGCCTCGGCACGATCAATGACAAGATAGCCACCGCTCTTGAGCCACACCTTTTTTTCAAGGGCCTTCGAGAGTTGACGTTCAATATCGTACGCGCCAAAAAGAGGGGCGGGACCTTCCCACAGACGAACTCTGGAGACATAGTCCGGCATGTATGTTCCGATAAAATCCATCACCCGCTGATACTCTTTCCGGTCGTCTATATAGAGGGTCTCGACGTCATTTGTCAGATAATCACGTATTGTCCTGAAAACCACATCCAGATCTTCCCTGACAAGGGAGGGGGCCTTCATTGATTCACCCCGCGAGCGGATGTCCTGCCAGAGCAGTTCCAGAAAAATAATGTCGGAACGGGCCTCCGCCTCCGTCATCCCTTCCGCCACAGTCCGGATGATATAACCTCCCTTGCCGCCCTTGAGGGAATTGACCATTTCCTTGAGCCTCTGCCGCTCATCCTCGTTTGTGATTCGCCGCGACACGCCAACATGATTCACCTGGGGCATATAGACCAGGTATCTCCCCGGAAGGCTGATATAGGTCGTCGATCTTGGACCTTTCGTGCTGATGGGTTCTTTCGTCATCTGGAGAAGGATTTCCTGCCCTTCCGACAACACTTCTTCGATGGGTTTTCGGGGCATTTTCCGGGGAGGTTCCGGTCGAGGTACAACGATAGCGGGATCTTCAGGCACAGGAAGTTCCAGAGACTGATCCATGCTTACCGTCGGCGGTGCCTGTTCGTCCTGGGACATCTCCCCCGGCAAAACATCTGTCCCTTCGACGAAAATGTCATCAACATATAAAAAAGCCGCTTTCTCCAGGCCAACATCGACAAATGCCGCCTGCATCCCCGGCAGAACCTTGTTCACCCTTCCCTTGTAAATATTTCCAACGACCCCGGCTTCTCTTTTCCTTTCGAAGAAAAACTCAGCCAGCTGCCGGTTTTCAACGAGCGCAACTTTTGTTTCTTCATCACTGACATGGATCAGAATTTCCACAATTCACATCCTCCGGAAACTGCGGGTTTCATACCTTCCTTCCGGAACCGGCCTGAAAAACCCGCAGCATCTGATAGTTTTTCTAGGTTTCCTCGTGAGTCCTGACATTCAGGATCAGGGCCAACCCCATCATTGACACAAGCAATGCCGATCCCCCATAGCTCAGGAGGGGCATTGGTATTCCCACAACAGGCAAAATGCCCACAACCATGGAAGCATTCACCAGAAAACTGATCCCAAAAAGGCTGGTCAAACCCGCTGCCAGAAAAAAACCGCGAGATTCACGACATAAGACAGCTGTCTTGTACCCGAACCAAAGGATGTAGGCATTTGCCAGAAGAAGGGCAGCAGCACCAACCAGACCCCATTCTTCGGAAAAAACGGCAAACGCAAAGTCTGTATGAGCTCCGGGAAGAAACCGGAACCTGACCTGTGTCGCCCCTTTCAACCCTTGCCCAAACCATCCTCCGGAACCGACGGCAACCATTGATTGCAACGTATGGTAACCCAGTCCGGACGGGTCTGATTCAGGGTTAAGAAACGTCCTGATCCTGTCTTTCTGGAAACCCTGAAGGTGATTCCAGACAACCTGCCATCCGATCGGTAGCAGAATGACTGAAATCCACAAAGCGGTAAAAAAAGTCCTGGACCGGATCCCTCTCAGAAACAAAAAAACGCCAAGGCAGAAGAAAAGCCCGATTGCGGTACCCAAATCCGGCTGCTTCGCAATCAGGATCCCCGGCAGAGCAGCCATGGATGTGGCGAGGAGAACTTTTCCAAAAGATAACCCCTCTTTCCCATCCATTTTCCCGAATACCCAGACCAGTGCAAGAACCAGCGCCAGCTTCATGAACTCTGACGGTTGAATCATCACCGGACCATAACCAATCCATCGTCTGGCTCCGTGGCTCTGGTGTCCGGCCACCTTGACAAGAATCAGCAAAGCCAGAAGGAACCCATAAAACGGGAGGCTATGTTTCAAGATCGTCTTGTAAGGGATATTGACGAGAATAAGAAATATTCCGACACCTGCCAACGCCCATATCCCCTGACGTAAGGCCAGATGCCAATCGATGGACATTTGAACAACAATTCCGGCCAGGATCAAACCAATGATGTCCAAAAGGAAATAAGGATAGGATCTGAGGACGTAGGATACCGGGATCTTGTTCAAAAGCGTTGTTCCTTTTTGTTCGCCGCCAGATCCGGTTGGCTTTCGGGATGAGAAAGATAATCCTGATAGAATTCCTTGAAAACCGCACGAGCCACTGGACCTGCCACATCCCCCCCGTCTCCTCCGTTTTCGACGAGGACGGAAACCACGATCTTCGGGTTGCGGAAAGGAGCAAATCCCACAAACCAGGAATCAGGACGGATTTTGACGTGGGCAGTCCCACCCGCCGGAATCCTGTTCGAGATGACCTGGGCGGTACCTGTTTTGCCTGCGATTTCCATCTCTTTCATCCTGACAGGATGTCCGGTTCCATGCGGTTCGTTCACAACTGCCCAAAGACCTTCCCTTAACGGGGAAAAACTGGTCGGTTCAACAGGTATTTTCCGGACGATGCTCTCCGTCTGAAAACGGACGGAATGCTCCGTGGAAAGAAAGAGGTGAGGAGTGGACAAAAATCCTCGGGTGGCAACGACGCCCATCAAACGCGCCATCTGTAATGGAGTAACGGTCAGATACCCCTGACCGATGGCAAAAGGCAGGGTTTCTCCCGGATACCAGGGCTGATGCATTCTCTTCATTTTCCAGTCACGATCCGGTACTGTCCCCGACATTTCGGAAGGCAGATCAATACCCGTCTTCAAGCCCAATCCGAAATTCCGCGCCATTTCGGCTATTTTGTCTGGACCAAGGGCCATACCAGCCCGGTAAAAATAGATATCGCAAGACTGCATGATCGCTCTTCTCAGGTGAAGGGTTCCATGCCCTCCTTTTTTCCAGTCGTGAAAGGCCCAGCCTCCCAAAAAGATGATACCGTTACATTTGAAGGGCTTTGCCGGATCAATTACTCCCGCCTTGAGGCCCGCCATTGTTGTCACAACTTTAAAGACGGATCCGGGAGGATAAAGACCCTGAATGGCCCTGTCCGTCAGAGGGTGATCGGGATTGTTCAGAAGACCGTTCCAGGTTTTCGCAGTCAGGGCAGAGGAGATCAGGTTGGGGTCAAAGCTTGGATGGCTGGCCAGAGCCAGGATTTCCCCATTATTTGGATCCAGCGCGACGACCGCTCCCCTACGGTCTCCCAAGGCGTCCTCCGCCGCCTTTTGCAAACGAAAGTCTAACGTCAGGTGGATTGAATGGCCTTGCGTCGGATATCGGGGAGACAATTTTCTGATGACGCTTCCCTGGGAATCCACCAACTTTCTCGATTCCCCGGGTTCTCCCTGCAGAATGTCATCAAATGTCTTCTCGACACCCGTCTTCCCAATACCTGTTCCAGGTGGAAGATGGCGGGCGTAAGACTTTTTCATGTCACCTACGGTGAGCGAGCCGACATACCCCAGCAGATGGGCAGCCATAGGTCCCTGTATATAGGTTCTCTGGGGTATGGTCTGTATGACAATTCCCGGCAGGCGGTAAATGTCCATACTGACCCTCCCGACTTTCGCAGTGCTCATGTGGGCCATGAGCGGAACGGGAATATAGTTCGGCAGCACATCCCGCATCCGGTCAAAGGCTTCTTCCAGAACGGAGGGGGGAACGGCCAGATCCTGACCAAGGATGGAAAAAGTCTTGCGTTTGTCAATGACTTCGTCCGGGATCATGGACACAACAAAATTTGTGCTGTTTCCGACCAGGACAACCCCATTTCTGTCCATGATCGCCCCTCTGAGGGGGGGGAGGGGAATGATACGCAGGATATTTCCCTGAGCGAGCTTGGTGTATTTGGAGTGCTGTTCGATTTGCACATCAAACAGACGGGCAAGGAGGACCAAGAATCCGACGGCAAGCAGAAGGAGCAGGGCAATCAGTCTCCTTCTCGGCGTCGAACCCATCTTGAAAAACGAACCGCTGCCCGGAATAAAGCGCTGGTTTAATCCGGATGCAGAACGGAGTCCGGGTATTCCCCGGACACGTGTGTACTCGAGCACATCTTCACCTTTCGGTCCCCGCACCCATTAAACGGTCAGAAACCTCTTCATCAATTTCTTTCGGTCAAACTTCCGAAACCCATACCCCAGAATGACCTCAATTATCGGGCAGGCATCCATCCCCTCAACAGCCGGGTGCCGTAAATCCCAAGAATCAGAAAAGTCGCCATGATGCCGGTATTGATTTCCGTCTGTAGGTCCTGAATAATGCGATCCAGTGTCCGGGGGTCTCCCAATATCTCCTTGACACCCCAAATTCCTCCCAGATAAACAACAATCACCGTCCAGAAAGCCAGTATGGCATTTTTCGGATGATCCCAGCGAATCAGCGGATAAAGAAAATAAACCAGAAGAGACGCCCACTCCGTGCGGAAGATCCATTCCGCCCATGAACCCATATTCAGGACCGAAACCAGGAGACCCACCGAGAATCCCATGAGAAAAACCCCGGGAAGGGAGACATTTCGCATGACAAAAAACAGGATCAGCAATACCCAGTCAACACCCGCCTGCCAAAGGCCTCCAGAATTCTGTATCGATGATGCGCCCAGAAGAATAAGGCAGGCGATCCCGATCCGGTTCCACGGATTTTTCATTTGGATTGTTTCCATTTGAGGGAGGACCGGACCCACTGTCTGGGGGGGGTCATGACGTACACGACAGACAGATCTGAAAAGTTTTCTGCAGCAACAACGTCCAGATTCTTGAAGAGCAGGCCGGGAGAGGTCCTGATATCCTTGACAAAACCAATAGCCTCTCCAGGGGGGAAAAACCCGTCTTCTCCGCTCGTCACAACCGCCTGGCCTTTCTGGACAGGCGTCATGGCAGGAATATACTCCATTTCCATGGGACGACCAACCCCCATTCCACGCAACACACCTTTTTGCGCACTTCCAGGAAGCAAGCCCTCCATCGCGAAGAAGGGATCCTCCAGCCAGAGAACCTGGGAGAAATCGGGAAAAACTTTCACCACAAATCCGACGACGCCCTGGGGTCCCATCACTCCGTCTTTTCTGTGGACCCCCTGATTCCTGCCGCAATCCACAAGGAGCGTACGATGACCAATGGTCGGATTGTCTGCCAGCAGACGGCAGGCAATCCCTTTGCTCCCCACGCGCTTTTTAAGATCGAGCAATGCCCGGAGCCTTTCGTTCTCTACTAGCAATGACTCCGCCTTTTCCAGACGGGTCGACAGGAGAAGAACTTCATGCCGGAGAATCCGGTTTTCTTTTTGAGCCTCCATCAAGTGAGAAATTTTTTCCCAAAAAGAGGACGTTGACCGAAAACTATCCTGAAATAGCCCCAGCACCCCCCGGACAACGAGAAGAGGAGGTTCGATGACAAGTTTCTGAAACATTGCCGGATAAAACCCCAAAAACAGGAGCACCACACCGATCGAAACGAAAACAATCACACCCATTTTCTTAGTCAATCTTTATGCGGCTCCTGCCTTGCGGAACTGAGGACTAATCCCTGATAGAAACTTTTTTCAGGACATCGAGTTCCTCAAGCGTTTTTCCTGTACCCATCACAACGGTCGTCAGAGGATTGTCCACTGTGACAATCGGCAGATGAATCTCATCCCGGATCCGCGTGTCAAGACCTTTCAGCATTGATCCGCCACCTGTCAGGACAATTCCCCTGTCTATAATGTCCGCCGACAATTCCGGAGGCGTATTTTCAAGGGTCTTCTGAATCGTCTGGATTATCCGGGCGATGGTGTCAGAGAGGGCTTCCCTGATCTCTTCATCCGTCACCTTCAATGTCTTGGGCAACCCATGCACAAGGTCCCTGCCCTTGATGACCATTGAGCGGGGTTCACTCTGGACACAGGCGGATCCGACTTCCATCTTGATCCGTTCTCCCATGGCGTCCCCGATCAGGAGATTATGTTTCTTCCGGATATAATGGATGATATCTTCGTCCATCTGGTCCCCGGCTACCTTGATTGATTCGCTGTAAACGATCCCACCGAGGGAAATGACGGCGATATCCGTCGTTCCCCCTCCGATATCGATCACCATGTTACCGGATGGCTCCATGATCGGAAGTCCGGCTCCGATTGCGGCGGCCAAAGGCTCTTCGATCAGATACACTTCACGCGCCCCCGCAAGTCTTGCCGAATCCTTCACGGCCCTTTGCTCAACCTGGGAAATGCGGGAGGGAATGCACACGACCATCCGTGGACGGACAAACGTCGAACGTTGATGAACCTGATTGATGAAATACGAAAGCATCTGCTGGGTCACGTCCGGGTTATCGATGACACCGTTACGCATTGGACGGACCGCTACAATATTTCCCGGCGTCCTGCCCAGCATTTTTTTGGCTTCATGGCCAATCGCCAGAATCTGGTCGGTTTTCTGGTCAATCGCCACGATCGATGGCTCGTTTATGACGATCCCCTTGCCTCTTACATAAACAAGAGTATTGGCCGTTCCAAGATCAATCGCAAGATCCTGCGATAGGAACCCGAACAAGCTGGCCAGCAAAGACAATGGAACCTCCTCAAACACTCATTGGATCAGGTATTGGACACGGGCATGACCCTGTCATGCCGCCACAGGTGGTCTTTCTTCCTTGACAACGACGCGCGTCTGGGCCAGATCGTCCCCCAGCCTCCTCGCAGACCGCTGGCCAACCATCAGAAGAAACTCCAACCCTATGATGCCGATAAAAAGGACCGGTCCGGCATAAGGAATCAGGGAAAACAAAAAGGCGGCACCAATCGTCAGATTTCTGACCGTGGACTCGAAAAACCGGCAAGGAGAGTCCTCTTTCCTCAAGACAAGCAGTCCCGTCAAACGTTTTCCCAGACTCCGTCCTCCCGGCAAACCGTCCGCAACCAGCAGATACGTCATTCCTCCGGCATCACCGACGATGGGGCTGTTCAGCAATACGCCCACTTTTTCAAAGGCGACCGCCACCAGAAGATCAATAAACTTTGACAACACCCTGTCAAACAGGAACGAACCCCTGTCCGAAATTTCAAGGAATCGCACGTTTTTCTCCGGTGTCATCTGAACCGGCTTGCGGCCCGGGAAAGGCTTTATGGGAAAAACTACACATAACTAAGGAAAATTGCAACGAGAATTCCAAAAAACAGGCGAAAAAGAAAAGAAACCCTTCTTCGGATAATCTATATTCCAGGTGCGATCTCCACTATGGCGGACGACCGGAGTCCGGAAACGGCATTCCGGTAAGGCGGATTTCTGAATATGGCCGTTCCCGCCACCAGAACGTCCGCACCCGCTTCCACGACACGGGAAGCTGTTTTCGGCGAGATTCCTCCATCCACCTCAATCTTGAAAGAAAGGCCAGGGCGGGCTTCACGCATGGCCCTCACACGAGAGATCTTATCCAGCATACCCGGAATGAAGGACTGCCCACCAAATCCCGGATTAACCGTCATGACCAGCACCAGATCCACCTGGTCCAGAACCTCTTCGAGCAATACCGCGGGCGTCCCCGGATTGACGGCGACCCCCGGGGAAACCCCCATTTTTCTGATTCTGTCGAGCAGCCGGTTCAAGTGAACGTCGGATTCCTGATGGACAATGATGCGATCGACGCCTGCCTCCTTCAGATCATCCAGGTAGGAATCCGGATGCCAGACCATCAGATGCGCTTCGAGGGGAACGGAGGTAAACTCCCTGATGGCCCGGATGACGGGCGGGCCAAACGTCAGGTTTGGAACGAAATCGCCGTCCATCACATCCAGGTGGATCAGGTCCGCACCGGCTTCCGTCACATGGGAAACCTCCTCTCCCAGTCGGGAAAAATCACCTGCAAGAAGGGAAGGAGCCACAAGAATCTGTCTTCGCACATCAGGCCCTTTCAAAACGCATGCCTCGCCGGAGCCGGAGAGGAAGAAACCATCCGCTCCAGCCTCCGTATACGTTCCGCCGTATCCGGGTGGGTCGAAAACAGGGACAGCAGACCGCCACCCTTGAACGGCTCCAGAATGAACATATGGGCTGTGGACGGATTGGCATTCATCGGCTCCTGTTCAACGCCTCTTTCGAGTTTTGCAAGCGCCCGGGCCAAAAAGAGCGGATTACCGCACAATTTCGCCCCTCCTTCGTCTGCCATAAACTCACGCGACCGGGAGATCGCCATCTGGATCAGGAAGCTTGCAATGGGTGCCAGAAAAATCATGGCAATATCTCCCAAGCCTCCCCCTTCCCTTTCCTCACGCTCCCTGCCACCAAAGATCGCCGCCCACTGGGCCATGTTCGCAATCATGGTAACCGCTCCGGCAATGGATGCAGCGATCGTTGAAATCAGGGTGTCCCTGTGAATGACATGGGTCAGTTCATGTCCCAGAACGCCGGAAAGCTCTTCCGGGGTCAAAAGATCCAGAATGCCTGTCGTCACTGCAACGGCAGCATGCGCTGGATCACGGCCCGTCGCAAAGGCATTGGGAGAGGGATCATCGATAATATAGAACCGGGGAACCGGAATATTGCCCCGCCGGGCAAGCGCTTCGAGAATGTCATGCATTTCCCTGAGGCGGGGCTGTCCCAACATTTCCGGTGTCACTTCCTTCGCGCGATACATGGACAGGACAATCCTGTCACTGAACCAGTAAGAGCCGGCATTGATCGCCACCGAAAACGCCAGGGCCAGGATCATGCCCGTATTGCCTCCCCAGTGCTTTCCAAGAAAAAGAAGAACACCCGTCAATGCGCCCAGAAAAAGGACAGATTTGACTGAATTGATCATTGTGTTTCCGGCCTCCGTATGACTGGATCTAAAGATGATTCGGTAAATGGTTTCCGGTCGCATTGAGGACGACGCCCGGAAAGTCCCTGTGCCCTCGCAAAAACTCCTCCGAAGTCATAACGCGCTTTCCCGGTTTCTGGATTTCTTCCACACAATAAAAACCCTCACCGCAGGAAACCAGCATCCGGTGCCGGGAATCTTCCACGACAGTTCCGGGCTGCCCGGTTTCCGGCATTTCGGATTCATACACCGATCCCGAAAGAATTTTAACGACTCCCAGGGGGGAATCGCAGAAGGCTCCCGGCCATGGAGTCATGGCCCTGACATGGCGGTCCACTTCCGTCGCCGGACGGGTAAAATCCATCTTCCCATCCTCTTTCCGGATCAGGGGTGCCACCGACGCCTGTCCTTCCTGGGGTGAAGGCTCGAGGTCACCGGACAGATACGCCGAGAGCTGTTTCACGAGAAAAGGAGGTCCCTGTTCCATCATTTTTCGGGTCAGGGTGGGTGTCGTTTCCCGCGCGTCAACAGGGATAGGAAGACTCGCCAACACTGGTCCCGTGTCCATCCCTTCGTCCATCTTCATCACAGTCAGTCCCGTAACCCGCAATCCTTTCAGGATGGCCCACTGGATCGGAGACGCCCCCCGCAGTTGTGGAAGAATCGACGCATGAACATTGATGCATCCGAAACGGGGCAGTTCGAGCAATCCCTTCGGTAGGATCTTACCATAGGCCACAACGACTATGACATCGGGAGACCAGTTTCGAATCTCTTTCCAGTCATCGGCATGTTTCAGCGACAAGGGGGTCAGTACGGGTATCTGGTGGTTCCGGGAAAAATCACTGACGGGAGAAGGGGCTATGTTGTATCCCCGGCCTGCAGGTCGATCCGGCCGGCTCACAACACCGGATACTTCAAATTTGCTCCGGACAAGTACCTCGAGAAACGGGACGGCAATCAGGGGTGTCCCCATAAAAACCACCCTGAAGCGCCCCGGATCAAAATCCACGTCCACCTTTCTTTCCTTTTCTTTCGATCGCCTTTATTTCTTGATGAAGACGAAGCCGGTCCCACCGCGTCATCCTTTCGGACAGGAGGATGCCTTCCAGGTGATCCATCTCATGCTGGATCAAACGGGCAAACAGTCCTTCCCCTTGAAAGACCAGCTCTTTTCCGTCCAAGTCTGTGCCCTTGATCTCGATCCGAAAGGATCGTTCGACCGGAACAAAAACGCCCGGAAAGCTGAGGCAGCCTTCCTCTCCCGTCATCGTCCCTTCCTGGGCGGTGACAACCGGATTGATCAACGTAACCGGAGTTCGTTTTGAGGGATCCGCCCGGCGATTCATGTCAAAGACAAAAAACCGCTGGTTGCAACCGACCTGGGGAGCCGCGATCCCAATACCGGGAACGACATAAAGCATCTCGAACATGCTTTTTACAAGATCACACAAATGCTGGTCGATGCGGGTCACCTCTTCGGAGCGCAATTTGAGACGGGGATCACCATAAGGGAGGATTCCGGTTGGCTTCAACTGATCAGCACCTCTACTCACTCTTTCTCGAGAACACCCTTCTGGAGAACGGATATTGCCGGAACATGGATCCTGAACACCTGCTCCTCTCCAAACTCATATTGATCAGGACGGGCAAGGCGAAAAGTAACGCGATGCCAACCCGACGCGAGATGATCGATAACAATCCGGACCGGACCAGGGCCTGTCAGACTCCGGGAGAGAATCTTGATCCCGTCCAGACGGACGTCAACGAAACTTTCCGGCCGACGGTGGATAACAAAAACGGCTGTCCCGTCATTCAGCTCACCTGGATTTTGCCAGTGGACGTCCGGCTGAACAAGGTTTTCCGGCTCACGGGCGAACAGGACCGATGGAAAGGATAGATAGAGCAGACAAGAAAAAACAATATATCTTATCAAGCCTGAACGGTTGAGAGGAGCCATCGACTGATTTCTTTCAGTTCGTCCAAAGTCAGGGTGTGGTTTTCCCGGTGGGAAAACCATTGCCCTTTCCAGCCCAGTCGAGAAAAACCCTGAAAGGTCTCCTGTCCAAGGGTGTAAGGGACGACGGGATCCGCCGTTCCATGTCCCATAAAAAGAGACTGGACCCGATGCCCGGTCCATCTTCGTGCCAGGGTCTCCGGATCGGGATCATATGTCGACAATGCCAGAATTCCGCCCAGTTCATCCGTACTTTTCAGACCGGCTGCCAGACAGACCAGTCCTCCCTGAGAGAACCCCGCCAGAAAAATCTTGTCGGCCGGCACACCCCGTTTCTTTTCCTCTTCGACCCATGACAGAAGCGTGTCTGAAGATGTCGAGATTCCCTCCCAGTCCGGTTCGTGCTCAAGCCGGGCTGAGACAATATCATACCAGGCCCTCATCCGCATTCCCTGATTCACCCGGACCGAACGGAAAGGAGCGTTCGGCATCAGAAAGCGAACCGCCTTCTCACCCGAAAGACCCAGGTAGGGAATGATCCCTGCCAGATCGTTGCTGTCAGCGCCCAGTCCGTGAAGAAGAAAAATGGTCCCCGAAAAAGGGGCAGACACCGTCTGCTCCAGTCCTCCGTCCGGCCCAAACGCGAACGTATTGTTGCCCATCAGTCAAAACCACCGGCAGGAAAACCTTCATCCGGATCAAGCTGACGACGGATGTCCTCCAGACGATCCGAGGGTGGGAGGCAGACGGTTCCCCTGCACACCCATCCGGTTGTCCCGCCGGCCGGAAAATGCTTTCTCATGGCTTCCGGGAGACGGGAGGTTTGATCGGCAAAAGACGTCAAATCCACCACAAATGACTCCGGATCCAGATCCCGATCAATTTCTGTCTTCCACCCGGAAGCCTCCGGACCGGACAAGAGGACGACGGAGGGGGGACTTGAAAATGTTTCCAGAGCCTCGATCATGGAAGTATATCCGGCCGGCTGCTCTTTCATTGCCGGAAAAAAAAGACGCAAGGTCCTTTCGGCTGCCGTCATGTAATCCGGATTTCCCGTGAGGTTTGAAAGCCACAGGAGCGACTGGGCAGCAATCGCGTTTCCCGAAGGCAGGGCTCCATCATGTCCATTCTTTGGACGGTGGATGAGCGTTTCGTGATGATGCCCCGTAAAGTAGAACCCTCCAGCTTCCGGGTCCAGAAACTCCTCCAGGAGGACATCCGCGATCCGGATCGCGAAATCGAGATCTTCCAAACGGAAATCCACCCGCACCGATTCGAGGAGAGCCCAAAGCAGAAAGGCATAATCATCCAGATAAGCGGGAAGGGGCCGATCGCTCCAGACAGCCATCAGTTTTCCGTCCTTCCACATCCGGCTGCGAACGAAATCGAGCGCCTGCCGCCCGGCTGCGATCCACTCCTGCCTTTCAAACATGCGGCCGGAGAGGAGAAGCGACCGAATCATCAGGGCATTCCACGAAGCCAGTACCTTGTCGTCCAGGCCGGGTCTCACCCGGGAAGAACGCCATTCAAACAATTTTTTACGCGACGACTGGAGGCGGGCTTCGATTTCGGTTTCAGACAAACCGAACTGGCGGGAAAGTTCTCCGACCGGTTTGGCCTCGTAAAGATGCCAGGCGTGATCCTCAAAATTCGGTGGACCGGTCAGTCCATAATATTCGGAAGCCACACGGAACTCCCCGTCCGTGAGAATTTTTCGGACTTCATCCTTCTGAAAAACGTAAAACCGGCCTTCTTCTCCTTCGGAATCCGCATCAAGGGAGGAATAAAAGACACCCCCGTCGGATCGCATCTCCCTAAAAAGCCACCCCACCAGATCTTCCGCCGTTTTCTCAAAACGGAGATCTCCCGATGCCCGGCCAGCGAGGCTCAATGTTTCAAGGAGAAGGGCATTATCATAAAGCATTTTCTCAAAATGAGGGATGAGCCAGCGATCGTCAACGCTGTAACGCGCAAAACCACCCCCTACATGGTCCCAGATCCCCCCGCCTTTCATGCGGTGCAGCGTCAGGCTGGCCATCTGAAACGCCGACTGGTCACCCTGCCTTTGATACCGACGAAGCAAAAAGGAAATGTCCATGGCGTGGGGAAATTTGGGCGCGTTTCCAAAACCCCCGTACTCCGTGTCAAAACGAGCCTTCAGGCTACCCAGGAGCCCTTCGACAGGTGTCAGATCCAGATCGACTTCCCGACCAGAATTCGAAGGGTTTGTCTGGTTCAGATACTGCAGAATCGGATGATCTGTTTTTTCCAGATCATCCTTGTGTTCACGATAAAAATCGCGAATCTGTTCCAGAACCTGCACAAAACCCGGAAGACCGAATCGGGGTTGAGCCGGAAAATAGGTTCCACCGGCAAAAGGAATTTGCGATGGCGTCAGAAACATCGTTAATGGCCACCCGCCGTTTCTCCGGGTGATCATGGTGTGCGCCATCTGGTAAATCTGATCCAGATCCGGACGTTCCTCCCGATCCACCTTGATATTGACAAAAAATTCATTCATGACATTTGCGACAGAAGTATTTTCAAACGATTCATGCGCCATGACGTGGCACCAATGACAGGCGGCGTAGCCAATCGACAAAAGCACGGGTTTTTCTTCCCGTCTCGCTTTTTCAAACGCTTCCGGACACCAGGGATACCAGTCCACCGGATTGTCCGAATGTTGTCTCAGATAGGGGCTCGTCTCCCCGGAAAGCCGATTTGCCACGAGAACCCCCTTTTTATATCGTTTGCTCCCGAAGGCCCTCTGGACAAGGCGAAAATTCAGGAACCGGTTTGATCTTCTTCGGACAGAATAGAACACACATCCTGTTTCAATGTATGCCAAACGAATCGGATGCGTCAAAAGGATACGCGTCGTTGGCTTCCGTTCTCCTGAACTTGTTCGAACCGCTTCATTTCTGCTCGAAATTATTCACTAAAAACGTGAATCAGGTTCCTGCTTCCTTTCCGGACTTCCGGTCCGGAGTTTTCGAGTGGCCTTGTTGCACCGACTCTCCACAGGCTTCACATCCGGCGGAAATCGCCGTAGGGCGGCTTGGGGCCGCCACGCCAAGGGCCAGAAGTTCCTGGCCGCGTTCACATCCCGGTCGTGGGTGGTTCCACAGTCCGGGCAGATCCATTGCCGGACCGATAACGGCATTTTGTCCTGGACCGTTCCGCACCCGGAGCAGGTCTTGCTTGATGGGAACCACCGGTCTGCGACAACCACCCGTCCCCCGCGCCGCTCACTCTTGTATTCCAGTTGCCTCCGGAATTCAAAAAAGCTCATGTCGGCGATGGAGCGGGCCAGACGACGATTCTTCATCATCCCGCGCACGTTCAGACTCTCGATGCCGATAGTGTGGAACCGGCCTGTCAGGTCCGAAGTCAGTTTGTGCAGGGCATCGGACCGGATGTTGGCGATGCGGGCATGGAGCCGGGACAGCTTGGCCCGGGCCTTTTTCGCATTCTCCGAGACCGGCAAGCGCACGCCTTTGGGGATAACCGCGCCAGGCTTTAGTCCCATTTTCATCTTTGCGGCCTTGTGCTTGCGCGACAGGCTTCTGGAGAGCCGCTTCTGCCGTTTGAGGAGCGCTTTGTGCGGTTTGGGACCGATGACCTTTTCTCCCGTGGAGAGCGTTGCCAGCGCCGTGATTCCGGGATCGACTCCGACCGCGCCTTGGTTTTCGGCGGATCTTTCGGGTCGGTCCGGGGTTTCGACGGCGACGCTGACAAACCAGCGGTCGGCCGCACGGGAAACGGTGGCCGACAGGATCTTTCCGGAAAACCGAAGGGACTCGTTCATCCGGACCCATCCGAGCTTGGGAATCCTGATCTTGCGATCCCGGATCCCGATCTGGTCATTCGTGAGAGAAAAGCGGTCATGAACGCCTTTCCTGTGAAACTGCGGATACTGGCTTCGGCCTTCAAAGAAGTTTCTGAAGGCCGTCCCCAACTGGATGATCGCCATCTGAGGGGCGTTCTTGCTCACCTCAAGCATCCAGGGAAATATCTCCCCCTTGAGGACATTCAACTGCCGACGGAGAGAGGCCTCCGATGGCTTGGGAAGAGAGGGATCGGCCTTGTGCGCCTCGTAGAGCCGGTTCCACTCGGACAAGGCCCAGTTGTAGGCGAAACGGGCGACTCCGCACGCCTTCCGGAAATACGTCTCCTGAGCGTCGTTGGGATCGAGACGGATCTTGTGTGCGACGATCATTCCTTGGCCTCTTCGACGGACTTCCTGATCCCGTCCAGCAGCTTCCGGTTCTTGTGACTGCGGCTTCCGTACAGCCGGGCGCTGAATACCCCTTTTCAGGATAAGGGACAGGCGGAAAACCGAAATGGGATTCTTCCGGAAAAAATAAGGTGGAAACGGCCAGTACGGCGTCAACTCCTTCTGTCCGTTTTTCAGAAAGGGAAAAAGAACCGAGCCGTTAGTGGGAAACCTCCTGATGGTATTCCTTGTGGTATAGGGTTTCCTTCCTGGTAAAGGCGATCGTGCTGTAACATGCCTTTGGCAATCTGGAGCCCCTACCCAAGCAGCGGGGGGAAGCCAGGCGAAAACGGACGATCTGGTCGGAATTCCTGAGGGCCATCCAGTACTCTCCCCTTCGTCCTTTCATGAGTCCCGAAGGACGTCCACCATCGATGCCCAAAATACGCATGTCGACGCAGTCGGACAGATGTGTCACCGAATCCTGTATGCAATCCTCCGACAAACGGATTTTTCCCACATGCAGACGCGTCCCTTTTGCCAGCAAAATCAGCCTTCCTCCAGAATCCGCCATAATCGAGTCCGCGCGTCCGATCCCCTTTTCCATCGGCATGAACGCAAAGGACAATCCTTTTTTTCCCGTCTTCATTATCGATACCATCTTGCCTCTTTTCACAAGAAACGCCACTTTGCCTTCGCCCAATATAACCGGCGAAAAAGGGCGAAGTCTCGTATCCGACCGGAAAGGAATGGAAAATTCCCGGATGCATTTTGTTTCGGAACACCCTTGTGGAATAAACGCCAGACGATCGATATTTTTTTCCGTGACCCAGAAGCCTTTCCCCTGTTCCCAGGCAATACCCGAAGGCGCCGAACCCTTTGTCGGCATATCGATCGAAATCATGCAGTCTCTTCTGTAACATCCGGCAGGTATCTTGGAAATCTGGTCTGCCAGCTGTTCGGTAATCCAGACATCGTGCGTCCCGGGATCAACCGCACCGGACGAAGGGTAGGATGGGCTTCTGGGCAGGACGATTGTTTTCAGGCAAACCGTTGAATAACAACCGGAAGGAATATAGACCAACCGGTCCGCAAGTCGAAGGAGAACGAAGGCCCCTCCCCCGGGCAGTCCCACTATCTGCCCCGGATCTGACAACGGAACACCCATTCTGAGGAATGTCGCACACTCCTGGCTGACGCAAGAAGGCGGAAGAAGATAAACGCCATTTTTTAGAAGGGAGGTCAGATAGATCTGGCCCTGCCCATCCTTCCCCAACCCCCTGAATCCAAACTCTGTCAATGGAATCTGCAGGGTCTGATAATTGTCCCGGGCTGTCAGCGGATCGGCCCGGAGCCCCTTTGATAGAGACGCGACAAGCAATATCCCGGCAAGAAAAACGCGGAGAAGTCGAAAAGGGAACGTCACATCCAGTTCCTTTCAATTAGGCGGGTGGATGGATGGCGATCTGGTTGTCTATCGCATGAAAAAGCCGAAGGATCGTGTTTCGGTTGGCTCCGAAATCCGCATGGTGGGAATCTGAATCCGATCTCGCCCGGACGGTAACCCCGTATTTGTCAGAAATCAGAGTGAGAGCCAGCCGTTCGGACGCCCGCCAGAAATTGCCCGGAACCCTGACGAGCAACGTTTCAGGTTTGTTTTCCGAAGGGCCGCTGTCCGATTCGATGCGCCAGGCGGGAAAATGGGCAATGCCTCCCAGAATGTCTTCCCTGACACGGGAAGGTTCTCCCATATATTTACGGGGACTGACTTCCGGCAAGGGGTAGTCCGGAGATGTCCAGGCCGAATGCAGGGAGAGATACACGGACATTCTCTTCCATGCGCCGGGTCGATTGAAGAAGCTGGCGTTATTGGCCACCAGATCTCCCAGAAAATAGACGATTGCCCCCAGGAGGATGATTCCTGCCAGAGCTCCCACAAACCTGGGTTTCATTCGGGTTCTGACAGACTTTCAAGATATCTTTCGGCATCCATGGCCGCCATGCATCCGCTTCCGGCAGCCGTGATCGCCTGTCTGTATACAGGATCCTGTACGTCCCCCGCGGCAAACAGTCCGGGAACGGACGTCCGGCTTCCCCCAAATGTCTTGATATACCCGTTGGGATCGCGCTCCACGACTCCTTCCAGAAAAGAACTGTTCGGGGTATGACCGATGCCCAAAAAGAAACCCTGGCAAGGATATTCACTCATGGAACCATCAACCGTATCCCGTAACCGGACTCCGGTGACCCTCCCGGCAGCCACATCCCTGACTTCAACGACCTCCTTGTTCCATAGAAAAGAGATTTTCTTGTTGGTTCTGGCGCGTTCCTGCATGATCTTGGAAGCGCGGAGGGTATCCCGCCGGTGGATGATGGTCACCTTGCTTCCAAAACGTGTGAGAAAAAGCGCTTCCTCGATCGCGGTATCCCCTCCGCCGACGACGACGATCTCCTTGTCCTTGAAAAAAAAGCCGTCACAGGTAGCGCAAGCCGACACGCCTTGTCCCATCAGGGCTTTCTCCGACGGGAGGCCCAGGTATCTGGCCGAAGCCCCGCTGGCCACGATCAGCGTCCGGGTGTCGATCGGATTTCCTCCATCACAGGTTATCTTTATGACACCCTTATCAACTGAAACTTTCTCCACGACCCTTGTCTCAAAACGGGTACCAAAACGCAAAACCTGTTCCCGCATGAATTCGATCAGCTCGGGTCCTGTGACACCCTTGGGAAAACCCGGAAAATTGTCGACGTCCGTTGTCGTTGTCAATTGCCCTCCGGCCTGGGGCCCTTCGATCACCAAAGGAGAAAGAAACGCCCGCGCCGTATAAAGAGCTGCTGTCAGGCCGGCGGGACCTGATCCCAATATCACAACCTTTTCCACTAAACCTCCCGTCATATTGACGATTTTTTAGACCCGACCTGTCTGTTGGCAAATTTTGACGCTACCACCCGGTTGACGGTGCGTCAAGCATCCTTTCCGTAATCAAGGTTTTTCCGATTTTTCCGGAATCTGGTTATCGATGGAAGAACGTAACGGGCTTGACCGGACACGACCTTCCAACGTCACGAATTCGGGATAGTCGATGCCTGAGGAAAACCTGAGCGCCGCCTGATCGACACCCATATGATACTGGGAGACAGCCAGGCTGGCCTCTGCGTCAAGGAGATAGACTTCAGCAAGTGTCAGCGCCACGATCGAAATCAGGTTGGCTTCATACTTCTTGTTTGCAAGCAAAAGGGCCAACCTGGCTTCCTTGACCGCCTTTGTATATGCGACAATATCCGCGGCGTCCGCCCTGACCCGGTCATAAGCATGAATCACCTGGAGCCGGATTCGAATCCTCCAGTCCTGTTCGTGATATTGTGATGTGAGGGAGGCTTCGCGGGCCCGCGCCACCATTCCCCGAATCATGCCACCGGTGTAAATCGGCACATTGACCATTGCTCCACCGGTCCAGAGACCCGGAGAATAACTGAGACCGTTTACCATATTTCCCAGATACCCATAATTTCCGAAAGCGGAGATATAAGGATAATGCTTCGCCTGTTCGGCGGCTGTCTGCTCGACTCCCGCATGATAACGGTGTGTTGTTGAAAGGAGTTCAGGCCTTTTCTGAATGCCGGTCTGGACCAGCTCTTCCAGGGGAACGGGAACAAGTGTTTCCGGGGCCGAATCGGTCAGCGTGAAATCAGAACGACTTTTCTTTCCCAGGCCCATGGTTTCATTCAGGCGGGCGACCTGGGTCTTGAGGTCGTTTTGCTCGTTTACGAGCAGAGCCCGCGCCTTCTCCAGATCGACGACAGCCAGATCATAATCCAGACGCGATTTGTAATTGGCCCGATAAAGAGAACGGGTGAGATCCCGAACCATCTGGCGCTGTTCAAGGTTTTTCTGATAAACCTCAACGAGCTTCCGGTCCAAATTGACATGATAATAAGCTTCCTTGACCTGCAAGATGACCCATGCATCCCTTGTCAGAAGATTGTCGGTCGCCGCTTCCGTCAATTCTTTACGGGATTTGGTCAGGTGTTCGTATTTTCCGAAATCGTAAAGAAGCTGGGTAACGCCCAACGATGCGATGGCTGTTTGCGCCATCCCCAGATTCGCGTTATGCCCGTAAGGGCCAATCGCATCATAGGTGATCGGCATAAAAGCCGAATAGGCATAAGCGTTGTTAAACGGCCTGTTGTTAACACCCGGCTCACCGGCGCCAAAAAGAGCTCCTGCTCCGATGTTTGGCAAAAAATGGGCGTTGGCGATCTGGACAGCCGCCTTGGCTTTTTCAACCTGATGCCGGAACATGAAAATGCGGGGGTGGTGGGTCAGTCCGAACAGAATGGCCTGATCAAGGTTCAATACTTTTGGAGGACGCTCATTTTTTTGTTCCTCATTTTGCTCGGACCCGATGCTGGCTTCGGGAAGTCCCACACATATCAGGACCAGAGCCAGTACGGTTCCAAATAAAAAAAGGGCGCGGCGCATGTATTTCCCTCCCGTTCTGACTGGATAGTTGCACATGAGTCTGATCATAGCTGTCTGGCCGGCCTGAACGGAACACCTTTGTAAGGAATAGCCCGGACTTTCTGCCCATCACGCACATGCCATTTTCCCATCATCACCACCTGGTCTCCGGCCTTGACTCCGGATTCGATCTGGGCCCAAATAGCGTTGTCGATTCCAATTTTTATTTTCCTTATATGAACGACGCCATCCTCAACGATGGCTAGCGACAATCCTTTCCCTTTTTCAGACCGGATTGCCCCACCGGGAACCAGTATGGCCTGGTGAAGCTTTTTCAGATAAAAGGTAAACTGCCCGTACATTCCCGGATGGACAACAAGATCCTTGTTGTCAAAGTCGACTTCCGTGCGCATGGTTCGTGTCCGTTTGTTCTCCTCCGCATCGAACCGGGTTACCCTCCCCTCGAACGACTGGCCGGGAAGTCCCGCAAAACGAGCTATCACCCGTTGACCTCGACGGATATGAGGGGCCACGTCCGCCGGAACCCACACATAGGCACGTAATGTTTTGACTTGCTCAATCGTTATGATCGGCTGGATCGAAGCAGTTTGTTCGGTTCCCCGTGAAATCAGTTTCCCCTGATCGACAAACCGGTGGGTGATCATTCCGTCGAAAGGAGCCCGAACAGTTTTATAATCCACAAGGGCTTCGTCATGACGCATGGCCGAAACGGCGGCAAGATAAGCGGCCAGCTTTTCCTGAACACGTTGTTCGGAAATTAACGCTGGATGGGATAACCAGACTTTCTTGATCCGTCTGTACGTCAAATAGCTGATTCGGACCCTGGCCTTTTTTTCCTCCAATGCCTGCCGGAGTTCCGGGTCCTGAATATACGCAAGGATCTGCCCCTTGTGAACATAATCTCCCTTGTCGACATTCAGTGTCTTGAGGTAACCAGGAACATGGGCATAAATGATCGTCTGACGAAATGATCGTATACCGGCCGGAATCGTCACCTTGTGGTACATTGTCCGGGATCTGAGGCGAAGGACCTGGACGACCTGAAGCGGCTTTTTGGTCTGCTTCATCGGAAAGATCTTGTTCAGGACAAAAACAACAATGGGCGCCACAATCAGAAAAATCAGAATTCCGGCAGCCCATTTTTGAATCCGCGGATTATGAGAAACCTTGTCGAGATCCACTTCTTCCCGAAAATGCTCCGGCAGAACATCCCCTTCCGCATCCCCGCCCGAAGGCGTTTTCTTCTCATCAGCCAAGACGATTACTCCTCTGTGGTGTCGGTATTCAAAAACGCCATCTTTTTGAGCCTATACTGAAAAGTCGTTCTTTTCATACCCAAAATTCGTGCTGCCGTCGTATGATTGCCTCCAGCCTTTTCCAGCGCCATCTGAATCATTTTTTGTTCATTCCATCTCATCTCCCGCTGAAAATTCCAGCCATTAAGCTGTTCAGGAGCGGATGACAAGTTTCCGGCACCCTGATTTGTCTCCCATGAGTTCATGACTAAATTCTGTCCACAGATTATTCCGTCTTCCGAGAGAACCGCCATCCGCTCAAGTACGTTTTTCAGTTCCCTTATGTTGCCGGGCCATGACTTTCTTTTCAGGATGGGAATAAGGGAAGGATCTTTTTCAAGACGCCTGTGAAGGTCCCGGGCCAGATTTTCCAGAATATTGTCAACAAGTTCTGGCAAGTCATCGATCCGTTCCCTCAAAGAAGGCATTTCAAGTCCCAAAACGTTCAGCCGATAAAAAAGGTCTGAACGAAATTCCCCATTTTGAATCATTTTTTCCAGATTCCTGTTTGTCGCTGAAATAATCCTGACATTCACCCTGATGCTGCGATCTCCTCCCACTCGCTCGAACTCTCCGCTTTCAATCACACGCAAGAGTTTGACCTGCAACATCAAAGGCAATTCTCCAATCTCGTCAAGGAAAATCGTCCCGCCGTCCGCCAGTTCAAACTTCCCTTTCTGCTGGGCGTAAGCTCCGGTAAAAGCCCCTTTCTCATGGCCGAACAAAATGGATTCCATCAGATTTTCAGGAACGGCCCCACAATTGATAACAACAAAAGGCTTTTCCGAGCGGTTTGATTCATTGACGATCATCCTGGCTGCAACCTCTTTTCCGGTTCCTGACTCTCCGGTAATCAGAACCGGTAATTCCACTTTCGCAAATCGCGAAATCTGGTCCTTTACCTGCAAGATCAGCGGATGGGAACCGGCAAGAACATTTTTTGTCCTGCCCAGTTCCTCCCGCAACATCCCGTTGAGTGTCCTCAAGTTCAGGTGTGCATGGACCTTGTCTATACGTATTCTGAGGTAAGACAGGGAAAAGGGTTTTTCCAGAAAATCAAAAGCGCCGGCCCGCATGGCCTCCACCGCTTGTTCGATCCGCCCGAACGCCGTCATGATCAGGACAATGAGGGAAGGCCACCTGGAAAGGGTTCGCTGAAGGATGGCGACTCCGTCCTCATCTCCCAGTTTCAAATCCAGAAGGACAATTTCCCAGTCTCCTTTTTCCAGTTGACAGAAGGCCTCTTCTCCGTTCTTTGCCGTGGAAACTTCGTGACCGTCCCTCTCCAGGGAAGGCCCCAGAACCTCGAGCAGAGCCTCTTCATCGTCAATCACCAGAATTTTCAATCCGGTACCTCATCTAAAGATTGACAGTATGAAAAACGGATTCCTATCATTAAATATCGTCATGAACAGAAAAACAGAACCTCATTGCCCGAAGGAGACTCCATGCCTGCAGTACCTGATACAACACAAGCTCACCAGAAAGTCGGTATCCATGTTCCTTCTGTTTCCCGGCCAACTTTTTTCGTGGAGGGCGAGGACCGAAAGAGCTTCCTGCAAGGAATCATGAGCCAGGATATCGAAAAGCAGGAAGAGGGATCGCTGTCGTATGCGCTTTTTCTGAACCCCAAGGCGCGCATATTCTTCGATGCATGGTGTTCAATTTTTCCCGATCGAATCGGCCTCCATCCATCTGCCGGAACCCGCGAAATATTTCTCGCGCACCTCAAGAAATACCTGTTTTTCAGAACAAAGGCCCGAATATCAGACGATACGGACAACTTTCGTGACATCAGAATCGTCGGTCCCGAAACATTCACTCTGCTACTTCCTCTGCTGGAACCCGATCCTTCCGGCTCCTCTCTCCGGTTCCTGAAAAGCGGAGGATGGGCATTGCTTCACCCTTCTTCATTCCAGCTCGACCTCCCCGTTGGTCCCCAGGCAGATCTTTTGGTGCCGACAGCCGCCTATTCAGCTTTAATCCACCACCTAGAAACCGCGGCAAACGAACTCGGCGGTGTTTTCCTGGACAATGCAGGCTATATAAACTATCTCACTGAAAAAGGGATTCCCCTCTACCCGACCGAACTCAATGAGGGTCATTTTCCTGCCGAAGCCGGACTGGATTCTGTCGGTGTCTCCTATAACAAGGGTTGTTATGTCGGACAGGAACCCGTCACACGACTCAAATTCCAGGGACACCTGAACCGCCAGCTCTGCGGCTTTTTATTGGCTGACCCCACGGGAGATGCGGTTCCCCCGCTGACGATCACCAGCCCGGAGGATGGAAGCGAAGCCGGCGTTCTGACCCGGATAGCCTATTCCCCCGTATTGAAAAAAACGATCGGACTCGGTTACCTCAAAAAAGCTTACTGGGAAGCGGGAACTGAACTCCTGCTTCCGAACGCCCAAAAACTGGCCGTTCACTCCATCCCTTTTGTATAAATTTTTGGGGCGGGGAAATCATTCCCGCCTTCCTTTCCTTGCATTCCACCGATCTTCCAGTTGGTGAAAAAGAACATAAAGAATCGGAACCTGGAAAAGGGTCAAAATCGTCATGACCAGCAATCCGCCAATCACTGCGCGCGCCAAAGGCTCTTCGGGGCCTGAACCTTCTCCCATACCGATGGCGGTTGGAATCATGGCCAGAACTGTCCCGATAGCCGTCATCAGAATGGGCCTCAGACGTGTGGCTCCCGCTTCTATCACAGCCCTCACGAGCGGAGCCCCTCTCTCCCTGAGACGAATCGCAAACTCCACCAGCAACACAGAATTCGAAACCCCGATTCCGATATCCATGATGATTCCGATCAACGACTCCACATTGAATCCGGACCCGGTGATATAGAGCATGATCACCACACCGATCAGGCCGAAGGGAACCGACAGCATGATGATGAACGGGTCCAGAAAAGACTGGAACTGGGCGACAAGAGCCAGATAGACGAGCGCCATCGCCAGCGCGACGGCTATCCCCATCGATCCGAACGATCGATGCATGCTGGCCAACATCCCCGTTTCATGCCACGAATACCCTTCAGGCATCGGGTAATGCTTCAGGATTCCTTCAATTTTGTCCCCTACCGCTCCCATCGATGCCCCCCTTTCATGACGGACATTGACGAGCACATCCACCACCCTTTCAACGTTGTAGTGGAAAATGGCCGGGGGTATGGTGATCCTCTTGATGGAAGCGATATCCCTGAGATAGACGGGGGGCGCTTGGGACCCTGGTGCGGTCACATCCGAACTGCCCAGAGGACGAATCAGGATATTGTTCAGGGCATCCATGTTGTTGATCCGGTCCTCAGGGTATTGGGCCGTCAGAAAATATGGGTTACCCGATCTGGGATCAACCCAGAAATTTTCCCCGATGGCATTGTCTGTCACAAGGCTGGTAATGGCCTGACGCTCTACATCAAGCTCTGATACCCCAAGAAAAGCGGCCTTGTCCCGGTCAACCCTGACATACATGGATGGGTAATGAAAATTTTGCTTGACCCTGACATCGACCGTACCCGGAATTTTTGAGATCCGGTCACGAATGTCTTTTGAAATTTCACCCAGCTTCGAATAACTGGGCCCCAACAACTGGATATCAATGGGAGCCTCACCGGATCCCGATAAGACCTGAGTAATGATGGATGAGGATTCGAAATCAAACTCGACATTGGGAAACTTCTTCTCCAGATAGGGCCGGAGCCGGGATTCATACTCCCAAATCGATTGCTTGCGATGAGAGGAAGGGACCATCTGGACCAGGATAAAAGCCATATGGGCCCAAAGATTGGTCGAGTACATCGATGCCCAGCCAGGACGGACCCCTTCGTTCGCCACAATATGAATGATTTCTTTCCGGGGAATAACCTGACGGATCGCTCCGTCTATCCGGGCCATATAAGCATCCGTCAACTCGATTCTGGAGCCGTCCGGAAGACGGACAGAAATGATAAACGCTCCCGTGTCATCGGAAGGAAAATATTCCGATCCAATCTGCGACGCCAGAAAGAAGGAGGACAAAAAAGCGGCCCCCAGCATCACCGAAAAAATCTTTCTGCGCGCCAGAGCCTGCATAAGTACCGTTCGATATCCCTCACGGAATTTGTCAAACGCCTTTTCAAATCGTTTGATGCTCCGGCGAAACAGACTGTCCCGACCCTCATAATAGGATTCCGGCTTCATGAACCATCTCGACAGAACCGGAACCAGCGTCATCGAAACGAAGTAGGATGCCACCATCGAAAAAGCCACAGCCGCCGCCAGCGGAGTAAAGAGGAACTTTCCCTTTCCCACCAGAAAAAGAACAGGAGAAAAAACGATCATGGTTGCGATCGTGGAAGCCAGGACGGGCATGGCAACC
The DNA here is from genome assembly GCA_027343785.1 of Leptospirillum sp. Lineage (GTDB taxonomy): Bacteria > Nitrospirota > Leptospirillia > Leptospirillales > Leptospirillaceae > Leptospirillum_A. The sequence goes on along the minus strand of DAHWKF010000101.1, from coordinate 2,185 downwards.
TCACCCGCCCCTTCCAATGAGGCCGTATAGGGGTCGCTTCCCATTTCCAGATGGCGATTGGTGTTTTCGAGAACGACAATCGAATCGTCCACCAGACGGCCAATGGCGAGAGCCAACCCCCCCAGGGTCATGATATTGATCGTCTGCCCTGTTGCGTCCAGCAGGAATACGCCCGTCAGTAAAGACAGGGGGATCGATGTGAAGATGATCAGTGTGGCCCTGACATTTCCCAGGAAAACAAGGATCATGAGTGCGGTCAGGATGATCCCGATTATCCCTTCCCGTTCCAGGCTCGCCACCGAATCCTTGATGTAAACAGACTGGTCAAAAATAACCGACAGCCGCAAGCTTTTTGGCAAACCGTAAAATGTTTTCAGGGCCTTTCGGGTCGCTTCCACCACTTTGACGGTATTGGCCCCGGTTTGTTTGAGGAGAGGTATATAGACCGATTTTCTTCCATCCACACGAACAGGGTTTGTCTGAATACGGTAGGAATCCTTTGCAACTCCGATGTCCTTGATATAAACAGGCTGCCCATGCTCTACCTTGATGGGTACGTTATTAATGGAAGTTTTGGGGTCTCCCAGAAGAGCGTTGACAAATACGTTGTAGCTCTGGGTTCCGATCTTCGCAAAACCGGCGGGCCAGATCACATTCTGCCGGTTCAGCGTCTGGACGATATCCCAGATGGAAAGCCCCCGGCTCAACATTGCCGTATTGTTGGTATAAACCTGGATCTGGCGGGACAATCCTCCAAAGACGGGAGGGGCCGCCGCTCCCGGGATTGTCCCCATCTGGGAACGGATATTGTAATAGCCGATATCATAGAGCTGCATCTGGGTCAGCTCATGACTTTCCTCAATGATATCGGCTATAGGAATGGCGGATACTCCAAACGGTATGATAATGGGGGGAAATATTCCCGGGGGAAGATATTTCATGGAGGAATAGACCATCGAGACCACCATGGCTACCCCTGCAGAAAGAGAGTATACGGAGCGGAAGCGGACGTTGATCATGCTGATTCCGACCAGACTCTCCGATTTGATACTCCGGATATAGGGCGCCTGCAGGATAAAGCGCTCCATCTGTTCGGTGATGTCCATCTCCACGTCATAAATGTTCATTCCCGGAAAAACCGTGAGAACCTCTACGTCCGGATCGGGGATCTTCGGAAAGATCGAAACATTCATGGACGAAATGCTCTGGACACCTAACAAAACGATCGCCAAAGCGAGGGCGACGATGGTATAGGGACTTTTCAGGGAAAATCTGACTAGAAACACTCTGGAGTTCTCCCTTGTGACTGGATGGTCAATCCGGATGAATGCGAGAACATCCGGTCACGAAAAAAGATGTCGCCAAATTCGGGATAGTAACTAAAAGACAGTCTGGTAAAGCTTGACGAGAACCGGTTCGTTTTCCTTCAATCCTTGCAGGATCTGGACATAACCATCATTTGCGTCTCCGACGACAATGGGGACCTTCACTTTTTTTCCGTTCCTGATGACATAGGCGAAGTCTCCATGGCGTTCTTCGATGACGGCCATCTGAGGCACAGAAAGGGTATTGTGGTAGACCTTCAGCAGGATATGGGCCCAGACGAACATTCCGGGCATCAATTTATGATCGGGGTTCAGGATATCGACTTCGGTCCGCATCGTTCGGGTCTCATGATCCATTGCATAGTCATACCGGGTCACCCTGCCCTCAAACTTTCGTCCTTCCAGTCCCTGGACTTCGAGCCAGACCGGAAGGCCTCGCTTGATATAACGAACCTCGGACTCCGGAACCCCGACATAAAGACGCATCATGTCTACGTAAGATTCTTTTAAAAGTGGCAAGGCGTGTTCCGTCGTGCCTGTTCCCGTGGATATCAGATTCCACGGATCGATATAGCGACGAGTGATGACCCCGTCAAAAGGGGCCACAATCGTCTTGTACCTGACCAAGGCGTGATCGTATTCGGCATTGGCTTCTTTCTCACGATACAAAGCTTCCGCCCGCTGGACATTTTCCAGCGAAATGACCCGATGGTCGGCTTTCCAGACTTCCTTCTTCCGTTCGAAGGTGATCCGGGCGATCTCGGCTTCAGCCAGCTCTTTCTGATACTTCTGGTAAAGTTCCGGATCAAAGATATAGGCGAGAACCTGTCCGCGATGAACCGGGTCCCCCTTGTCGACGT
>DAHWKF010000086.1 GCA_027343785.1 Leptospirillum sp. | reverse complement strand
TCCGCTTTCCGATCCGTAGTCCTTGGCTTTCTGGACTGCCGTCGCCGTTGGCGGAATCTTTGCCATCTGAAGGGTCGGGAACAAAATCGTGATGGACAACGTCACCACAAACAGGGTGGCAATCATCATTGTGCCAAACTTATACTCACGATAGGCCATCTTTGCTCCTCACACTCTATACCATTTTCATCGCGATACCCGTCTGTGGATGGACAGGCCCTACTTTCTCTTTCTGGTGGGATCAAACTTGGGCTTTGCCCCAATCCCGGTCATGCATTGAATCATCAGAAGAAGGCTCGACAATGCTGTCGCCGTTCCCATCAATGCGGCAAAGGAGGACACACTCGCATTCCCCCCCGGAGTCGGCCCGCAGCAACGGCTTGAATCAGACAAAGCTGCCAATGTCGTCAAGAGATCCATAACTCCTCCTTAAAGTTTGGAGCATCGACTTGCACGATGACCAAAGTCATTTCCGAAATCTCACCAGTTCTCTTCACTGCGATGGATCGAACGGGCCCACAGCGCAACGGCAGTTCCTGTTACAGCAGACAACGCCATCACATTGTAAACCCAGATGTAATCACCTCGCCATGATGTAAAACGATGTGCCCCCAACCATACCTGCAGACAGAACCCTACAACCGTGCCGCTTCCCACAGCCGTAAAGGCGCCAACCACACCGTACAGGACAAATGCCTTCATGGAGTTGCTCATACCAAAGCCTCCTCCGCCAATTAATCAGAACACTTATAGTTGTAATAATTGCAATTAACCGATCCGGCCCAACAGATCAATAAGACGTGAAACTACTGCAGCCGCACCGAATGGGGCGATAATACGCCTGACCATTTATGTTGTCAAGACGATTTTTTCTCTTGCAAATATCCATTTAAATTGAAGATTCACACTCATTGCTTGAGATAGCGATCCCGATTGTTTTTCGTTAAGCTTTACCTATGACCCCCGTTTCCTCCGATCATACAGAATTATGGCACTCAGCCCATGGGCGGCGGATTCGCGACGTCGTTCTCGGAATGAACGACGGAATCGTGACCGTTGTGAGTTTTCTGGGTGGGTTGACGGGCTCCGCGATTTCTCCACGATCCGTACTCCTCGCAGGCATCATGACAGGGGTTGCAGGTTCGCTCTCCATGTTTTTCGGGGGATACCTTTCCTCAAAATCCGAAAGTGATTTTTTCAAAAGGGAGCGCGACAGGGAATGGCGGGAAATCCATGAACTTCCCCAGATGGAGCGAAATGAGGTCATGGAAATACTTGAAAGAATGGAGTTCACGCCCGAAGAGGCAAGCATATTTACCGCCCGCATTACCTCCAATCCCCATGTCTGGCATGACTTCATGATGAAAGAAGAGTTGGGCATCCTGGAATCGTCCTCAGCCAACCCGCTTTTGGATGGGGGATGGCTCGGCCTTTCTTTCCTTCTGGGAAGCATACCGCCGATTTTTCCCTACTTCCTCGAAAACAATACAGGTAAAGCCTTCAATGGATCTCTTCTTGTGTCCATACTCGCGTTGGCGATACTGGGCATCTTCAAGTCACGACTGACACGGGAGCCCCTTTACAAAGGGGCTATCGAAATGTCTATTCTCGGTGGAATTGCCGCTATTCTCGGGCTTTTTACGGGCTCCCTTCTGCCACGTTTTTTACATCTGCAATGATTTTCCAACGGTTTCCATGCCTTTCGGGTGTTTGTCCGGACCTGATTTACTGCCCGGATCCGCAACAGGTTGCAAGAAGCATTTCCGGGCTTCTCACCTGTTTTTGAGCACAATTTCTGTTAAGATGTGAAAGGGTGATCACCCATAGAGGAAATACCCGATTCTTCCCCGGACCATAGAACAACAAGAATATAAAAAACAACACCTTACCTTATAAGGAGAATGCATGGGCCGTTTCCGGTATCATGTTTTTGCCTGTACAAACAAACGCGACCCGGCCCATCCACGCGGTTCATGTCAGGCAAGGAACTCCGAAGAGATCCTCTCAATTTTCCGGGCAGAACTGAAGCTTGCCAATATTCCACAGCCATTCCGGATCAATAAATCCGGGTGTCTCGACGCGTGTGAGGAAGGACCTGTTTTTGCCGTTTATCCGGACGGGGTCTATTACAGGCTCACATCCCTGGAAGATGTCCGACGGGTGGTCAAGGAGCATCTTCAGGACGGAATGATTGTCGCGGATCTCCAAATCCCTTCTCCTCCGGCATCCTGACAGACATGCAAACCAAACGAGCCTACCCGGACAACAAGAACACCGGACCCCAGACGGGAAGGGCCATCTCGATATATGCCCCCGCATCGGTCGGAAATATCGGACCCGGGTTTGATACTCTGGGGATGGCCGTAACGGGTATGGGAGATATCGTTACCGGTGTCCTGGAGGAGCGCCCGGGTCCAGACAAAATCACAAGCATTTCGGGCGCATGGACGGACCTTCCGATGGACCCGGAGAAAAATACGGCAACAATCGCGGCGCGCATCCTCCTGGACAAGGCCGGCCTTTCCTCCCAGAGACTCACCGTTTCCATTCAAAAAGGCGTACCGGGTTCCGGTCTCGGATCAAGCGCCGCATCTTCCGTAGCAGGAGCATTCCTTGGACAGGCCCTGTCAGGAACGGTCTTCTCGGAAGACACGCTCCTTGAATCCGCCGCACAGGCCGAAGCATCCGTCAGCGGGGGATATTTCCTGGACAACGTTTCTGCATCCCTTTACGGGGGAGTTTGCGTATCAAGTTCGAGACTGAGACAGGCATATCGTTTTGGAACAATTTCCGGACTTTTTCTTGTTTTTCTGATTCCCCGGATTCTCCTGAAAACGGCGGACTCCCGAAAAGTCCTGCCGAAAGAAGTACCCCTGGACAGCGCTATCGGATCACTGTCAAATACGGCGGGCTTGCTGGCAGCCATTCATTTACAGGACACCGACCTGTTCTGCCGGATGCTTCAGGATCCCTTGATCCAGCCGTATCGCCAACCTCTCATCCCCCACTTCTCGGATCTGGAAAAACTGTCGATGGAATCGGGAGCCAGGGCTTTCATCATCTCAGGAGCAGGGTCCACCATGCTGGCTGTCACCGACCAAGAAAAAGACGCCATCTTCCTTAAAAAGAAACTGGAAGATCATGTCAGGGGAAACAATCTCCCGATCTTCATCCAGTCTTCAACCATTGATAGTGAAGGAGCACGACATGTTGCCCCCCCCAGTCTATGACATACGAAAGTCCTATGAGGAAAACTATCAGCATGGCCCGTTTTTCACAGGAGTCATTCCCAAACCCATCCAGACAGGACGAAAAATAGACTTTCTGGGTCACACCGTCTCCTCCAGAGTCGGAATACCCGCCGGACCTCTTCTCAATTCCCGCTGGATTTCATTTTATGCAAAAATGGGTTTTGATATCCTGACGTATAAAACGGTTCGAAGCCACTTTCATCCCTCATACCCCAATCCAAACTGCATGTACGTTCCTTTTCACAAAAGTTTTGATCTGGAAGACCTTCGCCATCCACTGATCGGAACCATGTCCTACAACCCATCTTCCCTCTCCGACATTACCATCACAAACTCCTTTGGTATGCCGAGCCAATTACCCGAAATATGGATGGAAGATGTGGGGAAAGCCATCGATTCACTCTCTGACGGACAGATTCTGGTACTGAGTCTTGTCGGAACCCAGAGAGACGACCGGGACCTCGTTCAGGATTTTGTCTATACAGCCAATCTGGGGAAGGAAACAGGAGCAAGGATCCTGGAGGTGAATTTTTCCTGTCCCAATGTCAAGGGAAAAGAAGGTCAGCTATACCAGAATCCTGACGCCAGCGGAGAAGTACTGAAAAAAATCCGGGCCGCCATTGGAACAGCTGTCCGACTCGTCATGAAGATCGGGTTCATCGATCATCCGGAACAAATAGACCGGCTCGTCCAGGCCACATCCCCCTACCTGGATGCCATCAGCGCCATCAATACGGTGACGGGTAAAATCATCAACCCGGAAGGACAACCGGCGCTTCCAGGACCGGGAAGAGAAAAATCCGGTCTCTGCGGGGGAGGAATCAAGCCACTGTCAATCAAAACAATCGAAGCCCTGAAAGCATCGGTCGACAGGATTGCCCCGGATTTGAGAGTCATCGGGGTCGGAGGATTCAACGCCGTTGAGGATTATCCCGACTTTCGGGAAGCCGGGGCCGACTTCGTCATGAGCGCGACAGGAGCCATGTGGGACCCATTCCTTGCTTATCACGTCAAGCAAAGGAATTTCGCTCAGGACAATGTCACGTCGGATGCCATCGTTTAGTCACTGGCGTGTCGGTGAAGGAGGGTTTTTCCGGAAGTAGCCCGTGACTTCATCACGGTAGCTTTTCAGCGGTTCCAGCATATACAGAACCTCACCCTGGTTGATCTGTATTCCAAACCACTGAATGATATAGAGCATTTCCGGATTTTCGAGAATCTTTTCGACAGCGAGGGCACGCCCTTCCGCCCGGGTAAAAGACGGTGGACAGCTCTTCCCGGTATCAATGACCGCTGAAGGAAGAAGACGTCTGTGGCGACCGTCCTCCTCCAGAATTCTGAACAGTCCTTTGGACGGATCGATGTTATGGTATTCAAGATCCAGGCTTTCGAGCCATGGGTCGCTCCATTCCAGACCTTCAGATTCGCGAAACGTACTGATCATTCCATACTTTGCCGCCCAATCGACTCGATCAGCCACACACAACGGATCCCTCTTCGCCAGATCTGAGAGAAGCTTTTCCCATTCTTCCAGAACCCAGTCGGTATCTTCATCCCTTCCGGTATACTCTTTTGAGGCCTTTTCCAAGAACATCTCCTGCACATCGATCGCAGAAAGGATCCTTCCTTCGAAATCCTCTACACTCCAATGCATTGACATGTCGTGGGAAATGGCACGACATGCCTGTACAGGATCCCGAATACCTATGGAAGGAGCGATCCCCTCCTCTACCAGGTCCATCACAATTTTTGTCATTCCAAATTTCATCGCTGTCGCGAATTCCGACATATTGGAATCCCCAAGCAGAAGATGCATCCGACGATAATGCACAGGATCGGAGAGAGGTTCGTCACGGGTGTTCACAATGGAACGGTTCATCTGCACCCACTGATAAAACTTGTTGACGATATAGTCAGCCCTCTGGGAAATCTGGAAAT
>DAHWKF010000018.1 GCA_027343785.1 Leptospirillum sp. | reverse complement strand
CGAAGGAGGAACTTCTGGATGTGCTGGAGGAAACCCACCGACGCGGAGGCCAGGTGCTGGTTCCCACCTTTGCCCTTGAAAGGACCCAGGATCTTCTGTTCTTTTTCCGCGAATGGAAAACCGCGGGACGGCTGCCCGGTCACCAGCCGTTCTTCCTGGATTCTCCGATGGCGATCAACGTGACCCATATCTATGAAAAATTCCCGGACTTGTTGAACGAGAGACTCCTTGGACAATTCAAGGAGGGTCAGGATCCCTTTGTCTTTCCAGATCTCAAGTTTGTCCGGACAGCTTCCGAATCCAGGGATATACAGGGGGCGGGAACCAGGGCCGTCATCCTGGCGGGATCGGGGATGATTTCAGGTGGGCGTATTCTCTACCATCTGGCCCGGGAAATTGACAACCCCCGGTCGAGCCTTGTCTTTGTGGGTTACCAGGCGGAAGGGACCCTTGGAAGGATCCTCCTGGACGGCCGCCAACATGTCACCATCCTCGGGAGCGAGAAGGACGTCCGTCTCGGTATCCATTCTATCAACGGTTTTTCGGCCCATGCCGATCAGGGAGACCTGCTCCGCTGGTGTTCTTCCATGAAAACTCCCGACCGGGTTTTCCTTGTCCACGGTGAACAACGGTCTATGGAGGCCTTCCGGGCTAAACTGGCCGCTTCCGGATGGAAGGACGTGCACATTCCCGTCCTGCACGAATCGCTCGAAATTCCCGAAAAAACAGAATTCCCGAACAAGAAAAAAGGGGAGGTGTCGGCTCCGTGACAGAACAGTTGCCAGAAGGGACTCCTGGGACCCTTTTCCATTATCTTTTGGCCTGGGCAAAAATCTCGCCTGACCATCCGTTTGTGATGGAATGGGTTCCCGAAGGACATTCCTTCAGAACCGTCGTCTGGAGCTACCGGGATGCTGTGATCGGGGTGACCGGGATGGCCGAATCCCTTAAAAGGCTTGGTCTCCCTCCGGGCACGGCCGTCGGACTCGTGGGTGTACCGGGGGTCTCTTTCGTATTGGCCCTGATGGCGCTGGAAACCGAAAACCTTCTGCCGGTCCTGGTCGATCACGCACTTCCCTGCATGGAGGCGCTTTCCGTCCTGGGAAATTTCGGGGTAAAAGCGCTGAGCCTTGAGGAAGGTCTCTGGACATCGCCGGAGCTTGAGAATGCGGGTATCCCGGTTGTGACACGCTCCCGGCATCCGACAAAGCCTTTGCTTCCCGAAGCTGAAGAATGGGAAACCTTTCGGGAGAAGGTTTTCCGAGGCCTGTCAGCGGATGGCTCGAGAATTGCCTGCATTCTCATGACCTCGGGAACCACCGGTTTCCCGAAAGGGGTTCCCCTGACCCATTCCAATCTTTTTTCCAACATATCCAGTATCCGGCAACTCGGGATTTACCATCGCCACTCCAGGGTTTTTGGTGTCCTTCCCCTGCACCACGCGTATCCTCTGATGTCCCTCGTATGTCTCACTCTCGGCCATGGAGCCACTGTCGCTTTCCCCCCGGACCTTCAGCCCTCGACCCTTCTCTCCTGCCTTTCCGAGTTCAAGGCAACACTGTTTCCCGGTGTTCCCTCCCTCTGGGAAAGCTTTCACCGACGAATCTGGGAGGGCATCGATCAGAAAGGAAGCCGTGTCCGCTGGGTAACAAAACGCCTGTTGATGCCTCTGGTGCTTTGGTGCCGCATTCGACTGGGAATCAATCCCGGCAAGGTTGTTTTTCGCACCCTGCACAGGCGGTTTGGTCCATCCATGGAAATTCTGGCGTCGGGCGGAGCGGCCCTGCCGCTCCAGGTCGCCAAGGATTTCTGGGCCTGGGGGCTGACGATGCTCGAGGGGTATGGTTTGACAGAAACATCTCCGGTACTGACATTCAATACCCCGGCATCCTTCCGGATCGGATCGGTCGGCCGGGCTGTTCCCGGTGTCGAGCTTCAGATTCGACCGATGGAAGGGTACGATCCAGGGATGGGGGAGGTGCGGGCAAAAGGGGCCAATATCGCTTCGGAATATCTCCTCGATGCGAACGGTCGCCAACCCGTATGCGATCCGGACGGATGGTTTTCGACCGGAGATATCGGGGCACTTGAGGATGGGTTCCTGTTTCTGAAAGGGCGCGAAAAGGAGTTGCTGGTCCTTCCCAACGGAAAAAAACTGCAGCCGGACACGGTGGAATCTCTGGTGGAGAAAAACGGGTTCGTATTCGAACTGGCCTTGACTCTCTACAATGAAGTCCCCTGGCTCCTCATCCGTCCCGATGAAGAGAAATTCGCCCGGGATCACATTATCCAGATGAGACCGGTGATGGAATCGATGGTCGCAGCCCTGAACGCCCGCCTTCCTTCCCACAGCCGGATCGGCGGCTTTTCCCTGACACTTGAGCCGCTGCCCCGCACCCGTCTCGGAAAACTGAAGAGATTCGCCCTTCCGGGGATCGTCGGCTCTCTCGAACGCCGGCGCGCCAGCGTTCCCGTTCCCGAACGCATTCTGGAAGATCCGGCCAAAAAGGAAGTCTTGAGAATCCTGGAAGAAATAACGGGGCTGGACCGCCCTATCTCTCTGGACGATCATCTGGAGGTGGATCTTGGGCTGGATTCCTTGGGGCGTATCGAGCTTGTCGGCCGTCTGGAAGAGATGACCGGCAGGGAAGTGCCGGACGAAGATCTTGAATCGGTGAGGACGGTGGCGGATCTTCTTGAAATGGTCTCGGGGGAGGTCAAGGGCTCTCCTGGGGAAAAAGAGGATTTTCGGATCCTGGAAGCAGATCTGTCGGATGCTGAAAAGGCATTGATTCCGGAAAGGCCCTTGGGAAAAGACGGCTCTCCTCCTCTTGTGTTTCGGGCCGCACACGTGTTCGCTCGCGCCATTTTTTCGCTTTTTTTTGCCATCCGGTGGCCCCGTTTCGAAAAGGGAGAGCGGGGGGGAAGGCTCATCTGTCATGATGGCCGGTGGATTGACTGGCCCAAGGGACCGTGTGTCATTGTAGCCAACCACGCAAGTTATCTGGACGGCATCCTGCTTTCCCTGCTGATTCCCCCCGACGTTTTCGGCCGGGTGGTTTTCTGGGGGTATTCCCCCCTGTTCGAACAAGGGTTCCTCAAAAGGCTGAGAAATTTGATGGGTGTCGTTTCCATCGACCCGGACGAGGCTCTGACCGGTCTTCGTATCGGATATCACTTGCTGAAGGAAGGCAAGTCCCTGGCGGTTTTCCCGGAAGGAGAGCGCTCTCCTTCCGGGAAGCTTCAGCCATTTCGACCGGGAACCGGATATCTGTTGTCCGCCTGCCCGGTTCCGGTCGTTCCCGTCGGGATTATCGGAGCGTTTCAGGCGTATCCGCGTCATCGCCGCTTTCCCAGACCCTATCCGCTGTCGATCCGGATCGGGCAGGTGATCCCCCCCGACCGGTTTCAAGGACATCATTCAGTCCAGATCGCGGGGATACTGGAAAAAGCCGTCAGGGAAACGCTTGGGGAGGACTAGCCAAAGGTCGCCTGCTTCTCCGTTTTCCGTGTTTCTTCCAGGCGTTTCCGGATAGCCTGGTTGTTAGGGATTGGTTTGAATACCCGTGGGACGAGTGCCAGTATCTCCTCGTTGGACAAGGAGAAGTCCGTTTTTTCCCGATTCTTGTTGGCGGATTCGAGCAGTGTCATGAAACCGTCCTGGGTGGCTTTCAGGATATCCGGCAGATCCCGGGAGGAAACCGGATGGGCGTCCATGAGGTCCATCAGGCATCCTTCCAAGATCTGTCGGGCGTTATCGAGCCACTCATCTATGTGTTCGGGATTGGGTGCCGTGTCGACAAAACAGTTTTCACCGATTTTCCGGGCCTCGTTCAGGAGATGGTTTTTGTCCACCGTTGTCCGCGGGATTCTGAGCAGGGATTCCTTGTACTTCAGATACTCCCGGAGGGCAACAAAAAACAATACGACAGCCAATGCCCCCAACGCCTGGATTGTGGCGGTCAGTACCGACAACCCCCGGATGGTGGAGCCGAAAGAGGGCTTCAGATAAAAGATCAGTCCGATTCCGGTGACACACAGGGGAATGCCGATCACCGCCAGCCTGATCCTGGAAAATCCGAGCAGGGTAGATACGGGTATTTCCATTGACGTCTCCTGTTTGATGTGGAAAGGGAGAATCCGAATCGCCTGGAGAAGTTTTGCCAAGTTTGAAACTTGCCACGGTGGTCCATGCAAGTCAATGTCGCCTGTGGGGCGATTGTCAGGGGGGACAAATGCCGCTTTTCGGGAACAGATGGGGGTTATAATACAATCAGGGCGATGCGTCGACGGTGAAAGTTTTGCGGAACATGGCACATGGAAAGAGAAACATTGTGGCTCAGAACCTATGGCCTCCTCGACCATGAAGACAGATAGAAGGACACCAACGAAGAAAACGGCGGTTCTGGTCCCCGGACAGCTGAGGGGATCGGACGAATGGGAGGCGAGCGGATGCAATTGACCCTTTACACGGATTATTCGATCCGGGTTTTGTTGTACCTTTCGGCAAAACCCGAATCACCGTCGACAATCACGGAGGTGGCCAACGCTTTTGGCATTTCCCGAAACCACCTCGTCAAGGTTGTCCACAACCTCTCCACCAACGGCTATATCCGGACCACACGGGGAAAGAAGGGCGGAATGGTCCTGGGCCGCCCCCCCCGGGAGATCTCGATCGGAGCCCTCGTCCGCAAGACCGAGCCTGATTTCAAGATTGTCGAATGTTTCGGGGAGGAGACTTCCACCTGTCCCATCGATGAAGTGTGCAGTCTCAAGTTCGTTCTTCGTTCGGCATTGTCTTCTTTCCTGAAAACGCTGGACAGCTTTACGCTGGCCGATATCACGGAAAATTCCGGCCTGCTGAGACCCATTCTTGTGGACGGTGTTCAGTCCAGAACCGGGAAAGTCAGACCAGAGGGGCCGGAGGAGAGTGTTTCCAGCCTTGAACGGAGAGGAGCCGCCAGGGTGTGACCTGACTCCTGTATATCAAGGAGGACGCCATGAACATGGTGGAAATCCGGGAAATAGCGCGGTCCAAAAACGTTATCCCGAGACATCAGAAAAAAAGTGAGCTGATCCGATCGATTCAGAGAAAAGAAGGAAATTTCGACTGTTTCGGAACCGCCACTGCCGGTGTTTGCACGCAACGGGACTGTCTGTGGCGAAAGGATTGTCTGGGTCCTGAAAAATAGTCAGAGGATCGGCTAAATGTACCCGAAGAACGGATCGGAGTGGATTTGTTCCGGGGAAAGACGGGCGCCCTGAAGCGCTGTCGTAAAGGATGAGACCAACGATGGCGTTCCGGCGATATAGTAGTCGCCATTTTTTGCCCGTTCCCCGATCGCCTCGAACATGCGATCCGGCGTCAGGATGCCTGTTTCCAGATCAAGCGGAAGATCAGGCTCCGGCTGGGAAACAATCTGCTCCAGAAAGAGATTCTTGTTGTTTTTTGACATCTCCCGGAGTTCTTCCAGAAAGGGGATGGATCGGACGTTCCGGTTCGTTGTGAAGAGAAAAAACGGAACGGAGGAGTATTTCCCCAGATAGTGCCGGAGGATACTCCGGAAAGGGGTGATACCGATCCCTCCGGCAATAAAGACGACAGGCTGGTCCCATTTCCGCGTTCCCATAGCGGACGGAAGCGTGAATTCCCCATAGGGACCGGACACCTTGACGGGAGTCCCGTCCGCCGCCCTTTCCAGATTGGCTTTGAAAGCGGAATCTGTCAGACGGGTGGCAAATGACAAGACCGGCCATTCTTCCGGTGTCGAGGCAATGGAAAAGTCCCGTCCGTTGCCTTTTTCATCCGTTATCTCGGGTGATTCCCATTCGATGTGGACATATTGTCCCGGTTCAAAGCCATCCCGGGTTTCCGGGGGCAATACGATCCGGAACATGAGTGTTCTTTCGGCAATAAAGCCTGTCCGTGAAAAGAGTCCAACCGTCTCCATCTGACTCCCAGAACCGTTCCGGTGGTGACCTCCCCTCATATAATAAGGAGGCTTTGAACGGATCATACCATAAATTTTCGCCAATAATGGAACGTTGGAGAAGGTCTGAAAACATCTGCCCATCCTTGTTCCATGGCGGATAAGCGGGTGGAAGTCTTGAGGGAAAATGCAGCATGCTTACAGGGACATTTTTCAGGGTCCCGGGGAAAAAGTCCATGCCTTTTATGAAAAGAAGGCATCATCGTTTATCCCTGAAACGGGTTGATTGTGGACAACACCGATCGTATGATTTCTCCGTCTGTTTTAACGCGTCCGGTCAAAGGCAGGTATATCAACCTCAAATGGAAGGGAGTGACTGGTGAGAAGATTGAAGGTTGTTCTGGCAGGAGGGGTGATCGGTGTTTTGTTGGGCGGATATATGACCCCGACCTGGGCACTGGAACCCGGTGATCCGGAACGCGGAAAAGTCGTCTACAACCAGTATTGCTACAAGTGCCACGGGGTCAAGGGGGATGGGAATGGAGAAGTCGGGGGGGTATCGTTTCCGCCACCGGCAAACTTTACAGATCCCGCATTGTGGAAAAACCGTCCGGATTCTTTTTTTATTGATGTGATCACCAACGGCTACGACTATGGAAAGATGCCCCCCTGGTGGGATGTGATCTCCAAGCAGGAGATTCAGGATGTGTTCGCATATATCAAAACCTTCCGGAAAAAATGAGTCGGACAAGATCTATCGGAAACATCCCGGATGGGCCGGGAAGGGAGCGACGGGAATTCTCTGCGTTGTTCCGGAAGACAATGTGTGTTCGGCCTTTCACCCATTGACAGGAGGAATGCCATGGACAAGACAATTGTGAAATGTTTTAAAAATGGTCCTTACGAAATACAGGGAGAGGTTGAGATAATGGATGCGAATGGAAAGAAGGTCAGCAAGGATGGATCGGGAACCTACCATCTTTGCCGGTGTGGGGGATCGTCCAAAAAACCCTTTTGTGACGGAACGCATTCCAGAATCCAGTTCAAATCCGAATAGGGGCATACCGGTTCCGATGGCCCGGGGCGGTGAGGGCTGGCCTATTTCACCAACGTTGACCATCGGGGTTCCGGTCTTCAAAACATCAGTATCTCCGCCCGTTTCTGGCCGGTCCTGATCCAAAGGAAACGGGCGGATTGCTGCGTGAAATGAATTACTGCGCTGCCTTGATCATGACGTCGGATGCGATTGCGTACGCTTCAGTCCAGGATTGGGCCAGCTCGGGGGTCCATGCGGGTCCCGCAAAATGCTCGAGCGTCGCTAGAAGCGCTTCTCCGACAACGGGGTAGTGCTCGGGCCGGGTGTTGTATTTTTTATGTCCGGCGCCCAGCCGTTGAAGGTAGGGTAACAGATTGTCAAGATTGTCAATATTGCTGGCGATGTACACTACCGAATCCAGAAGGCGTTTTGTCTGGGGTCCCATATCCGTCGGAAACATGGGGCGAACTTCGGGGTGTTTCCGGAACATATAGTCATAAAAATATTCAGTGACCTTTGTTCCATGGGGTGCCAGGATCTCCACACTTTTTTTGATTGCTTCCGTGTTTATCGCCATAGAGAATACTCCTTATTTCATGAACGGATTCAATCCGCCCATGATGCAGATGAATGAACGGGAACGGACGTAATATGCAACATGTCCGGACAATGGTTCCTGTTCCACCATGAAACAGGACGAATATATTATATATTTAAAATGCAACAATTTAAATCCCCCTCTGATTATCTGCAGATAACCCGCCGTTAGGGGTTTAAGGGGGACGTGGAGCGATATTTCTTCGGCCAGAAACTCAAATGGAAGCGGGGGGATCGGCTTCAGGAGTCGGGAGACTGTTTTCGGCTTCCCGGAGGAGGGTTTCGATTTCTTCCTGAATCCTGTCCCGTCTCTGGGGGGTGGGTCCTTCAAAGCGCAAGACGAGTACCGGCTGTGTATTGGAGGGACGGACGAGTCCCCAGCCATCAGGAAAATCGATTCTTACGCCATCGATATCCGAGAATGGGTATCCATTGCGGAGGAGAATCTCGCGGAGGCGTTCCACGACTTCGAATTTTCGTGTGTCTGAAGACGGTCGCCGTATTTCTGGCGTGGCGAATGTCCTGGGAAATGGGTCCAGGAGCTCGGAGAGGGTTTTCTGTGCCACGGTCATCAGTTCCAGAAGACGCAAACCGGCGTAGAGCGCGTCATCGTACCCGTAATTCCGGTCCGAAAAGAAAATGTGACCACTCATCTCCCCGGCAAGAGGGGCGTTCGTTTCCTTCATTTTGGCCTTGATCAGTGAATGGCCGGCTTTCCACATGACAGGCTTTCCACCCATTTTTTCAATTTCTTCATAAAGGATCCGCGAGGCCTTGACCTCTGACAGGATGACCGAACCCGGAAGCGCGTCCAGCACCTGGCGGGCAAAGAGTAGCAACAGACGGTCTCCAAAAAGGATCTCTCCCCGTTCCGTCACGACACCGATTCTGTCCGAGTCTCCGTCGAAGGCGATTCCCAGATCCGACTGGCTATCCTTGACCCGCGCGATCAGTGCCGACAGGTTTTCGGGAACGGTCGGGTCCGGGTGGTGGTGGGGAAAACGCCCGTCCGGTTCCTCGAACAGGAATTCGGCGTCAACCCCCAGGGAGCGATAGAGATCCCGGGCCACTAGTCCGGCGGTACCGTTGCCACAATCAATCACGACCCGCAGGGGGCGGCCCCGGAAGGCGGATAATACGCCGAACTGGTCGGCCTGTTCCTTGAGGTATTGAATGCGGACGGGGGAGTCGGTTTTCCTGCCCCGTCTGGCGGGTTGACCATTGGAAGAACGGGAGAGGGAAATCCGGCGGCGGATCTCCTGGATGCGGTCTCCGTAAATCGTCTCTTTTCCCAACGCCATCTTGATTCCGTTGTCGTCGGCGGGATTGTGGCTCCCCGTCACCATGATTCCACCGTCAACCGGAAGCTTGAAAAGGGAGAAATAAAGAAGGGGTGTCGGAACGATGCCGATGTCCATCACGTCGATGCCGGAGGAAAGAAGGGCGTCTTCTAAAACCCGGGATATGCGGGGAGAGGAGATGCGCACATCCCTTCCCAGTGCCACCGTTTTTCCGCCGGTTTCCTTCAGGAGAGACGCGAAGGCCTTGGCAATCCCGAAAATAACAGGATCGGTCAGCTCGTTTTCAGCGTTGCCCCGGATATCATATTCCCGGAAAATTTTCGAAGGGGGATGGATCAATCCTTTTTTTCTCCTGATGACGGTTTTGCGACGGTTTCATCCGTGGAGCGCTGATAGTCGTCCGAGAACCGGATAATATCATCCTCTTCCAGATATTCTCCGTTCTGCACCTCGATGATCACCAGGGGGACCTTCCCCGGATTTTCGATCCGGTGCCGGGTCGTTTTCGGGATATCAATGCTCTGGTTGACGTGGAGAAAGATCTCCTGGTCTTCCAGCGTGATTCTGGCGGTGCCGGCGATGACGACCCAGTGTTCGGACCGGTGGAGATGCATCTGGTAGCTGAGCCGGGATCGGGGATTGACCGTAACGTTCTTGATCTTGTAGTTCGGCCCCTGATCGAGGATGGTATAGTGCCCCCACGGACGGTGCGTGGTCCTGTGCTCCAGGGCTTCCACGCGTTTTTTTCTCTTGAGTTCGCTGACGACTTCCCGGACTTTCTGGGCTTCGTCCTTGTGACAGACCAGCGTTGCATCGTCCGTATCGACGACGATCAGGTCTTTGAGGCCGATGGTGGCGAGGATTCTTTTGTCTCCGAACAGGATACAGTTCTTGTTGTGGAGCGACAGGACGTTTCCCCGCAAGACGTTTCCATCCGCGTCCTTTTCTGAAATATCGTCGAGCGCGCTCCAGGAACCGACATCCTTCCAGTCGAGCAGGGAGGAAACTGTCCAGACACGGGTGGATTTTTCCAGAAGGCCATAATCGACGGAGGTCTCGGGGGCCCGAGAATACAGGGATGCGAGGGCCTTCGACTCCTTGTCGGTCCCGATCACTTCCGCAAACACCTGCAACGCTTCGTAAAAATGGGGCTGATGAATGCGGAGCTCGTCCAAAAAGACCCTGGCACGGAAAGCCAGCATTCCGCTGTTCCAAAGATGCCTTTTGCCCGACAGGAATCGTTCAGCCCGCTCCCTGTCGGGTTTCTCGACAAAATTGGCCACGTGAAAAACCGGGGCCAGATCTGTTGATTCCTCCGGGACGATCTCGCCGGTTTCGATATACCCGAATCCGGTTTCCGGGCGGGAGGGCGGAATGCCGAAGGTCAGGATAGCATCGTGACGTCCGGCGATGGAGCAGGCCTGATGCATGAGCGCCAGGAACTTTTCTCCGGGTGTGATCAGGTGGTCGCTGGCCATCACGGCCAGAACGGCTTCGGGATCCGTTCGGGCAAGGTAAACGGAGGCAATCGCCAATGGCGCAAGGGTGTTTAGTGACTGGGGTTCGACAAATACCTTTGCCGGAAGCCCTTCCTTCTCCGCAAGCCTGAGAATGCGGCGGGTTTCCGCTTCATGCTTCGGTCCGACGATGATCCAGAGGCGTTCTTGGGGGATCAGGGGCGAAATTCTGTCAATTGTCCCCTGAAGGAGGGAAGAGTTACCGTCGAGGGAGAGGAACTGCTTGGGAAAAAGTTCCCGGCTGAGGGGCCAGAACCGTGTACCCGAACCGCCCGCCATGATAATGCCAAACCACATACCCCTTACTCCTCTCATAGGCTGCCCATATCCTTTATTGACCGGGCAGGACTCATCCTGTCTTTTCGGCAGAACCCGACAGAAATCAAATCCTTGAAACGCACAGAACCTAGCAAAGAACACTTTATTGAAAATGGCGGTTTCCGGCAAGGCCTCCGGCTCTCCTGATTCGACCCCGGTTTCGGAGCACGGAATGGGCCGTCGAAATCTTGACAGACAGGATAGTGGTGCCATAATGACACTATATGGAAAAAATGGCCTTGCCGAATCAATAGTCCGTAGGCAGATGGCCCGGTCTTGTTTAAGTGTTTTCTTTATACTGGCGCATTCCGATCGAACGGCTCCCGATTCTGGAAAAGGGCCTTTTCCCGCCCGGAAAGAATGCAAAAGTGATTTTCCAGATTACCCCCAGGCTAGAAACAACCGGCAGCGCATACAAGAAAGAACGGGGAAGATGGAACAAGGACCGGAGATCCTTGTCCTGTCACAGGGTTCCGAAGAATCTGCACTGTCCAAACGCAAGGACAATGCAGGTTTGCTGATGGAAGGAAGGGCGTTTCCTGTCAAGGAGGTGCTTTGATGATTCCCTGGTCTGTCGTGCTGGACAAAAGGGCTTTTGCCCATGGAGTCCTGAAGCTGTCGGATTATCTGATTTGCCCAGTCTGCCTGTCCAAGAGGACGCCTGAGGAATGGGCCGGCATTCGTTCGTTCGGCATGTGCGCTACTTGCGCCTATCAGAAAAGCCGGGTCAATCCCTATTTGCTCTTCGGGGCCGTGAAGATGCCGTTTTTGGTCAGGACCGGGCTGATACGGGTTTTTTCCGGAAAGCGCAAGCCGGGTATACCGGTGTGAGATTTTCATATGGTTCCTTGCGGAGGGGTAAACTTAAATTGGCAGGAGGAGCGGGACATGGCCGGAATGTCGAACGGAAAACAATCGTATGTCGATCTTTCGTCTGATCATGCCAAGGAGGTGGAACATGATACGTCTCAAAGGGCAGGACGCCGTCAACGAAGCCTTCTGGTTCCTGGGTGAGAGCCCCAATCTGCCGAAAGCCGCCTTTTTCCGGGTTGCGGCAGATGGGGGAAGGAAGCAGATTGCGCCGGAGGAAATCCAGAGACTGGTTTCCGGAAACCGTGCCCGGCCGGAGGAGTTTCTCTGCGAAGTGCCTTGTGTCTGGGATATGATTGAAGGATCTGAGCAAAGAAAATTTCAAATGCCCGCCCACCCGCTTGCCATTTATCCGGGGAAGGGGCATGCCATTGTCCAGAACCGTTTTTTTGGAGCGGAAGTTTTTCCGGGAAGCCGATGGTTTGCTGTACTCCGGTCTGTATATGACAGTGCGGTCCGATGGGCAAGGGGAACGCCTGTAATCGAGCCCGAATATTCGGAAGACGAGTTTATGAATCGGCTTTTTCCCCGTGTTTTTCTTCGGACGGGTGCCTGGAGAAACGATCCGTTTCTCCAGAAAATGAGTCGGGAGATCGGCGAACATCTTCTTGAGATCTTCGGGTTGAAGGGAGACCGTCAGATTGAAAAGCCGGATAAGCCTCAGCTCCGTCTTGGAAAGTCGGAAGAGCCTGGCGGTTGTGAGGATGGTCTCTTCTACGACCGGGTTCTGGAAATCATCCGCATACAGTGGCTGCCGGAACCCTGGACGGAAAAGATCTGAGAGTCGTATGCGGGAGTGGCGCTCTGTCGGGTTGCCGGAGTCAGTGCTTCCGGTTGAGAATGGCTGTCAGGATGGATTCCCGGAGTGCCGCAGGCAGAATCGACAGGAATCCCAGTCCCCAGGCCAGAGGGGTTGGGAACGAGACAACGGCTCGACTTCCGGTCGCCTTTCTGAGGATCAATCTGGCGGCCTCTCCCGCTTCCATGACAAACGGCATCGGATAGGGGTTGTCTCTCGTCATCTCTGTCCGGATGAACCCCGGGTTGATGATTGTCAGTCGGACCCCGAACGGTTTGAGTTCGTACCGGAGGGAGCCGCACCATGTGTTGATGGCCGATTTGGAGGCGCAATAACCTCCCGCTCCAGGAAGGGGGAGGAAGGACGCCAGGCTGGAGATGACAAGAATCGTTCCCCGGCCGGTATGTTTCAGTATCGGGACAAATGGAAGAATGGTATTCCGGACACCATGATAATTGGTGTCCATGATGTCCTCGTCCTGACGGCGATCCGGGTTGTCATCCAGCGCTCCACGGATCCCGGCATTGGCAATGATACAGTCAGGGGTGCCCGCTCGCGTTTCAAAATCCCCTGCCGCCTCCTTCAGAAAACCCCCATCCCGGACATCCCCGGGATATAAATAAACTGTCGCGCCTTTTTCCCGAAGCGGTTCCGAAATTTCGAGAAGCCGATTGTTTCTGCGTGCAACCAAACCCAGCGTTATTCCCGGAGCGGCCGCCTCTGTCGCCAGCGCCTGTCCCAGCCCGGAGGACGCTCCGGTGATAAAATATTTCGAAAAACGCAGAGAATGGCTGAAATCGTGTTGGTCGGACAGTTTTCGATGAAGGGATGCTGCCATTTTGTTTGACGCTTTCTCCATGGTAAGCTTGTTTCGTTTGATGCCAGATTTACAAATTGATCCAACCCTGGCAGGTGAGTAGTCGCCTGCTGACGACCTGAAAGGCCCGTAATGCCCAGCCGACCTGATTTATCTTCCGTTATCCGTCCGGAAACCGGACAAAATGAAAAAAGCCCGCATTCCGGTTTTGTCGCATTGGTGGGACTTCCCAATTCGGGAAAATCGACGCTCATCAACGCCCTGATCGGCGAAAAGATTGCCGCAATTTCTCCTGTTGCACAAACGACACGGACATTGATTCAGGGGATTCTGACCGAACCCCGAGGACAGATTGTCTTCTATGATACGCCGGGGTTTCACCGGTTGTCCCACGCCTTTAATCATCTCATGGGCACGTTGGCAAAAGAAGCGCTCCTGACGGCAGATGTTGTCGTATGGGTCGTAAGCCTCGATCCCTTGCCGGGGCCGGACGATGTCGAGAAGATGCGCCAGATTCTGCTTGCGACATTGGGAAACAAGCCGCTGGTCATTGCCGCAACCAAAATGGACCGCCCCAAGTCCCAGGGGATGATTCCCCGATTGCTGGAAATCGAAAAATGGGGATTTCCTGGAGAGATTGTGCCGGTTTCAGGATTGAAGACCAGGAATCTGGATCGCTTTGTCGATCTGATTTTTGATCTCTTGCCGGCCGGGGATCCCGTTTTCGACAGCGATTGGTACACCAACCAGACTGTCCGTCAGCTGGCCCGGGAATTTATTCAGGAAAAGATTTTTCTTCAGCTCCGGGAAGAGGTCCCCCACCAGTCAGCAGTTTTGATTGAAGAGTTTGAAGAAGCTGCCTCTCCCGGAGATCTGACAAGGATTACCGGATCTATCTTCGTGGAGCGACTCTCCCAGAAAGGGATCCTGATCGGCCAGGGAGGAGAAAGGATAAGGGAGATCAGTCAGGCGGCCCGGCTGGACATTGAAAAGCTGGTGGGTGGAAAAGTCTTTTTACGGCTGGATGTCCGTGTGTCGGAAGGATGGAGGGAGAACCCGGGAAAGCTGAGGGAACTGGGTTATATTCCGGAAGGCTGAGGTGAGTGCTTGGAGCAGAGAGCCCTGATTTTGCGGTCGGTCCGCTATCTCGAATCGGATCGCGTTGTCACCTTTTTCTCCCGGGATGAAGGGCTCATCACAGGGTTTGCGCGTGGAGCCGCAGGGATGGCAAGCCGGTTCGGCGCATCGCTTGAACCGTTGACCCTCGCTCTGGTTATGGGAAGACACCACCTGGAAGGTACGCTCTACCGGATCCACAAGGCAGCGATCCTGGACACGTTTGCTCTCCTGAAATCAGACCTTGGCCGGTTTTACTGGGCGGGCGCGGCTGTCCGCTTTCTTTTGGGGATGTTGCCCCCGAACTTTCCCGAACCTCTTGTATTTGACTTGGCCGTCCGTTATCTGGAATCACTTGCGGACCCGGAGGATTCCCCCGCCGTGGCATGGGTCCGTTTTGCCACAAGCTCTCTTGCGTTGCTGGGCTACCAGATCCTCTCGGGAACGTGCAGCTTATGCCGGGAAAAGCCCTGGGACGACAGTTTCCGTTACCATCCGCAGGATGGACGGTTGCTCTGCTCTGCCTGTCACGATTCGCCGGACATTCGGGCAGAGAGTTTTGTGACGGTTGACCGATGGACGCTTGAATATCTGCACGGAATAGAACGGGACGGGGAGAAGGTTTTTTTGAATTCCCCGTTGGTTGAGAGGAGCATCACCTTCCTGGATCACGTGCTGGCTTATCGGATAGACGGATGGAAGTCGATCGATTCGCTCCCGGTCACGCTTTCCTGAGATTTAAGTCAGAATTCGAAAAAGTGAATCCCGAACGATGTGATGAACATGATCAGTGGGCCCGACTGGGCGGGCTGGTAAGCCCCAAAGGCCAAGGGCATGACCCCCAGACGTTCTTCGAGGAAGAATTCCTTCAGGCTGAACCCTCCTCCGACTTCGGCATAAGGTTCGATTTCCGGGTGGTTGGCCCCGTATGAGAATTCGAATCCAGGCCCGATTCCACCGGTGAGGAAAAAAGTATTTTTCTTGCGGGTTCGGTAAATCACATGGGAAAAACCGAAGGTGACGGGGACGACGGAAGCAATACCGCTGGTATTGGGCTGAAAGGTAACGGTGTTGGGACCGGGGTTCGTTGAGGTCGGAAAGACCTGTATTCCGGCTGAAATCGCAGCGTCCCAGTCGGGAAGGACTTCCCAGAGGACGCGAATATCTCCGCCGCCTCCCACGATTCCGGCATTCTGGAGCGGGGATACGGGAGCAATCGTCAGGTCTCCAAGAAACTGCAGGTCCAGCGCTGATGCGGAATTGGGAGCGGAGAGGACCATAAAACAACAAAGGAGGAAGGAGACAAAAGCAAGACAGACTGGAGATCGATGGGGGCGACGGGAAGCCCACCGGAGGCATGTTTCCGTCTGAATCGCCAGATTGGCTTTATGGTGGTGAAAGCGAAAATTCAATGGACCTCCGCCCGTGCATGACTGGATCTCAGCCGAACCGGTATGGGGATATGTTGCCATGCCCCCGGATCAATGTTTAAGCAACGTCCGGCAACCTTAAGTGAGAAAGAACATCCGAATCTTTTTCTGCCGGGCCCCCATGGCATGCGGGAACGAGTATTCTTCAAAGGCAATCTTTTTATTCTTGCGGTTCCTTTCCTAAAAGTCAAAGTAAACGCCCATGGACACATAGTGTTGTTTATAAAAGAGCAGATCGCCCATGTATGAGTACCCGTTGTAAAAATCGATCGCAGGGCGGATCTGAAGGTAGGATCCGGGCCGATGGAACAGGAGCCCTAGCTGGAGATCTTCGTCCGGCGTGTACCCGTTTATGCCCCGGGATTCGAGATTGAAAGCCAGATACCCCCTGGCGGAAAGGGAAGGAATTTCGGGTGAATAGGCTTCGATCCCTCCCAGAAATATGGTTGAATCCTCTGCCGACGGATAGTAGTAGAGACCGAATACCCGGTATTCTGCTCCCCCGTATACTCGGACGTTCGGAGTGACGTCCCATGATGGAATGACCTGGAGGATTTCGTTCCCGAAGTCGGAGATCTTCGATATATTCTCCAGTACGGTGTAATTGTATCCCGTATGGGAGCTTTCATGGAAGAAAAAGACCCTTCCCGAAAAGGAGTTCCAGCGGAATGTGACCGGAACACCGATCACATAGTCCGCATCCTCAAGATAGGTGGAGGAGCGGATGATTGAAAAAGTTGAAAAACTGGCCCCCATCACGCCGACCTGAACGGATTTGTTGATGCCTTCTGTGGGTGATTCCCAACGGGCTATGCCGATATCCGCTCCGAAGTTTCCGTTGAACTGGATAAAGGGCTGGTTCGACAGCGTCAGAAAATTAATGGATGTTGTTGGTTGACGCGGATCTGCCAGCAAGGGGGTAAACGGATCCTGATTGGGCAGGAAGGTCAGCTTCCATGGTCCTCCCTCCGACCCTCCGGTGGATGTTTGAGATGCCGGGAGATCCTGATCCAGGGTGACGTTATCCGGTGGCGGAGGAGCCGAACGGCTGTTTGCCGGGCAACAGGCCACCATGAGGCAAATCGCCCACACGATCCGGAGGGGATATCGGCGGCCTTTGACGGAAAAAAAGTTGAGCCACCTTTTTTGGACGGAGACGGAAAGGGATTGTCTGAAGGGATCGCTCATCGGGGCGTGTTTTGTCTCCCATGAAGAGTGGGTGTTAGGATGCTTCGATTGGATGGGCAGTTCATGGGAGCAGAAATCCTTTTGGGGTTTGTCTGTTGTGGATGGTGAAGGATGATGCCGGGACGCCAGGAGCCGAAACCAGTCGGCCCCCTGTGTGGCGACCAAATAAACATACTAGTGGAGGGTCCGGTGGATTGTCCACCGGACCAGGATGGTACCCGTTTTTATCGGCGTTTCGGGGCATACCCGGGAGACAAGAGATGGAAATTGAGATGACAGGATGGAATTGATGCATTCGAGACCCAGGGTTGTGCTGAGAAAGGGAGAAGACCGGAGGGTTCGTTCGGGTCATCTCTGGATTTTCAGTAACGAAGTCGATCGTGTGGAACCTTCGGGATCCCCCGAGCTATCCGGTATAGTGGATGTATATAGTGGTTCGGGTTCCTATCTCGGGACGGGCATTCATAACGCACATACGCTTTTGTCCGTCCGTCTCCTGAAGCATGGAAAATTCAAGGATTTTCGGGAATATCTCGAAGAGCAGATAATGGAGTCCATCAGTCTTCCGGTCCGGAAAAAAACCGAAGGCAATACCGGATTCCGGCTCGTCCATTCCGAAGGGGACGGGTTGCCCGGGCTGGTGGTGGACGTTTTTTCCCACTGGCTTTCCGTCCAGTTCACTACAAAGGTGATGGAGGAATACAAACACGTCATTCTGGAGATTCTCGACCGTCTCCTCGCTCCGAAAGGGGTTCGGATCGACAACGGAGTTTCCATCAGGCTTACCGAAGGCCTTCCTCTTTCTCCGGACGAATATCGGGGCGAAGTTCCGGACTCTCTTCAGATACCGGTCGGGAATATGATGATGCGTTTCCCTTATCGTTCAGGCCAGAAAACGGGACTTTTTCTGGATCAGAAAGACAACGTGCTGGCCCTGTCACGTTTTTTTGCCGGACAGAAAGTCCTGGATGCTTTCTGTTACGTCGGGGGATGGTCTGCCGGCGCTGTACGGGAAGGGGCGGCATCAGTATTCGGCGTGGACGAATCTGTCACAGCCATCGAATGTTACGAGGAAAATCTTTCCCCCTTCGCCCGGGAGATTTCGGTCGGGACATCCCGGAGCGATTTTTTCGAATGGGCTTCCTTGGCTGTCCGGCGCGGGGAACAGTTTGATGCGGTAATACTGGATCCTCCCGCGTTCATCAAGAGCCGGAAGAAGAAGGAAGAAGGGCTGAAGGGATACTATACAGCCAATGAACTGGCCCTTGCCCTTTTGCGGCCCGGTGGAATGCTGGTTTCATGCTCCTGTTCCGCACTTTTGGAATGGGATGACCTGTCCGGAATTCTCCGGTCTCTGCTGCGCAAAAAGCGCAGGCA
Source organism: Leptospirillum sp. (assembly GCA_027343785.1). Classification (GTDB taxonomy): domain Bacteria; phylum Nitrospirota; class Leptospirillia; order Leptospirillales; family Leptospirillaceae; genus Leptospirillum_A. Next base: position 22,231 of record DAHWKF010000018.1, on the reverse strand, counting down.
GGGACGCCTGGTTTATCAGGGTCGGGCCTCGGCGGATCATCCGAGAGTCCTGGCCATGCCGGAACTGGACTATCTGAAATGTGTCGCTCTGATCGTTTGATCTTTATTCCGCAATGCTGATGGGGGCAAAGGAAAGTTTGACCCTCGGTCAACGGACAAAGTAGAATAGGAAGATTGAAGATTTCGAAGATGGTTCGAACAGGAAAAAGCTCCCATTTCTATGGAAGGTTTTATGGAAAACACAGCAGCAACAGCTCTTCTTCACATCAGGAACCTCGCCATCATTGCCCATGTTGATCATGGAAAGACGACCCTTGTCGATAAGCTCCTCCAGCAAGGCAATGTTTTCAGGGCCAACGAGACGGTAGAAGAACGGGTCATGGACTCAAATCAGCTGGAGAAGGAACGGGGAATCACCATCCTGGCCAAAAATACCGCAGTCCACTATCTGGATTACAAGATCAATATCGTTGATACTCCCGGACATGCGGATTTCTCCGGCGAGGTTGAGCGGATCCTGACGATGGTCGATGGGGTCCTTCTTGTGGTCGACGCTTTTGATGGTCCCATGCCCCAGACCCGATTTGTTCTGAACAAGGCTTTGTCCCTGGGTTTGAAACCCATTGTCGTTCTGAACAAGATCGACCGCCATGATGCCCGTCCCGTGGAAGCGCTGAACGATGTTTTCAATCTCTTCATCGAGCTGGGGGCGACGGACGAACAGATGGAGTTTCCGGTGATCTATGCTTCCGCAAAAAAAGGGTTTGCGATGCGGAAACTCGAAGAGACGGGCGAAAACCTGATCCCGCTTTTTGAAACCATCATCAGTCATATTCCTCCTCCTTCGGCAGATCTTTCCGGACCCTTCCTCATGCAGGTGACCAGCCTCGAGTACGACTCCTATATCGGTCAGATGGCGTTGGGACGGGTTGTTCGAGGAAAGGCCGCGGTTGGCGAGACCATTGGTCGGGTGGTGGATGGAGAACTGAAGGAAAAGGGAAAGATCAAGAAACTTCTTTCTTTCGAGGGGCTCAAGAGAGTCGAGGTACAGTCCGTCCAGGCAGGAGATATTGTCCTTCTCGCGGCATTTCCCGATCTTCGCATCGGGGAGATCCTTTCGGATATCAACACCATTGGAGAGCTTCCCCCTATCGAGATCGGCGAACCGACCATTTCGATGGAATTTCTGGTGAACAACTCCCCTTTTGCAGGTCAGGAAGGAAAGTTTGTCACCTCCCGGAACTTGAGAGACCGGCTTTACCGCGAAATCAAGTCCAATGTGGCCCTGCGAGTCGAAGAAACGGACAGTCCCGACTCCTTCAAGGTGTCCGGTCGGGGAGAACTCCATCTTGGCATCCTGATCGAGACCATGCGGCGGGAAGGATACGAGTTCCAGGTGTCCCGTCCCAAGGTTCTCTACAAGGGCGAAGGCGCTTCCCGACAGGAACCCTATGAGTACCTGGTCATCGATGTCGCCGAAGAGTATGTGGGGACGGTGATCGAGAAACTGGGACCGAGGAAAGGGGAGATGCTCAACATGGCTCCCCAGAAAGATGGCCACGTGCGGCTGGAGTTTCTGATTCCCGCCAGAGGACTTCTCGGTTACCGGAGCGAATTCCTTTCCGACACCCGGGGAACCGGCCTCCTGACACACACGTTCCACGGGTATGGAGAATTCAAGGGGGATATCCCCGGCCGGAACAATGGCGCGCTCATTTCGATGGAGACCGGAGAAACCGTGGCTTATGCGCTGGAGAATGTCCAGGAGCGGGGAGTCCTTTTTCTGGGCGCGGGCATCAGGGTCTATGAGGGGATGGTCATCGGCGCCCATTCAAGGCCGACGGATCTGGCGGTCAATCCCTGCAAGAAGAAACATCTGACGAATATCCGCTCATCTACGGCTGAAGATGCCATCACGCTGACGCCTCCCCGGCATCTGAGCCTGGAGCAGACGCTGGAGTTTCTCGAGGATGATGAGCTTCTGGAGGTCACTCCCGAGAATCTCCGGATCCGGAAAAAACTCCTGACTGAAAACGAAAGAAAACGTTCCGGAAAAAAGTGAGGGGAAGTGAGGGGATCGGGATGACATATTCTCATCTGAAGCGAACAATATCAATGAACCTGGTATTCCTCTCGATTCTCTTGATGGGGATGGTGGGGTTGCCCGGGATAGGGGGAACGAACGTGGCGAATGCAGCTGAACCGGCAAAAACATCTCTCCCTCCGGGGGAGTATGCAGAATTTGACACATCCATGGGAACCATCGTCTGCCAGTTGTTTCCCCAGTCAGCTCCCCACACGGTGGAGAATTTCGTCGGCCTTGCCGAAGGGACCAAAGAGTTTCTGGACCCCCAGTCCGGGAAGATGGTCAAGAGGCCCTTTTTCGACGGGCTGATTTTTCACCGTGTTATCAAGAATTTTATGATCCAGGGCGGCGATCCTCTTGGAAATGGAACGGGCGGACCGGGTTACCAGTTCAATGACGAGATCGACGCGACGCGGGATTTTTCCCATAAAGGTGTTCTGGCCATGGCCAATGCGGGACCCAACACAAACGGCAGCCAGTTTTTTATTACGGTGGCCCCGGCACCCTGGCTGAACGGAAACTACTCTATCTTTGGACAGGTTGTGTCGGGTCAATCGGTTGCGGACAAGATTTCTGAAGTTCCCTCCGACCGACGTGATCGCCCCCAGACTCCCGTTGTGATCCAGCATGTCAAGATCTTTCGGGTGAATCCCTGAGCGAAGAACGCTGATGGAATCCGAGGAAAGCCCGGCGCCTGGCGAAAGACCACGTTCAGCGGATGAAATGGAGGTTCTCTTCATGGGAACGGGCGCTTCGACGGGCGTTCCCATGATCGGGTGCGACTGCGTGGTCTGCCGGTCGGGAAATCCCAGGAACGAACGGACCCGATCCTCCATTCTCGTTCGCGCAAATGGCAAGAATATCCTGGTCGACACCTCCCCCGATCTCAGGATTCAATCCCTGAAAAACCATATTTCCCGTATTGATGCTGTTGTTTTCACCCACCCCCATGCCGACCATATTCTGGGCATCGACGAACTCCGGACGTTCAACTTCTGGCAAAAAGAGGAGATACCGATTTATGCGGATCCGGAAACGCTGGGAACGATTATGCGAATGTTCCCCTACGCTTTTTCAGAGGAAAATCGTGGAGGATTGACCCGGCCCCGATTGGCCCCCTACGAAATTCTGGGGCCGACATTGATTCGGGACCTTCTGGTGACGCCTTTCCCAGTCAAGCATGGTCCTGTATACAATCACGCGCTTCGTCTGGAAGGGGTGGTTTACCTGACGGATTGCAACGAGGTTCCGGAAGCGGGCATGGAGGTCATGAAAGGGGTCGATACGTTGATTGTCGGGGCTGTGTTGTATGAACCCCATGCATCGCATTTTGGCATCTGGCAGGCACTGGAACTGGTCGAGCGTATCCGGCCCCGCCAGACTTTTCTGACCCACCTGTCCCACCGGATCGATTATGAGAAACTGAAATCGGAACTCCCGCCAAACGTGCATGCGGCGTTTGACGGGTTGACCGTCTCTGTTCCCCGCCCGGATGTTTCTCTGGCTTCCTAGGCAGGTGGTTGTGTTTCCATGCACGCCTGGATCAACTGTTCGGCGAGCCCAACCACGGCGCCGACGTCCTTCCCATACCCGTCCGCCTTGATTTCTTCGGCAAATTTTGTTGTGACGACCGCTCCCCCGATCATGACCTTGTAAGGAAGATGGCGTTCCGCGATCGTGTCGATCGCGAGCTTCATCTGCATCATGGTTGTTGTCATGAGCGCTGAAAGGGCCACGATCTGGGCTTTGTGTTCGCGAGCCGCTTCAAGAATAGTTTCAAGTGGAACGTTCCGTCCCATATCGATAACGTTATATCCGAAGTTCCTGAGCATCAGGATACAGATATTTTTTCCGATATCATGGATATCCCCCTTGACTGTCGCGAAAACAACCGTCCCTTTTTTTTCGACGGGTCCATCGGATTCCAGGTAGGGCTGGAGGACTTCCACCCCTTTTTTCATGGTGTCCGCCCCGGCGATGAGGTGAGGGATGAACTTGATGCGTTGCCCGAAAAGGTCTCCGAGATGACGGATCGCCGGGGTCATGTAATCGAGAAAAATGACAAAGGGGGATTCTCCTTCGGCCAGGGCCTTCTGGACCAGGCTGGCGATCGATTCCCGTTCCCCTTCGATAATCGCCTTGCGAATGGCCTCCACCGTGGTCAGGGGTTTTTGGGGGCCAGCGTCTTTTTTCCTGGTGTCGCCGGCTTCCGGAGCCACCCATTGTTCGGATTTTTCGATATAGATTCGACAATCGGGATCTCGGCCTACAAAAACACTGACCGCAGCCACCGTCTGGTGAAGGACGGCATCATAGGGATCGCAGATCGCGGCATCCAGACCGGCCCCAATCGCCATGGCCAGAAAATTGTCATGGACCAGTTTCCTGGCGGGCAAACCAAAGGAGACATTCGAAAGTCCCAGAATGGTCGGAAGTCCCAGTTCCCGTTTGATCAGGCGGATGGTTTCAAGGGTCTGGCGGGAGGCTTCCTGGACGGCCGATACGGTCAGGGCAAGGGTATCGAAAATGAGGTCCCGGGGAGATAGCCCCAGTTCGAGCGCTCTTTTCAGGATTTTTTCCGCATTCTTCAATCTGTCAACGGCCATTTCCGGAATGTCATCCCCCGATACAAGACCGATGACGGCAGCTCCATACTTTTTGATGATCGGAAGGACCTCTTCGAGCCGTTCATCTTCCGCATTGACCGAGTTGACCAGGGCTCGTCCGGGATAGACCTTGAGGCCAGCTTCCAGGGCGGATGCATACGATGAGTCGATCACGATCGGCAACTGCACCACGTTCTGGATGGCCGTCAGGGCTTTGGCCATCATGTCGGCTTCATTGACGAGAGGAACGCCCACGTTGACATCAAGGGCATGGGCTCCCGCTTCCATTTCCTTTCGGGCCTCCGCGACGATCAGGTCGGTTTGACCGGCAGCGATGGCTTCAGAAAATTTCTTTTTTCCTGTCGGATTGATCTTTTCTCCGACGATGAGGAACGGCACCCCGGGGCCAACCAATGTCATATGGGTCCGGGAGGAAATTTTAAGCAAGGAAGGGGATGGCCGGGAAATCGGGGCTGTACCCTTCAGCATCCTGCTCAGCAGGCGGATATACTCCGGTGTTGTTCCACAGCATCCCCCGATGATATTGGCACCCGCTTCAACAAATTGGGGGGCGAATCGGGCAACCTCCTCGGCGTTGGCCGGGTAGACCGTCCGGCCTTCCCGATGGACGGGAAGGCCGGCATTCGGCTCAACGGCGATAAAGGTACTGGTCGTTTGCCCCAGGCGCCTGACGACCGGTACCATGGCCTCGGGACCGACGGAACAATTGAGCCCCATGATGTCAACGCCGAACCCTTCAAGAACCGAAGCGGCCGTTTCCGGATCGGAGCCTGAATCAGTGATGCCGTCATTGTTGAAAGTCATGAGGGCCATTACCGGAATTCGGCCAGAGACGGCCTCCCTGACGCCAATCAACGCGGCACGCATTTCCTGGATATCGAACATCGTTTCGATGGCGATCAGGTCAACACCCGACTCCAGAAGAATCCGGGCCTGTTCATAAAAAATCCCGATGGCGTCGTCAAAAGGAAGGTCGCCGAAGGGAGCGATTGTCGTTCCCGAAGGCCCAATGTCCCCAGCCACGAAGGCCTGATCCCGGGCGGCCCGTCTGGCCAGATCCACTCCGGCCCGGTTGATTTCGCGGATCTGTCCTTCCGCGTCGTACTCCCTGAGCCGCAGTCGTGAGCTGCCAAAAGTATTTGTCAGAATGATGTCGGAGCCGGCCCGGACATATTCGGAATGCACTTGCTGGATATCCTGTGGGCGCTCCAGGTTCCAGAGGTCGGGGGCGTAGCCGGACGGAAGGCCCCGGGACTGAAGAAGGGCTCCCATGGAACCATCCAGTAACAGAATCTCGTTTTTAAGCCGTTCCAGAATTGGCTTCACGCATCGTCCTCATTTTCTTGTTGATCAGCGGTGTCATTGGTTTGAAATGCCTTTTTGTCAGGGACATCGAGTGTCCGCTCCCATCCGATCACCGCGGAAACAGATAATCGGGGAACCATAATAAAGGATTCCGTCAGGGAAACGCCGATTCGATGCGCCTGCGTCAGTTCCATGACCTCCTTTTGGGTCGAAAGGGGCCAGTCACCGTAGCCCACTCCGAATCGGAAGGTGCGGCCGTAACCGAAACGCCTGACTTCTTTCTCAATCGTCCGGTCGATCACGATTCCCATATAATCGGCCATCCAGGCTCCGACCCTTTCCAGGAAAAAAGAGTAGGCGGGTTCATCCTTGGCGAGGGCATCCACCCTGTTTTCAAGGTCGGGTCCGATTGTTGCGACCAGAAGTGTCGCAAAATCGCAATACCGGAGAAGCTTGACCATCTTTTCCCCGACGAAAAGCGTCCGGCTTTCATGGGTCAATACCCGTTTTTCTTCTATACCGGTCAGTGCCAGGGTGCGGTAGACGCCTTTTCCCTGGATCAAGCGGTAACCCTCTCCGATTGCCTCTTCAATCTGTTTGGCGAGTCCGGGTTCGTCGAGTTCCTTCAGGAAGGCTTTGCGGGGAATGCGCATTTCGCGAAGGATCTGTCTTTCTTCAATTTCAAAGGGGATGTTATTGAAGAAAACCGGCGTTCCGATCCGCATGGCTGGCATGATTTTCTCCCTGGATTACCGGGAACCGGAACGGGTCGGGGGAGGTAGAAATGACACGAGGGCGGATGCGAAACAAAACATGACAACTGTCCGGTCAAAGCATAAAGCCGGATACGAAGGTAAAGGAGGAACCGTCAAAAGACCGGATCCTCCAACCCGTTTATGCCGGAAAAGAGAATTATGCCCCAACTTTGTCCGCAGCGATCGAAGGGTCCTTCTGTTGACGAGGATCAATCAGGGACTGGGCTTGTTGGGCTTCCCGGCGTATTTCCTCATTGATGTGCATGGAACAGAACTTGGGTCCGCACATGGAACAGAATTCTGCGGACTTGAATGTTTCATGCGGCAGGGTTTCGTCGTGCATGCTCCGTGCCCTGTCCGGGTCCAGTGAAAGGTCGAACTGGCGATTCCAGTCGAAAGCATAGCGGGCCCTTGAAAGCTGATCGTCCCTGTCCCTGGCTCCGGGGCGATGGCGGGCGATATCCGATGCATGCGCCGCGATCTTGTAGGCGATAATGCCGTTCCTCACATCTTCCAGGTCGGGCAGACCCAGATGCTCCTTGGGGGTCACATAGCATAGGAGGGCCGCGCCCGCCGTTCCGGCCGCGGTCGCTCCGATGGCGGAGGTGATATGGTCATATCCCGGGGCGATATCGGTGACCAGGGGACCGAGTACGTAAAAGGGTGCTTCATGACAAAGTTCCTGCTGTTTTTCCACGTTCATGGCGATCTGGTCGAATGGCACATGTCCCGGGCCTTCAATCATGACCTGAACGTCCGCTTCCCAGGCCCGAAGGGTCAATTCTCCCAATACCTTGAGCTCTGCAAACTGGGCTTCGTCGGAAGCGTCGGCCAGGCATCCCGGCCTGAGTCCATCACCGAGCGAAAGGGATACATCAAACTCCCGACAGATTTCCAGAAGTTCGTCGAAATGGGTGAAAAGGGGATTTTCTTTCTTGTGGTGCATCATCCACTGGGCCATGAGTGATCCACCCCGGCTGACGATTCCGGTGATCCGCTTTTGGGTCATGGGGACGAAATCCGCCAGGATGCCGCTATGGACCGTCATATAGTCTACACCCTGCTCTGCCTGGAAACGGATGACGTCGAGCAGATCCTTCTCGGAGAGATCCATCGGGTCGCCCACGCGCTGGATGGCTTCATAAATAGGGACCGTTCCGATCGGAATAGGGGAGCGCCTCAGGATGGCTTCCCTGATTTCCGGAATTTTGGGGCCGGTTGAAAGATCCATGGCCGTGTCCGCGCCATATTTGACACAGGCTTCAAGCTTGGCTATCTCGTTTTCGAGATTGGGGATGACAGCGGAATTCCCTATATTCGCATTGATCTTGCAAGAAATTCCGATCCCGATTCCCATGGGTTCGAGTTCGGGATGACGGATATTGGCCGGGATGATGAGACGTCCCCGGGCGATCTCCGACCGGATGAATTCCGGTGAGACATTCTCCCGACGGGCGACATACAACATCTCTTCAGTGGTGATCCCTTTTCTGGCGTAATGCATTTGAGTGACGACGCCCCGCCGGTTTTTCACCCACTCCTGTCTCATCTCTGAGCCTCCGATCATGATATATGGGAAATTGCGTTTGAAAACAAAATAAGCATCCGGCCATTGACGCGGGACTACCCGGACGCACATGACAGGATTCGGACTGGATCCGCGCTGGTTCTGGCAAGATTCTATCTGGGCCTATAGTCCACCATTGCCCGATTTTATTATGCCTGTTCTGGGTCTGTCAATTTTTCAGGGGGGCGGAGGACGGAAAAAATGCTCCGGAAGATGGTCAGGGAGAGACTGTAGCCATTTCTTCCGGATTTTTTTCCTGGGGCGAAAGGGAACCGACAGCGATTCCCGCACCATCCCAGTACAGGAGGTAATCATGGGGGCCCGGAGATTGATCCGTAGACTCCCGAATTTTGGACAATGCCGGGGTCAATATCATCTGGAGCATCGGTTCGAGACCCGACATGCCCCGGCGAGGGACATCGATTTTTTCGAGCAGGTGGTCGAACAGATCCGGGGCTACGCCCAATGAACCGGTGTGCGGTATTTTTTTGGCAAACTCTTCCAGTATCCGGGTGACGCTCTGTTGCAGGACCTGCCGTATTTCTTCAGGGGCATATTCCGGAAACGGAACGATCAAGTCTATGTTTTTCAGGAAGGGTGGCTGAAAGAGGGGCAGGAATGCCAGTCTCCGGTTATTGTTCTGGACTGTCCGGATCAGAATGTTGGGGCGTTCCCATGGTTCGGTGTGCAAGAAATCCTGGGGCGAAAAAAGACTTGAGGCCAAAACAAAAATGCTTTGGGAGATATTGTGTGCTTTCTCCTGCCATTGGATCATCCCGTCCCGGAGTATCGGCAGGAGGTGCGACCAGAGACTCGGGTGGGCTCTCTCCACATTGTCCATGTACACGAGCCTGGCGGGGGATTCAGAAAAAAGATCCCATAACCCTTCCGGGAGGGGAGGGTTGGTGGCTGTTGTACCCACCGGCTTCCGGATAAACTGTTCGGAGAAAAACAGATCGTCATACAACCCCATGTCCCGATAAACAAATGCATGATTGTCGCCGAATACCTGTTGGGATAATGCTTCGGAGAGGGCTTTTCTCCCGCTTTGAGACGGTCCGAGAAACAGGAAGGCGCCCCGGAGTCTGGAACCGTCCTTGCGGATATTCAACCGGGAGGCTTCCAGTGTCTGGAGGATTTCTTCCTGGAGCGCAGTCCGTCCATAAAAACCGGGGATGGGGGGAGGTTGCACAGCGGGAAGCGACAGGACAAACGAATGACTCTCATGGTTTTCCGTAGCGCCATCCGGTTGACGGGGATCCCGGGATTTTTGTTCTGTGAACAGGTGGAACTTCGAAAAATCGATACCTTCCGGTGGCAGTCCTTCCATCAGTTTTTCCATCGCATAGCTTTCGACATCCTGAATAAATTCTTTCTGGATATCGCTGATTTCCTGAACGCGGGAGAATTTTCTCAGAATCATGGGATCGATTTCATTGGCTCCCGTTGTGCCGCAGATCAGCCAGAATTGCTTTTCCTGAAGGACCTGGGACAGTTCGATAACCTTCTGGTTGTATATTTCTCCGTGGTAGCTGAAATGGGATAGCTGGACCCGGGGAAAAAGGATTTCCAGCGGATCGACGTAAAGAACGACCGGACGCTGTTTTTTATTCTGGATGATGAAATTGCGGAACGCCCCCAGACTGTCACGGGCAAATTCCTTTTGCTGGATCGAAGCGAAGTGGAACTTCTCTTTTTGGGCCAGTTGTTGGGCGAGCATCTGTCGGATCGTGAAGGTCTTGCCCACGATCAGAAGAGCTTCTCCCGCATGTCGTTTATGTTTCAGTATTTTTTCCGATGCTGTGACGACCAGAGCAGGTGTAATGGCGTCTTCCGTCAATTTTGCCCGGATCGTTTCCATCGGTTCCAGAGTTGGGTCCTGCCAGCCCTGCATCTTTCTCCTGATCGAGACATCCATGTCGAGCTGGCGCAGCGACCGCCTGAGGCTTTTGGCATTTTTCAGGCTGCGATTCAGAATTTCCTCGATATCCTCGACAGAGAATCCTTCCATCATTTCTGCGAGCTTGAAGAGGTCGTACCCATCAATCATTTCCGCTGTCAATAGCGGAATCTGACCGGGAAGGACCTCTGCATTGCGGGCGAGGCTTCTGAGCGTCAACCGCAGGAAGGCAACCCTGGTTCCGACGTCTGGAGGAGGTATGTCGATCACCCAGTGGACGACGGGGGGATTCATGAAGTCGGGGGGGATTTCATCCGCACCGGTCAGGGAAAACAGGACCAGCGAATGTTTGTTCGACAACAATTTGACCAGAAATTTTTTTAAGGTTTCTCTTTCCGGATGGGAGAGGGATGTCACCGCTTCCCGGTAATCCGTCACATGAAGCAGGACCGGTTTGTATAGACTGATCTTGTATGAAAGGTTCCGGAGTTCCTGTTGGGTGGTGTTTGTGGACAAACCCTTGATGGATGACAGGCTGAACGGGAGGTAGGCCCGCCCCGTTTCTCCGGCCAGAGCGCGTGTGAAAATGAAACATTCTTTTTCCGAGGGCCCCCGGAGAAGGATACCGTTCTTTTTGACACTGAACAGCGAGAGGGAGCCCATGTGCGACATGTAGGCTTCCACCAGAGCCATCCGCGTTGGATTGCTCCCCGGAAAAATGGTCAAGGTTTCTTCGGGTACGGCGGTGCTGGACAATGCCGTTTTCTTCCGGAATATTCCTGATAGATAAAACGTGCTCACAAGGGCAAAAGAAATCGCTCCCAGGATCCACGCAGCCCCGGTACCGATCGAAAGGAGGCCGGAAACCGTCGATATCGGTTTTAGCAGGGCGCCGGTCACCAGAAAGAACGCGCCGGCCAAGATCGCTGTATCCCAAAAATGGTAGGCATTTTCATGAAGTTTGAGGCGGTTGGGGATCAGGTCAACTTTCCCCATATCCCCCTCCTGGCGAAAGGTGTTTGGGATCATCAGAAAAAGGAACTGGGAGAGGAGTATGACCGTTCCGGTAAGCCAAAGGAATCCGGACAGGTATGGCATTGTTCCGAGCGTAAAAAAGCCGGCGACCATGAATATGGCCCCCACAAGGGACCATTGCAAGATATAGTGCAGGGGAGGGGCGGCAGGAGACGGGTTCTTCTTTTTCTTCCCTCCCGGAAGCGGCTTTCCGAAGTTGCTGCCGCTTAACAGGAGAATCGTGGCATATGTCAGTAGAACCGTTGCCATGACAAGGGTAGACAAAAGGGGGTAAGCATTGAACCAGGGATCGACAACCCCGCGAAAAAATGATGTAACGACGACCCAGCCGACTCCCGCGAGGATCATGAGAATACCGAGAATCATGCCTGTCCCCCGGCGTGTGTTCCTGAATGTTCGGGAGGTTGTTCCCGTATCGCCAGATGGATTAAATCAGCCAGTTCCCGAGATATTCCCGCCGCTTTCATCAGGTCTTCCGGAGAGGCTTCCATCACACCCTTGACCGAGCCGAACGCCTGAACCAGCTTTTTCTCCCGAGCCGGACCGATGCCGGGTACGTTTAACAGACGGGAACGGGTGAGCCATTCTTCCCTGAGGGTCCTGTGGTATTTCAGGGCAAATCTGTGCGCCTCATCCCGCAACCTGACAAGAAGGTGTTTTACGGGATGGTGATCAGGGAGGAGGCGAGGGATCTCCTGATCCGGAAGGAAGATCCTTTCAAACTTGTTTTTGGCGGTCCTTTCCTTCGCGAGGGAGACAACTTTTCGTCTTGCATCCTTGTGACCCAATGATTCCAGGGTTTTCACACAGGCTCCGAGCTGCAACGCCCCCCCGTCGATTACGAGGAGGTCGGGCAGGGATTTTTCTTTGAATTGCCGTTCCATGACCTCGCTCAGCATCTTGAAGTCGTCCTGCCCTTTTTCATAACGGATCCGGAATTTCCGGTAAAGTTCCTTGTCCGGTTTTCCGTCCCTGAAAGTGACGAGAGAAGCGACCGGGAAAAGGTCTCCGGTATTCGAAATATCGACGCAGCAAATGATCCGGGGCAAATATTCCAGGTTCAGGAACTTCTGCAGCTCTTCCAGTATGGGCTCTGGGTCATTGTTCCGGCTTTTGCGGGCCTTCAGGGCTTCTTCAGCGTTTTCCCGGGCCAGATCCAGAATCATTTTTTTATCGCCCCGCTTGGGGAAGATTATTCTGACTTGTTCTTCTCCCTTCTTTTCGGACATCCAGGAAAAGGACATGAATTCATCTTCTGAAAGGGAAAACGGGATCAGGATTTCCGCGGGCAAAAAGGATGATTCTTTTCCATAAAACTGTTCCAGGAAAGCCACAAGGATTTCTTCATCTGTCGCTTCCTCGACATTCTTCAGTTCAACCTCTTTTTTCCCGATCAGGAGTCCGTTCCGGATATGCAGAATCGTCACCAGGGCGGAAGGGCCTGAACGCATCATGTACAGTCCATCGATCGGATGGAAAAAAGGAAATGAGACGGCGTGTTTTTCCATGACCTGGAGAACATTCAGGTAACGGTTTCGGGTCATTGCCGCCTTTTCGAATTCCAGCGCCATGGCTTGCCGGGACATTTCATCTTCCAGAAATGAGAGAAGGGATTCGCTTTTTCCCTGAAGAAAGAGCTTGACACCGGTCGCGACCTGGCGGTATTCCGATTCGGATGTCAGACCTTTAACGCACGGTCCCAGACACCGGTTGATCTGGTATTCGACACAAGGTCTTTCCAGCGTCGGTTTGTCCAGTGAAATGGAGCAGGTCGCCAGGGGAAAGGTTTTACGGATCAGCCTGATCGTATCCTTGAGCGCGGAAGGATTGGGGTATGGCCCAAAATAAAGGCTTCCATCGTCCCGCACCTTTCGTGTGACGGTCAGTCTGGGGTAGGGGTCGTTCCAGCTGAACTTCAGATAAGGATAGGTTTTGTCATCCCGAAGAAGAACATTGTATCGGGGGTGATGTCTCTTGATCAGGGTGTTTTCAAGAATCAGCGCATCCAGCTCACTTTTTGTCCGGATGATCTCAATATCCCACACCCGGGAAACCAGCATGGCAATCCGGCCGGAGCGGGGGCGGGAATTCTGAAAATAGGAACGGACGCGGTCCTTCAGACTCCGGGATTTTCCCACATACAAAATTTCGTCTTCCGCGTTTTTCATCAGATAGACGCCGGGTTCTTCCGGCAGCGAACGGAGACGTTCTTCCAGCGTCGAAGGAAGTTGGGGTTGTGGTGGGTTTTCCTGGTCCGGCACGTTCCCTCCATTGTCGTTATGAGGATGGGTTGATTATACTACAGTAGAGATCGGACAAGGGCTTTGGTCAGAAATGATTTGGGGATGGGGCAGACGATGGGACAAGACGAGTTGAAATCGGTCATCAAGGAAGAGACAGACGAACCATATCCTGTGACGGAAGAAGAAAGGATGACTGCCAGGGACTGGGCCCGGGTGTTTGTCTATTTTGTTCTGGGTCTTTTTCTGCTTTTCGTCTTTTTCTATATGATTTTTGCCGGACCGAAGGCCGCTCTCATCGCAAGCGTCTCCCTTCTTCTGGGAATCGTTCTTTGGGTCATCTTCCGTTATGTCCTCAAGGAGATTGCCTAGGAGATGGGCATTATCTCCGTCCTTCGGTACGGTCTGTCGCGATGAAGCGACTTTACGGTGTCATCGGTTATCCAATAAGCCATTCTCTCTCACCTGTTTTCCAACAGGCGGCATTTGACTTCACGCAAATAGAAGCCGCCTATGTGCCTTTCGAGGTTCGACCGGAAAATCTTGCCCCCTCTCTTAATGCCATGGATCTGCTTGGTGTCGAAGGGTTCAATGTCACCTTGCCACACAAGGAAGCTGTGTTCCGGCTGGTACAGGATCGCGATCCGGTGGCTCTTCGGATTGGAGCCGTCAATACGGTTGTCCGAAGGTCTTCGGGGTGGTTGGGGGCCAATACGGACGTGGGAGGATTTCAGTCGGCATTTCGCGATTTTGTGGACATGAAGATTCGATCACCCCTTTCCCACCCCCTTGTTCTGGGTGCCGGGGGATCGGCAAGGAGCGTTATCTTCGCCCTTCAGGATGGCGGTTTTTCCCGGATCACGATTGCCAACAGGACACCCGAAAGAGCGCAACTTCTTCTGAATTCCCTTTTTTCCGGCAAGGAGAAGGAGGGCCTGGACGTTTTGCCTTTGGAAAAACTCCAGAAAGTTGGTGAATTTGACGTTATTATCAATACATTGTCACGAGGCGCCTTTGGAGAGGGATTCCCCATACTGGAAGAGGCAGGGCTTAAAGGTGTGAAAGGGATGTTTGACCTGTCCTACCGGACGGATGGTCTCCCGACCCCTTTCCTGCAGGCCGGAATTTCTGCAGGAATCCCCTGGGAGGATGGTCTTGGCATGTTGCTTGAGCAGGGGGCCCTGTCCTTCGAGCTCTGGACGGGGACGACCGCTCCGCGGCATGTCATGAAAGAAGCCCTGTTCCGGAAGCTGAACCGGCCGGTCGAAGAATAGTTGATCATCAGAATCATGTCGGCCGGATGGCCTCTTCGGATCGCAGAAGTGCCCTTGAATAGAGAACCGGATCAAACTCCAGGAGGTCGTCTTTCCCTTCTCCGACTCCGATGAAACGGATGGGCAGGTGAAATTTCCTGGCCAGGCTGACGACTATCCCACCTTTTGACGTGCCGTCCAGTTTGGTCAGAATCATTCCGGTGAGAGGAATCGCTTTCCGGAAGTGTTCAAGCTGGCTGATGGAGTTCTGGCCGAGAGTCGCGTCCAGGACGATCAATGTTTCAAAAGGACGTTCGTCCATTTCTCTTTTCACCAGTCCATGGACTTTTCCGAGTTCGGCCATGAGATTGTGTTTTGTCTGCAGCCTGCCGGCTGTATCGATAATGGCGACATCCGTATTCCGGGCGATGGCCGCCTTGACGGTATCAAAAGCTACGGCTGCCGGATCCGCCCCTTCTTTCTGATGCACGACCGGAACGTCAAGCTTTTCTCCCCAAAGCTGAATCTGCTGAACGGCGGCGGCTCGGAAGGTGTCTGCTGCGCCAAGGATGACCGACTTCCCTTCTGACCGGAACCGGCTCGCGAGCTTCCCTGTGGTGGTTGTCTTGCCGACGCCGTTGACGCCGACCATCAGGATGACGACAGGTTTCCAGTCGGGTTGTTCAATCCATACGGGAGGGTCGATCGGGAAAAAGCTGGCGATTCTCTCTTCGAGGAAAACAAGCGGATTATCCTGCGTGATGTTATTCCGGTTTTTTTCCCAGTTTTTCAAGTCGCCGATCAAGAGGGATGCCTGTTCCGGACCAACATCCGCCATGATCAGAAGGTCTTCCAGCTCTTCGTAGAATGATGGTGAACGCTCTTTTCTAAAGAGCTGGGCAAGACTATTGCCGAATTTTTCCCGGGTTTTTTTCAACCCCGATTCCAAACGCTGAAAAAGATTCATGCCAGAAGTTCGCCTTTCGTCGAGTTGGGGTTTAATCAGGAATTTTTCCGTGAATTCTGAAATCTGCCCGGTCTCCTGTCTGATTTCCAGCGGCTTTCCGGAGGGAGACGAGGAGAATACCGGATATCTTTCTTTCAATCTTTTTCATTCGTTCCGCTTCAACCGGGTTTTCTTCATGGTCGTAGCCGGATATGTGGCACATGCCATGAATGATGAGGTTGACAATTTCGGCTTCCAGCGAGATTTTCTGGTCACGCGCCTGTCGTTCAGCCCTTTCCGCAGAAATCAGGATTTCTCCGTCGGGGAAAAGTGCCTCGGCCGAAGGTGTGGAGTCATATCCGAACGACAGGACATCCGTGGCCGAGTTTTTTCCCCGGAACATCCGATTGACCAGCCGGATGCGACGGTCGTTAACGATAGTGACCGTATAGAGATCAGATTGTTTATCCAGCGCTTTTTGGACCTCATTTGCGAGAAATTCCAGGGATCCAATGTCGAGAGTATATTTCCTTTGACGGTTTACCACTTCAACGGGCATCCAGGACACCTTCCTTCCGGGCCGGAAGCCTTTCTCCGGATCGGGGAGAAAGTGATTTGGGGTAGGGGATCCGATGGTGGTAAATCGAAACCAGGATCTGTGTGAAGGTACTTTTGATGACAGCGATTTCTTCCAGCGTAAGCGAAGATTCATCCAGCTGTCCGTCCCTGATGATATCCGAAAAAACGTCCTCAATCATCCCCTGAATCCGGGACGGAGTGGGAGAGGAACGTTGCAGGACCCGTCCGGCGGCCTCTACGGCATCGGCCAGCATGATAATGGCGGTAATTTTGGAATGGGGTTTGGGACCAGGATATCGAAAGTCGGAATCCGGCCCCATTTTGTGTGGATCGCTCTCCTGATCGAATGCTTTCCGGTAAAAAAATTGCATCAGGCGAGTTCCATGGTGTTCGGGAATCGCATCAATGACAATCTGCGGTAACCGGTGTCTGTGTCCGATATCCATCCCCCTCCTGACATGGTCGATCAAAATGAGTGCGCTCATGCGGGGAGTCAATAGCTCGTGGCGATTATATGCCGCCTGATTTTCAATGAAGTACTGTGGCCGTTCCATCTTGCCGACATCGTGGAAATAAGCACTGATCCTTGCCAGTTTAGGGTTCTCCCCGATGGAAATCGCGGCCGCCTCGGAAAGATAGGCCAGCGACATACTGTGCTGATAAGAACCGGGTGCTTTTAAATAGAATTCCCGCAAAAGCGGATGATTGACGTCCAGCAGTTCTGTCAGTGCCATATCGGAAAGGGCGCCAAAACCTTTTTCGATTAGAGGAAGAATGAAGATTGCCGCGAGTGTGGATGTCAGGCCGGCTAATAGTCCGGAGATGATCGCCTGGACAAAATCAAACCGGCCGCCTGTGTTCCAGAAAAGATGGACTGAAAGGGAAAAAATGGCCAAAAACACACCGGTCAACAAGCCGGACTTGATAAACCCGATCCGGCCCTTGAAAAGGGAAGCGGCATATGTCGAAAAAATGCCTGAAATCATTACGAGAAAACCGATCCATGATGGGGATCTGAGTAAGACCGTCAAGGATATGCCGATGATCACGGAAAGGATGGTGGCAACCCTTTTCCCTAAAAGAAGGGTCGCGAGGATGCAGGCCGTGAGGGCGGGGATGGATAACAGGATGGCTTTTTCTTCCGGATCATTGATCATGCTTCCTGTACCCTTGATCCAGGGTGCCGGAAGGATGGTCAATAACAGCGTTGCCGCAATAAGGGAAAAAAAGATGTATTTTGATGGTTTTCTGTTGATTTTTTCAAAAGCCTCCGGGGGATTTTGAAGGTTTTCCGCAAGGGAATAAATGGAAAAAAAGGTTATGAGAGTTATCAGGCAGGCTCCTGACAGGAAAGGGAGTGTTGCCGGTGCAGCCTGATGGAGAGCCGTTGAAACAGGAGGGGAAGATGGGGAAAGGATCGGTGGGAGCAAGGCCCAAACGATGCCTCCCACAAAGAGAACGATGCTTGACAGGAGAAAGGGAATCCTGTTTTTCCTGTTAAGTTCAGACAGGCCTGTCTGAAGAAGACCTTTGGCCATTGTCCGGATTTTCATATCGCTCATAGGCCTTGATGATCTCCTGGACGAGACGGTGTCTGACGACATCGACTTCGGTAAAATAGAGAAACTCGATGCCCGTGATATTTTTCAGTATGTTCTGGACTTCAATCAGCCCACTGGTTCTTCCCTGGGGAAGATCGATCTGGGTGACGTCCCCGGTGATCACGGCCTTGGAGTTGAACCCGATCCGGGTCAAGAACATCTTCATCTGTTCAACGGTCGCATTCTGCGCTTCATCCAGAATGACAAAGGAATCGTTCAGGGTTCTGCCCCTCATGAAGGCGAGGGGAGCAATTTCGATTTCCCGCTTGTCTATCATCTTGTTGACTTTGTCAACATCAATCATATCAAAAAGGGCATCGTAGAGTGGACGGAGATAAGGGTTGATTTTTTCGGCGATGTCTCCCGGAAGGAATCCCAGCTTTTCCCCGGCTTCGACCGCCGGTCGGACCAGGATGATCCGGCGGAAGGAATGTTTCAGGAGATAAAAAACGGCCATTGCCATTGCGAGGTAGGTTTTTCCCGTTCCTGCCGGCCCGATTCCAAAAACGATATCGTGTGCCTTTATAGCCTGGATATAGTGAAGCTGATTGGCAGATTTTGGAAAGATGACCCGTTTCCGGCTGTTGATCGGAACAAACTCAGAAAGAAGGTCCTTCAGGGTGATATGAGGAGATGTTTTTGTCAGAAGGATCGCCTGGCGGATTTCTTCTTCCCGGATGGAGTACCCTGACGCCATCAGGGCTGCAAGCTCGCCGATCACTTTCTCTCCCTGGCGGATGCGTTCTTCTTCGCCCGTAGCGATCAAACGGTGGCCGTTCGCTGTCAACCGGATCCCGAATGCCTGTTCAAACAGCCGCAAATGATGGTTGAGCTCGCCGAAAAATGAGGCGTGGTCAATTCCTTCCGGGAGGTCAAACGTTTTCTGGACAGGATCCATCAGAAAACAGGTCCGGTTTTGCCGGGTTTGAGCACAGATTCGTAAAGGTTTTTCGGGGAAGGCTGGTGGGAAAACTCTGAAAGGAGCCTATTGGCAACATGATCGGGTTTCAGCAGGATCACTGGCAAGGGGGAGTGGTGAAGGACGGATGTTGATGTTGAGCCCAGCAGGATCCTTCCCATCAAACCTTTCCCTTGTGAAAGGAGCAAGATCGCATCGGCTTTCACCGACAACGCAACTTCGATAATTGTCCGGTCTGCTCGTCCGCGGTAAAGTCCGTTCGACACTTCCAGCCCATCTTTCCTGAGGGTGTCCGAAAACTTTTTGACTTCCCGGACGGCGATCCGGTCAATCTCATCCATATATTCCGGTGGAATGGGATAGCCCATTGGAATTTCTTCATTCAAACTCATTACGTGAAAGACATGAACATGGGTCACTTCCCCCTGCAGCACTGCCTTGACGGTTTTGGCCGTTTCAGGAGAAAGAGGAGTCAGGTCGTAAGGAAAGACCAAAGTCTTGAAGGGGATTTGCATAAGGATTTTCTACCATAGTCCTTTGTCCAATACAATCGAGGGTTATTTTCACTGATTCCGATATAGGAGTGTGACGAAATAAAGAAAGCCCTCTTTCCTGTTGGATTTCAGGTGAGATACACTCTCAGCTGATCGGTGAAAACCGCAACAGTCGGCGGGCCAGAACGATGGTACGAAACGGATTCACGGGAATCAAGCTGGCACGGACCGACGAACCCCTGACCGGCCAGGACGGATATCTGGCCTTTGGGGAGTACCTGCGGGGGATGAAGGTCCGGGAGCGGGTGGAGCGGCATCTGCCGGCGCCGGGAAGCAACCGGGGATTTTCGCCAAGCGTGTTTGTGGAGGCGCTGCGTTCCCTGTTTTTGATGGGCGGGACAACGCTGTCGGATCTGCGGGAACTGGAACGGGAAAAGGATCTTCTGGCGTTGTTGTCCCAGACCGTCATTCCCGACGAAGACACGGTGGGCCAGTGGCTGCGTCGCATGGGAGACCCGAAGACGGAGCGGAAAGGTCTGATGGGACTGGGGGAGGTCCGGGACGCGATCAACCGGGAGATCCTGAGCCGGGACGGGGTGACGGCGTACACTCTGGATCTCGACGCGAGCTTCATCGGGGCGGGCAAGCAGTCGGCCCGGCACTCGTACCTGAAGGATAAGGGATACATGTCGATGATGGCGGCCTTTTATGAGACGGAGGTGTTTGTCGACGACGAGTTCCGGGAGGGGAACGTGCCTCCTCAAGTCGGGCATGTCGCGGTCTACCGACGGGGGAAGGCCCTGGCGGAAAGCGTGGGGAAGAGGGTCTCCCGGGTCCGGGCCGACAGCGCTTCCTACAATGCGGACCTGATCAACGCGCTGGAAGAGGACGGGGTCCAGTGGACCATTACGGCGGACAAGAACAACGCCGTCATGGAACTGATCGACCGGATCGACGAGACGGAGTGGAAGGCCGTCGCAAGCCCCGGCGGGAACGTCGTTGAAGTGGCCGAGACCGTCCATGCGATGGGAGGCACCCCCCGGGCGTTCCGTCTGGTGGTGAAGCGGGTGCGGGATCTCTCGACCCCCCTGTCGAAGGTGCTGGTCTCTTACCGCTACTGGGTGGTGGCCACCAACTTCGGACCGGAGTGGACGGGGACCCGTGTTCTGGAGTGGCACCAGCAGAGAGGACATTTCGAGAACTTTTTCAAAGGGCTCAAGAACGATGTGGGGGTGGGGTACCTGCCCACCGGAGACTTTCACGCCAATGCCGTCTTCTTCCGGATCGGGGTCCTGGCGTACAATCTGTTCATCGGGTTCAAACGGGATCTTCTTCCGGCCGCCTGCCGGACGTGGACGTTGCGGACGGTGCGGTGGAAGCTCTTTTCCTTGGCGGGACGGATCGTGAGGCACGCCCGGTCCTTGGTGCTCAACCTGGCCGTCGATCTCCGGTCGCTGGCGTTTCTCTCCAGAATTCGGGGGCAATGCCAGGCGCTGTTCTGTCTGGCCTGAGACGAAGGTCCGACCCCGGGAAAACGGAAGGGTTTTCGGCACACAGAGCCGGAGAGGTGCGACGATCCCGGTTTCCGGAGAAAATTCTTCCAATCTCCTTGACAGTCTTCAACTCAGGAGGCAAAGACTCGGGAACATCCTTAGACAGGAAGCCCTGCCGGATTCCATGGCAGGCGTTTGCCCCTGGATGAAGGGATCGACGGAATGATTGGAACAGGCCGGAACAGGTCTGGATTTTAAAAAATCTCCCCGAAAACCCGGGCGAGGAAGATGAACCCAGTCCTATATCGGAATCCGGGGAATTTCTGAAAACCTCAGGTATGAACCATCGGATGAACACGTCTCCTTCGGAATAAATGCTTCTGCCACTTTCGGAAAACGACGGGCGGCCGGTCGAGTCCACGATCGAGCTTCGTCTACCGATACAGGTTCGGTAGGCTTTCAAAAACAGCTCGAGCCATATCGCTCCCCCAATCGATGATTTTAGGAAAATCGAATTTGATCTAAGGTATTAAGCAAAAATAACTTGAACATTTATCAAGAATGCTATACTGTGGAGTCATGGATGATGTCGCCACAGTCATTGCCGAAAAATACCGCGCCCTCTCGGGCGTGCTGAACGAAAAGTCCCTGCGCCTTTGGGCGGCCGTGGAGGCGCGAAGTCTGGGACACGGGGGCGTCAGCACCGTGTCCCGGGCGGTCGGCCTTTCCCGGACAACCCTTTATGCGGGTTTGTCCGAGCTTGAGTCCGGAAGTTTGGGCTCTTCTGAAAAGGCGGAAGGACATCGCCCGCGGGTGAGATCTCCGGGAGGGGGTCGAAAAAAGCTTGTCGACAAAGACGAGTCGCTTCTTCGCGATCTCGATGCTCTTGTCGATCCGGTGTCGCGCGGAGATCCCATGTCGCCGCTGCGTTGGACGAGCAAGAGCACGGCACGCCTGGCCGAAGAACTGAAGACAAAAGGACATTCGGTCAGTCAAAGAACGGTCTGCGACCTTCTGGAACAGATGGGGTACAGCCTTCAGTCGGTGAGGAAAACCCGCGAAGGGGGCAAGCACGAAGACCGGGATGCCCAGTTCGAATTCATCGCAAAAATGGTCTCGGACTTCCAGCGAACCGGAGATCCCGTCATCTCCGTCGACACCAAAAAGAAGGAACTCGGCGGAGACTTCAAGAACGCGGGTCGGGAATGGCAACCCCAGGGCCGTCCCGAAGAGGTCCGCGTGCATGACTTCATCGATCCGGACTTGGGGAAGGTGGCTCCTTACGGAGTGTACGACCTGACAACCAATACCGGATGGGTGAATGTCGGCATCGACCACGATACCTCCGAGTTTGCTGTTGAGAGCATCCGGCGCTGGTGGCGGGAAATGGGGCAGCCGATCTACCCCGTTGCCCGGCGGCTCCTCATCACG
>DAHWKF010000136.1 GCA_027343785.1 Leptospirillum sp. | reverse complement strand
CTGTCATCATACTGTGGAAAATCGGTCGAGTTCAATCCGTTTGTGAAACGTCCGGCTTCAGGGTGTCCCGGGGTTTGGAACGGGGTGTCCGCGGGAAGCTTTCGGTGATGGGGGGATTGAATGGAAGAGGGGTGTCCGGTCTGTCTGGAGACGGGAAACAATGACCGTCTGGTGGTTCGGGACAGTTCTGTGGCGGTCTACCATATGGGAAACGTGGCTCTCCCAGGGTATCTCGTGCTGGCCCCGCTTCGTCATGTCACGTTGTGGAAGGATCTTGAGGAATCTGAAACCACCAGTCTCGAACGTTTTCGGGCTCTGGCAGAAACGCTGCTACTCCAAAAAAAGCCGATCCGGAAGGTCTATTTCCTGAGTTTTGGAGAGTTGTGTCCCCACATCCACATCCACTGTTTTCCGAGAACGGCGTCCATGGCAGGGGACATCCCCATGACCGGTGGAGTGGACGGCCCGAGGATCTTCGATCATTACAGGACCGCGTTGAAGACGGACGCGTCACCTCCGGAAGTGTCAGACATGATCGAAACGCTGCGACGGGAGTTTCAGGACCATTTGCTGACCGGGAAAAGCCCGGGCCGCTGAGGTCGCGTCATGTTCCCGTCCTCCGGGAGTATGGACTCAGCCATGTTCTCCCAGCTTTTGCCACAGGCGGTTTTTCCTCCAGTTTCCGAAAAAGAATTCAAGATCTTCCGGCAGAAGAGGGTGGGAAACCAGAAATCCCTGGATATTTCGGTAACCCATCTCCCGGAGCATCCGGAGCTCACTGGCCTTTTCAACCCCTTCCTGGATAACGCAGGCGTGAAATCCCTCTCCGATTTTCAGGATACTTTCCAGTATCGAACGGTTTCCTTCATTGTCGCCGGACTCCCTGATAAACGACTGGTCCACCTTCAGGGAGTCCGGACGGAGGAGCCGGACCATGGTCAGGGAGGTATATCCGGTTCCGAAGTCGTCCAGGGAGATCTGGATACCCTGTTCCTTGCAGCTCTGGACCGTCTTCTGGATATCAGCGAGGTCGCTCACAAGGGTGTTTTCGGTGATTTCCAGGGCGATGCCCGAAAGATCGAATCCGGAATTTCCCAGAGAGGCCAGATCTCCCACGAGAGTCCCGCCGGTGAAATGGCGGGGAAAGATGTTGACTGAAATCCGGATGTCCATGCCGTTCGATTTCCAGCGGTCATGCTGTTCCAGCGCTGATTTCAGCACCCATCGTCCCAGTTCGACCGACAGGTCGTCGTTTTCGATAAATCCCAGAAAATCCCCCGGATAACGGATTCCGCCCGGGAGGTACCAGCGGAGCAGGGCTTCGACCCCGAGGATGTCGCCGTTCAGGATATCGACCTGGGGCTGGTAAACCAGCCGAAGATCGTTTTCCCTCAGGGCCCGAACAATCTCCTGCTTGAAGTTTTCCCGCTTCCGAAGTTCCGTTTCCATGGAAAGCTCATAGTAGTGAACCCTGTTTTTCCCCCTGTTTTTGGCGCTATACATGGCAATGTCGGCATGGCGGACCAGATCGTCGATTCCGCAGTTGTCCTCGGGGTAAAGGGTCACCCCTCCGCTGGTTGTGAGGATGATGGATTGTCCATCGATTACATAAGGACGGTGGATTTGTTCCATCAGCCGCGAAATGATCGAGGAAACCTCGTTCAGATCATGAATGTCCGGAAAGATGACCAGAAATTCGTCCCCGCCCATCCGCCCGACGGAATCGCTCGTCCGGATCCCCTGCGTCATCCTTCGGGAAACCTCTACAAGCAACTGGTCGCCGGTGTGATGTCCGAGGAGGTCGTTGACATTCTTGAACCCGTCGAGATCAATGAGGAGAACACCGAGTTTCCTGTTCTGGCGGGTCGACTGGAGAATGGCGTATTCCAGACGGTCCCGCAGCAGGACCCGGTTGGGCAGTCCGGTCAGGGGATCGTGGTAGGCGAGGTAGGAAATGCGTTCTTCGGATTCCTTGACTCCTGTCAGATCATGAAAGATTCCGATGTAGTTTTCGACGGTTCCGTCCCGGTTTTTCCGGGTACTGATCGAAAGCCATTCGGGGTAGACCTCCCCCGACTTTTTCCGGTTCCACAACTCGCCCTGCCAGTAACCGACGGTCAGGAGTTCGTTCCACATGGCCTGATAGAAAAAGGAGTCGTGGCGGCCGGAGGCCAGGACGCTAGGATTCTTTTCCTGAACGTCCTCCAGGGAATATCCGGTTATTTCGGTAAAAGCCCGGTTGACGAGGATGATCCGGTTCTCGCTGTCGGTGAGAAGGATTCCGTCGCTGGCCATATCGAACACCTGGGAGGCGATATCCCGGTTCTTCCGGAGGGAAAGCGTGTCGGTCATGTCGTTCTGGATGCCGAGAAAATGGGTGACGGTGCCGTCCGGATCGGAGATGGGAAAGATGCTGAGCTCGTTCATGAAGAGACTGCCGTCCTTCCGGTAGTTCCGAAGAATGGTCCGGATCGGTTTTCCGGCCGCCAGGGCCGTTCTGATGTATTCGCGTTCTTCCTGATCCCGATCCGTCCCCTGGAGGAAGCGGCAGTTTTTTCCGACCGTTTCGGCCAATGGATATCCGGTCACCCGAGAAAAATGGTCGTTGACGAAAATGATGGGGAGATTCGGCTGGCGCGCGTCGCAAATACACAATGGAACGGTCGCACTTTCAAAGGTTTTCTGGAAAATCCGGAGCCGCGATTCGGAAATCGAGAGGGCCTGCAAAAGAAACGCGTTTTCCAGCGAGCCCGCGATCTGGGCCGTCAGTGCCGAAAGGTAGGAGAGGTCGGGATCGGACTGGATGTAGGTCTCCGGACAGACAACCTCGAGAAAGCCCAGATAGTTGTCCTTGCTTCCAAAGGCGGGAAGGTGGACCAGAACGCCGGTTTCCGGCTGGAAGGGGGGATGATTGGGGGAAATCCTGTCGGAACGGTAAATCTCCCGTCGCGCGCGCGCCCAGGAACAGATATTGTCCTGTTCCGGGGAAGGGTGTCCGGGTAAACTCCTGCCGGAAGCGTCCATGGCTTCCCGGGTCAGGGCGCCCTGCTCAAAAATACCAAAATCGACACGGGTCGCTCCGGTCAGGGAAAGGGCCGTTTCGGAGAACGCGCGCATGATCCGTCGGGGTTCCTGTTGGCGGTTGGCAAAAAGGCTTTCTTCCAGAAGCAGGGAGAGTCGCTGGCGATGGCTATCAAGCTGTCGTTCGGCCGTCTTTCGGGCCTTCTCTGAGTCGAAGTGGTCGAGGGCAAAACTGATATCGAGGGCCATCTCCCGGATCAGCTGCTGTTCCGGACGGCCAAAATACGATTTTTCACCGGCATACAGGTTCATGACGCCGATATTTTCCCCTCCCCGGGAGATGGCCACCCCGATACTTGAGCGGAAACCGTGACGCCTGGCGGCCCCGACCCAGGGGATCGTCCTCGAATCCCGGAAAAAATCATGGATGACCTGCATCCTGCCGGTCCGGAGGGCCGTGGCGGCCGGCCCCTGGCTTTCGGGACGGGCCGGGTCCAGAAAAATCCGGATCTCCCGGAGGTATTCCGCCCCTTCACCCGACCAGGCCACCGGGACTATCTCCTGTTTGATCTTGTCTTCCACCCCGATCCAGGCGAAACGGAAATGGCCATAATCCGTTGCGATCCGGCAGATTTTACGGAACAGGGCGTCGGCGTCGGATGTGCGCAGGATGGACTGGTTCACCTGGCTCAGGGTGGCGTAGAGGCTCAGGAGATGGCGGTAGGATTGTCTCCTGTGGCGGCTCACGGGTTTTTTCCGGATTTTTTCCAGATAGGCGGGGAAAAGGGGATCATTCGTACCGGGCGCGCGCAGATGTTCATTACCAGAACCTCCGGAGGGACAGAGGATCGTCCGGAATCATCAAAAGAACTTTTCCGGTCAGAACCCGAATTCGGACAGCAGCTTGTCGACCGAATCCTGTGTGAAGGCGGATTCGGATGGCACGCCCTTCAGTTCCAGATTCTGGGCTTCCTTGACTGCGGAGCGAGGGAGATCGGTCTTCTCGCCCTTTTCCGGCTCCCGATCCACGGAGAATTCCATCAGGATTTCCAGAAGCCGTTTTTCCAGATCGTTCAGGGTCCCGGTGATCTTCCGCAGGTTCTGTCCTACGAGATCCTGAAAAGCCATGGCCTCAAAGCCCTCGAGGATCCGGGTTTCCTGGCCCGACAGGAGCTGTTCGATGGCCGGCAGGTCCTTCCGGAGGCGCTTCGGGTCGGAGGCCATCTTCTGAAGGTCCGACCGGATCTTCTGATTGGTTTCCAGAGAGGACTCCAGTACCGACAGAATCGTATGGGCCGCATCTTCCGTCATCCGGGAGACGGTTTCGAGACCGCCGGACGTTGTCGGAAGATGGTCTCCGACCAGTTTCATGGTGTCCAGCATGGAATCCGACATGGAGAGTATCTTCTGGATTTCCCGGGCGGTCTTGCCGATCTGGGTCACGAAGTCGTCCGGCTGGGGTGTGGTTTCGGCGGGAGGCTTCCTCTTCTGGCTTTTGGAAGCGGATATCTTTTCTCCCGCGGGGTCCGGATTGATGACCCGAAGTTCCCCCCCGTCCGGCAGCGGACCCGTCAGACAGCCGAATCCTTCTTCCAGCGGGGTTCCGGGCCGAAGGTCGTCTTCCCTTATCCGCAACACCTTGCCCAGTTTTTCAACCGCGACACCGAATCTTTTGCCGGACGGGGAGCCGATCAGGAGGAGTTTGCCGGGGGGGGAGGAGGGTACGGTTCCCTTCCATCGCCGGGGGTCATAGACGGGAATCCGGTCTTTTCCCTCTTCCAGCCAGCCTGCGAAGGAGGGTCCCGTTCCTTCGCCCGGAACGAGCAGGTCGGGGGAGAGGATTTTCTGGATGTCGAAGAGCCGGACGGCCCAAAGCGGATTTTCGCCCGTCAGAATAGTCAGGATCTGCAAGTTTCCTCCCGAATTGTCCATCATTTCGGTGTATCGTACCCAAACTGCCCCGAAAAAGAAATATGCCGGTGAGGCTTGAAATCTTCAGCGGCTTTCCGGCGGCAGGGAGAAGGCGCCTGAATAGACGTTCGCCGTTACCGCGGGGCATTGCCCCCCCTTGTCCAGGCGATGGCTGCTGACGACCAGGTAACGGGAATCCCTCCGGACAAGGATTGTTGCATAGATCGGGCAGAATCCGGTGAGGACGGACTGGACGGTATATGTTCCCGGAGCGGGTGGAGACCAGGTGAAAGTGCCGTCCTCCCTGACCGAAAGTTCGTCGACCTTCCCCCCTGTCGCGGCGGGTGTCAGAAAGAGGGGAACCGTTTGTCCCGGGGGCGGGATCAGGAACCCCCGGATGGCGGGAGAGGCCACGGAGACATCCGGCCTGGCCGAAACGGGGCCGATGAGCACCATCCGGGAGGGGGGACAGTGGATAAAGGTGAGCGCGGGGGCCGTAACCCGAATCTTCAAGGGGGGCGAGCCTTCCGGAACGACAAATGTGTTGTCCACAGGGCAAGATGAGATGGGGCCCGATTTCAGCCGCCAGGTTCCCGGCGCCAGATCCATCCGGAAATGACCCTGGAGGTCGGTCGCTTCCTCGAAAGAGTGTCCGGGACGGGAGAGATCCGTCAGATAGATCGCGGTTTTGGGAAGGGCGAGGGTGCCGCTCCGGAGCGTTCCTGAAACGGGTATGGCGCGCCGGGAGGAAGATCCCTGGGTGGGGCTGGAACTGCAGCCCGTCAATGCCCATAAGAAGATCACAAAAAACGGGAGGACCCTATGTCCGGCTCCTGACGCCGCAGTCAGGACACCCCTCCCGGAGGCTTTCACCCGGACAAGGGTCTCCGTTGACCGTTTCCTGGTCAGAAAGGAGCAAAATAATTTCTTCCCGTACGGTTTGAAGGACATGGTCCGCTGCCTTTCCTGTAATTTTTTTTCGTTGGATCAGGTCTTCGACCCAGAGTCCTGTGACGCAGGTTTTGGTCCGGAGATAATCATATGGATCAAACTCTGAAAAAGCGATTGTGTGAAAAAAATCGACAAAATCTTGTCGGGGATTCCCGAGGATTTTTTCCACGCTCTCGATCGTTCGGGGGAAGATGTCCGGCAGGTGTCCCCCGAACTCCCAGACTTCCTCCGCGTATATCCGGTTTCGGTAGAGGGCCGGATCGCCCCGTGTGATCTCCGGACGAACAGGTCTTCCTTCGAGGAGGGTTTCAAAAAGGAGGTTGTCGAGAGTCTCCGTACCATGATCGCCGCAATGTTGTCCTTCCCCCGCCGGCATCGTTCGACCCCTGTACGGTCGAATCCGCCCGTCCAGGCGACCTTCGGGCCAGGCAGGGTCGACGATCTGGCGAAACCGTCCAAATTCCTCCACGACCGTTGGAACATCCTTGTTGTCCACCTCCAGCGCGGCACCCCTTAATGCAGGAAGGGGGCAGAGAACGAGCACCGCTTCCAGACATTCCCAAAGGAGGTCGGGGATCCGGATCCGGTGGTCATCCCAGAATTCGGGGGACAGGGGTTCTCCGAGCATAGAGAGGCCTCCTGTATGAATCTCCACGACATGTTCAAGGGGGAAGGTGTCCCGGATCCATCCGGCGAAGTCTTTTGGCGAAAAACGTGTTTGTTCAAGGCGGAAAGCGGTCATGGCATGACCGATGTCCAGCCCCATAGCGAGAGATGTGCCTTCCAGGATCGCCCGAAAAAAATCTCCCGGGGACAGGTTTCCCATGGAAAAGAAGGGGAAAGGGGGGATCTCGACCAAAAGCGTCCTTCCGCGCAAACGGGACTGTAGCAGAAGGGCATTTTCCCGGATGACGCGGGCGACAGACAGATCAAGAACGGGGGGAAGGTAATACCCGAAAGTGCGACCCGCCAGGGTTTTTCTGGCGCATTCATGGATGATCCAGGGGGAGCCTAGCGCGTCCAGATGCCGGTTTGCCCGGCACGTTTCACGCCGGTAAGCCGGATGATGGGGAAATGCCGGATCGGTATACCACAGGGCGTCACCGTGGTAGGTCAGCGGAATGTCCGGGGGAACGATCTCCCTCCGGGCCCGTTCCAGATCGCCGGTTTTCCCCCGGAAAAGCTCGATATAATCAGGCCGGAGACACGACTTCTGAAGAGCGGCGAGCAATTCTTCCAGCGGAGGAAAGTAAAAATCTGTCGAAAGGCCCACGCCGAGGCGTGGAAGGGTTCCCGGACCCTTGAGATCAACCGGAGCAGCGGTCAAGTTTCGGACTCCTCCCCCTCGACACGGGTTGTTCGGATGAGCCGTCTCAGGCGTCGTGACATCTGTTTTTCAGGTGCGAGGAATCCCCCGGCCCGGCTGATGGCGATCCCTTCACGATAGACCCGGATCGCCTGGTCCCGATCCCCCATTGCCTCCAGTGTTTTGCCGAGAACTTCCCAGGCCGCGGCGTATTCCGGTTTTTTTTGGATGATCATTTCGAGCACGTCCCTGGCGCGGGCAAATTCCTGCGCCTCCAGCAGGCCCGTTCCCAAGCCGAGTCCGACGACCGGGTCTGACGGATCCATGGCCCATAGTTTTTCCAGCTGTTCCAGTCGATTCCGGTCCACGTCATTGCCTCCCCTGCCATCATAAACAGGAGAAGATCCTCCCCGCAACCGGTCTTGGGTGATTGGGCACCCGTCTTCTGTTGTCACCGGGAGACCGGTCTTGTACTCTTGACAGGGCAATGGCTTGTGAAACGGGAGCGGTCAATGGGGGATGATCCCCGCGGAGGATCGCTCGGGGCCTGTGGAGACCGGACATTCAGGCGTTGTATCGACGGAGGGATCCCGATGGACGCGATGGGGGAGAAGGACAAGTGGCCCCGCTGGCTCCAGACGCAGGCGATATTCCTTTCCGGCATTCTTTTCGTCGTGGGGATGCTTCTGGTTTTTGGAACCCTGTCCATGCAAAACGGGCTGGTGTTCCTTCGGGAGCTGCACCGGCAGGAAAGACTGGCGGATTTTCGACAGAAGCTTGATGACGTCTTTGCAGACCTCCTGGAATCCGGGGGGAGTGAACGCACATGGCTCCTGACCGGGGATGAACGTGCCCGGGCCTCCTTTGGATCATCGACCCGGAAACTGGTCAGCGACCTGGATACCCTTCTTCATGGCCCATCTCCCGGTTCCGGGATATCATCCATGCTTCCACCGCTCAGCCGCGACATTCTCCGGAATCTTTCGGTCCTGCAGCGCGAAATCCGGGAACCCCTGGTGAGGCGCTCCCCCGCCAAAAATCCATTGCCTTGGGAGAGCGTGGAAAAGCGGATTCGCGTGATCGATGAAGCTGTCGAGGCCGATATCGGACAGCTGAAGATTGCGCGTCAAAAACGTCAGAACCGGCTTATCATCGAGTCCGTTTTTTTCATGATCCTGATTCTGGTCATCCTTTTCATGGGGTACGCATACCTCTACCGGCATAACCGGGGGATGGACACCCTGCAAGAACAGTTGCGAGATCTGGCTTTTCGTGACCCGCTGACAGGGATGGCCAACCGGCGTTACCTCCTGCAAGCGATGGAGTGGGCTCTGGGAAGGATGTTCCGGGACCCTCACGTGTGTGTCGTTTTTTATCTCGACCTGGACCGTTTCAAGGAAGTGAACGACCGTCTGGGCCACCAGGCCGGAGACCGTCTCCTCGTCGAATTTTCCCGCCGTCTGGTGTCCCGATCAAGAAAAGGCGATCTGGTCGCGCGGCTTGGCGGGGACGAATTTGTTATTTTTTGCGACCCTGTCCAGAACGTGACCGATGTTCCGGAGATTTTGCGAAAGATATTGTTGCGGGTGACGGAAGAGCCCCTTCTGCCGGAAGATGGATTTGGTGAAATCGGCATCAGCACCGGATGGGCATCGTATCCGGAAGACGCAAAAACTGCGGAGGAATTGCTTCGAATCGCGGATCGGCGCATGTACGAAGCCAAGACAAAAAGGGACAAAAAGGGTCCTCCCGACCGGGAAGACCCTTCCGGATCAGTCTAGTTCTGGCTGTGATGGTGCTTGTGATGATGCTTCTTGTGGTGGTGCCGGTGAGGGTAGCACTTGTGGTGCCGGCGGTAGTACTTGGTGTGATGGTTACAGCGATGATGACGCCAATGCCTTCTGTGCCGCTTGTGGTGCTTTTTGGCAGGCGCGGTTGACGGTGCCGGAGTGGCCGGTGCGCTGGCAGAAGGGGTGGCGGGCGCGGATGAATCGGCAGCCCGTGAAACAGGAGCTTCGATGGCCAACAGGCTGAACATCAGGGTGGAGAGGAGGAGACTGGACATGAGTTTCCGAATAGACATCACGACTCCTTTTGAAAGTTCTGTGGAAAACAGGGGGGGAGATCCCCCCTTTGGTGAGGAATATTAGGTTAAAGTTGCGATAAAAGCAATAAACGATAGTCGGGTGTCCCGGTCAATTCATCCGGACAGACATGACTCCGTCCGGATTCATAAAATATCATAAAAATAGATAATATTTTGTTATGTGTATTTTGGTGTTGTGGGGAAAATTTATCAAAATGGAGAGGGCCGTTCACCCGGACGTGGCCTTCGATCCTGATTTCGTATTGTGTCACGAGATCGTCGGGAATCCCGGCGCGAAAAGTCTCCGGATATTTCAGGAAGGCGGCAGACCGGGTATTTCCCGTCGACGGAGAATCCGGTCTTTCAGCTCCAGCCGGTCGAGGTCATAAGGGTCCAGTTCCAGGGCCTTTTCGATCGCGTCCAGGGCCAGGTCGATCCGGTTGGTGTCCTTGTAAAGCGAGGCGAGACCTTCGAGGACGCCGGGATCTCGGGGGTTGATTGTCAACGCCGTCTTGAAGGCGCTGATCGCCTTTTCCTGGAGGGGTGCGGCATTTTTCATGGCACCCAGATCCGCCAGACACCAACCCAGGTCAACCTGATAGCTGACATTTCTGGGTTCGAGCGAGCTGGCCCTTTCCAGTGCGATCAGGGCCTTTTCCATGTCCCCAGTCTGTCTGTGCGCCTGGGCGAGCAGATGGTACTGGCCTGCATTGTCGGGATCCCGCTTGATGGCTTCGTGAAAACAGCTGACGGCCTCCCTCGGCACCCCTTTTTTCAGGAGGCACTCCCCCAGGCGGCGCAGGATATGGGGAGAGTCCGGCGCCTGGACCAGAATCTGGCGGTAGGCGGAAATCGCCTCGATGAACTGTCCCTTGCGACGATGTTCCTCACCGTTTTCATAGAGTTCGTTCAGATCGTTGATGTCCATCAAGCTGCCTTTCGTCTTCGTCCCGTCGTCGGTCGGATTCCATTCTTTCACATCCGGTTTTTCGAGTCGAGAGGAATCTCTTCCAAAAAGGTATGCGTCTGAAGAGAGCATCGTGGTTCCAAGGAAGAGCGGGTCTGAAAGCGAGCGGATCAGCATGGTGATCGATATGAATGACGCAATGGCCGAAGACCTGACCGGCCGTCCGGCAACAGGCGACCCGTCAGGCCCAGCGGTTCCGGGAGACCGGTACCGGTCTCCCTCCAGACGAGTCCGCGAGATCTTCGACGCCGGGGGCGGGGTCCTGCCGGCAAAGACGGACGAACGGCCTGGCAACCTGACAAGAACATCCACACACTCTGCGAGAAGTGCACGGCCCGGCTCCGGCCCGGGGAGTATCTGTGAAGCCGGGGTCACCCTGGAGCGGCTGGAAAAAGTGGGCCTCGCACAAAGCGACAACGAGGCGGCCGAACAACTGAACCTCCTCCGGAAGTCCTGTTTCAGTTTCTGGACGACAAAAGCAGCAAACGGGCCTGAAGCTTCTGGTGAAACACTCCGGCCCCCAAGATCAATGCCTGAAAGATCCGTTCACTTCAGAGGCGGTTTCAGACTCGGACCTGAATGGGAATGGACTGGGGAACGGGCCAAAAAACAAAACAGACCATCAGGGAGGCGCTCCGGAACTCACCGGGGTGATGGAGTTGTCGGGGGAACTTTCTTCTTTCAGCAAGGTTTCAATCTGACCTAAAAGACGCGTTCCGCCCATCCTGTAAGTAAGAACCTGGGTCTGGATGCCGTTAATGGAGAGGATGGCGCGGATCGCCTGCCGGGTATTTCCGACCGTTCCCACGGCCTGAAGGGAAAATACGGAACTCTGGACGGTGACAAGGCTTTCAATATTGGCAAAGACGGCGGGGCCGAGAATCGACGAAAGAGCGGAGAGGGTAGTGTAGGGACGTCCCCGGATAATCTGGTTGGCGATCGCGGGCGAGATTCCGGGATCCAGGGATTCAAGCACGATGGCGGAGGCCGTATTGACGTTGACCTGTCCTCCTGAAGCGACGGTGATGTATGGTTCGAGTGCCTGATATTCGGCTTCGGTCATTCCGGCCACCTGATGGAGTTCAGACAATGCCCCGATCGGACCGCCCCGCGGTCGATAAGGGGGGATCATCGACTGGTAGGGCCCTCCACCCGCGCTTCCCGAAGGGAGGGGCGTGACCCATTGGATGATGGCGGGAATAATGGAGGGGTTGACGCCGACCAGGGAGAAAAGCCTTTCGAACTGGAGCTGCGTCTGGGAGGTTCCGCCAAATTGATTTTGTCCCAGCAGGTTGATGTCGAGCTTGGAGGATTCGTCCACGATCCGTCCGGACAGGAATCCGTGATGGCCCACGGGGTAGTTGATGATCGGGGTGGCCCACGGCTGGGTCAGGGCGGTGTAGTTTTGGCCGGACTGCTGGGATTCGAGGGTGCTGGAGACCAGGATGACCTTCCCGGCTTCGATGGCGGCCCTGGCGAGGTAGTAGGCCTGGGTCTGGTTCCGGAAAATCTCCGCCTCTCTCAGAACCTCCCGGCTTTGAGAGACGAATCGAAGGACAAGAAGGGTGATCAGCCCCACCATGAAAAGAACGAGGACGAGCGCGAATCCCCGGTCCGTCAGAACCCCTCGTCGCAGGGGATCAGGTGGGCTGGATGCTTTGCACATCGATACGTACATCCAGGAGTCGATGATGGTCGAACCGCCGTTCGATCGTGACATGGGTGATCCGGATCAGGTGGCGGGAGCGTTCCAGACGGGCCAGAAAAAGCAGAATATGGGGGAGGTCGACTTTTTCGATCCGGAGGCTCACCAGGGTGGTGTGATAGTTCCCGTCGGGGGGCAGTGACCGGGGCGTCATCTGGGTGATGGCGGAACGGATATGGGTTCGGTCCGCCTCCTGTTCAAGATAGGAAATCAGGGAAAAACCCGCGTGATCTTCCGCCAGGGTCCTGGATCTTTCCTGTATGACCTGCTGGCTTTGTCGGATTTCCCGTGAAAGGGTGATCGCCTGAAGGATATCGGAGCGAAGGGAGTGTTCTTCGTCTCGGTATCTCTGGTACGGGGAAACCAGTGTTGTCTGGACCAGTAACTGAAAGAGATACAACCCCAGAATGCCCCCCAGGAGACCCAAAAGCCGTCTTTCCCGCTGGTTCAGCTGATCCCATTTCAGCTTGAGGGGTTGTATGTGTCGGTCGCCGAATGACCCGATGGTTCTCTTCCAGTCAGTCATGGGTTCCTCCCAGACGGAAGGCGACCGTTTTTCTGTCGATATCCAGACGCGCGCTCTGGACGACCAGGGAACGGATGTGGGGCGTCTTCATCAGGGCAGCGCGAATCCTGTCCACATTCTGGAAGCTGACCGTCTTTCCGGATATCGTCACCGACTTCTTTCCGATCGACAGGGAAACCAGTTCGAAGGGGATGTCGGGATCAGGGGCGCCGGCAATGTCTTTCAGGATGGCAATGATATCGCTTCCCCGGGACAGGATCCTTTTTTGTTTTTCCAGCGCGTTCTTGCGGGCAGTCAATTGTGACAGGGGTTCAACGACAGGTCCCGGACCCAGAATCTTCGCTGCCAGGGAAACGAGAACCTTCCGGGTCTGTTCAACCCGGTTTTCCAGTGCCCTGACATGGAGCCAGGCGTCCGCCAGAATCAGTGTCACGAGGACCATGGCGACGATGCCCAGGTTCCGGGAGTGGTGAAAAAGGTCTTCCCGGTCTTTACGGAAGGCGAGCGATCCGCTCCGAAAGTCCGGAGGGGGGTTCGTTGAACCGTTCTTCCCGATCCATTGACCGACGGCCACTGCGTTGCGTTCTTCTTCCTGTCTTTCCGGATCGGGGAGAAGCAGATTCCCCGCATCGCCCAGGGTTTCCTCCCGTCC
>DAHWKF010000082.1 GCA_027343785.1 Leptospirillum sp. | reverse complement strand
AACCGTCCGGCCAGAGCCCCCATGGCCGGATCCAGCGCCAGCCGGACAGACTCGGGGGAGTCCGCCCCCTTTTCCCAGCGGGAGACCCAGTCCACCAGGTGTCGCTGAACCAGCGGATCCCCGGCGCGCTGCGCATGGCGGCGGACCATTTCTCCCCCTTCGGCGAGCCCCAGCGCATAATCCTCCGACAGTCCGGCCTTGACCTTCTTTCCGAACCCTTCCTGCCAGTGCGCCACCTCATCCACCCACGCCCGGATGCAGAACTCGCCGGTTCCCCTCCGGTCAAAGGCAAAGGTGGCTGTCCAGCGGTCGTTTCCCTGAAGAATCATCGGACGGGAAACCCACGTTTCCTCCTCCGGACCACGGACATCCAGCTCGACCCTTAACGGCTCATGGCCGTCGGCGATCACGTCGGCATCAACCTCGATGGGCTCGCCCGGCACCCGCCGCACCGGATAGCGGCCGCCGTCCACCATGGGGGCGATTTTTTCAATAACGACACGACGGCGTCCTTCCGGTCCGGGTTCCGGGAGTCCGGACCGGCGGCGGGCGCGGGGTCGGGAAGAACGTCGGGGTTTTTCCATCGGAAGACCTCCTTCGGATAAACGGTGGGCTCTGAAATTGACCGCTTGGCGAAACGCGTTTTCTGATGCGGCTGGATAATCTGCGGGAGCGCAAGGGGTTGATGAATGCATGTTTTTTCGAACAAGGGTGTGCACGGACCGGTCACGTGACAGGGACCGGCCCGGTCTCCCGCTCTTCTATAAAGACTAACGGGTCGAACATCAAAAGACAAGGCGGCAAAGGACAGACATGAATCCGGAACGGGCTGTCGGGTGGGCTTTCGGTGCCCTTTTCAAAACTTGGCTCTCCCGATCCGCCAGGCAGACGTTTTCCGCAAGATCGTGTCGGATTTTCCTTATGTCCATCGTCGATCCAGACTCCACCCGGCAAGATTTTCCGGAATGCATCCCTTTTTGCCCGTTTTCCGCAGGGGACAGTCCGTTTCCCCGGACCCGAAGAATTCTGTAAAATAGGCGAAACACTTCGACAGGTTCATGGACTGTTTTCCCGCCTGCACATTCTGTTTACAGGCGGGAAAACATCTCCGAAAAAACTTGCCTTCCGGTCGGTGCAAGAAGGGACTCCCGGACCCGAAGTTGTGGAATGAAAGTTGCATTGTTTTTCGGGACCATCGACGTGATCTCTCTGTCCAGACCGGAAGCTCTGGCCGGCGGGCCGGGATCTCCAGAAAATAACCGCGGAAAGGAACAAACAACCATGGTCCCAGAAACCGGCTGTTTCGAGAGAGCTCCTGCGGGAGCGGCGAGATGAACTTTTCCGTTCTGTCCCAGGAAGAGATCGAGGCGCTCCTGAAAGACACCCGGGAGTCCGCGTCCAAGTCGCCGAACCCGGTCCGGGATGACGTCACCGGACTGTACAACCTCGGATTTTTCGCCGAAGAATTCCGCCGCGCGCAGGCCCGCCTGAACCGGCAAAAATTCCCCTGCACGATCGGCATCATCCGGGTGGACGGCATCCCCTCCCTCACGGGAAAAAAAGACATCAACGCCCGGATCTTCTGGGCCAAGTTCGGAAAGCTCCTGCGGACGGCCACCCGGGAAAAGAGCGAAGACCTCCTGGCCGTGATCGAGCCGGGGCTTTTCGTCATTCTGGTTCCCAACGACCTCCCCCACGCCATCCTGGTCATGGAGCGGATCCTCTACTCCGTCGAATCCACCCCCTTTTCCGACTGGGGGGGGATCGACGGAGCGGACTTCCACGTCAGCCTGACGGAGGTCAATCCGAACGAGGATCTCGACCCCATCCTGTTCCGTGTTTCGAAGGGGATCCAGTTCGTGGCCCTGGCCAAAAACAGCCGGTGGCAATGGGAACATAGCAGTGGTCAGGTCTTCTTCCGACTGTCTCCGCCGCCCGAAAAGCCGGAGGAGACTCCCGGATGATCCCCCCACCGGTCGCTGGACCGCCAGAGCTCCGCGGATCTGTCCTCAGGTGACGGACAAGGCTTCTGAAGACCCGACGGAAGGGTGCGCCAGGAATTTTTCCCCGGCGACATTCCCCCTATGATCAACCGTCCCCTTCAACGTATAATGCTTCCGGTCGCTGGACTGCCGGTCCGGAATCCGCGGTGGGGCCGACGGGAGCCGACCCCTGGATGGTCCCCTGACGGGGCTTTGGGAAGCGATCCGGGAACCGGGATCGCGCGACGGGTATACGGGAGCCCAGTGGGTGGATGAGGATGAAGAAAGCTGGGTCGACCGCTTGCGCGGAAAGATGGAGGAACATTCCGACATGCTGACATCCGAGGAACCCAAGGCACGGGCAAAAAACGCCCTGTTCAAGCTGCTCGAGCTCTCGCTTCCCCCCACGCCCGAAAATTTCACCCGGTTTTTCTATGAAAAAGACCTCCCCTCGATGGAGGATCTGTTCCGGAAACTTCTGGACCTGACCCTCTCCCTGGCCGAATCTTCCGGCCGCACCAGCCTGGAGCCGGACCTCACCGCCATCCGGAAGATTCTGGACTCCGAGCAGGTGGCCCTCGCCGCCCATCCCCAGATCAATCGCCTTCTGGATCAGGCCATGAACCGGTCGGCCGAATTCCCCCGTCAGCCTCCGAAACATCCGGTGCAGGATCTGCCCCCCCCCATGAGCCTGCACGAACCTCCACGGGCGCCGGCGCCGCCCGCCAGACGGCCTCCGTTCAAACACCGGCTGTCCGATCCCGAAGAGCCCCGGGAGGCTTTCAGCGAACACCCGGAGGACCTGTCCGGGAAGAAAGACCCGACGGGGGTCTCCTCGACACTGGAGAAGCTGGCCCGGGAGGCCGCCAAGCTCCAGTCCCAGATGGACCATATCAAAAATCTCGTCCAGACAATGGAAAGCCGTATGGGCGTCATCCAGAAACACAACAAGAAGGTGACCCGGGAGGCCAACGTCGATCCCCTGACGTCCATCCTGAACCGCCGGGGACTTCAGCACCGCCTGACGTTCCTTCGGGATCCGGTCATGTCTCTGCTGATCTTCGACCTCGACGACTTCAAGACGATCAACGACACCTATGGCCACAACGCGGGGGACGAAGTCCTCCGGAAAATCGCGAACGGCGTCCGGACCCTGATCCGAAAGGTCGACCTGTTCTCCCGGTTTGGCGGAGACGAGTTCATCATCCTGATGCCGGGCCTCGAGATTGCGCAGGCCAGATTCGTCGCCGAACGGATCAGAAGCCACATCGCCAAGCTTCCGGTTCTGGTCGGAAGCGGTTCGGTCAACATCACGGCCAGTTTCGGGCTCACCGGCACCTATGTGGACGGAGCCCAGAAGATGGACGACCTCCTGGAACTGGCCGACAGCGCCCTGTATCAGGCCAAGAACCAGGGGAAAAACCAGATCTGCGTCACCAACCCCATTCCCTGAATACCGCCCGCTGTTCCCTTTGAAACCCCGATTTCATACAGTCTTCGCCATCTCCGGACTGCTTTCCCCTTAAAAGGGTCGTCATGTGCCCATCCGGTGGATTTTCCCGGATCAGACAACCTTCAGGGCGAGCGTCTATAAGGCCAGAAAAGGAGCCAGCGACATAATCGGTGGCGGTTCCGGCGCCGCCGCCAGTGGAGCGCCATCGTCCCTCCGCTTCCCAGAATCCCGTTCCATCCAGGCGGAAAAAAATCTTTTCCTTCCGAATACTCCGCCCAGGTTTCGTAGTATTCGGCCTTCGCTTTGGGCCCTTTCAGTGAAAAAACGCCCCGGGGTCCGGACCTCTCCCGTCGTCGAAAGGATCGAGACCCACGATTGCCCGGACACCGTTTTTCCCGAGAATTTGGTGATATTCGATTTTTAACGCTTTCAAGAAAAAAAGTGGGAGAGGGCTTGGTCGGGAAGGGAGCGGAACGCGAAAATCCGCCCCCCTTCTCGCTGCATAGTTTGTCCTGAAAGGTGTCGCAAATCCGGACAGGTGTCAATAAAATTGACGAAAATCACAAAACCGGCCGAACCCTCTGATTTCCGGGTTTTTCCATCGACGAAATAGACTTGACCCCGCAACCGGAAGGCTCCATCATTGACAGTCAACAAGCTTGCGCAAGGCCGACAAGACAATTCCGATCATGTTCCGGCAAAATCCCCCATCGATCTTCCTTTGTTTGCGGCCGGGCCCGTGACATCGGCCGGGTATCATCTTCCGGCTTTTACTCCGTAGAGAACTGAAGACGATCACCCTGGATCACGTGACGGAAATACCGTTTCCCCTTGAGGAGGATCCCTCCATCGACCATGATGTCTTTACCAGACTTTTTTGTCCGGACAATACCTTTTTCTCCCGGATCGATGCGACGGACACGTCACGGTTGCCCAGTCCGACCCGGCGTCGCATTGCGGGGGACGATCCATGAAACCGCTCAGATGCCTCTTTTATGGACTGTCGGAGGCAACATCCATCCGTCTCCTCGCGACCCTCCGGACAGCCGGCTTCACGCCCGACATCTCCCGTCTCGTCTCCGTTTTCGACCTCCCGGCCCATGCCACACTCCGCCCCCCCGACATCCTCTTCATCGACGCGTCCACCCCCGCAGAAGAGATAACCGAAGCGAGGGCCCTTCTTCAGAAAACCTGGCCGAAGCTTCCGGGGTTCGACCTGTCCAAAAACCCCGACCCGGTCCGTGAAAAACGTCTCCTGGAAGCGGGGATTCAGACAGGTGTCCCGGACGACGACCCCGGACGGCTTCGCGCCGCGATCGAACGGACGCTGTCCGCGGGTACTTTATCGACGTCTTCCCGTCCGGAGCATGAAATCCCCCCCTGGACAGGGCCGGACCCGGTCACCGGTCTTCCCAACCGGAGCCGTTTCGTCGAAATGGTCCGGAAAGCCGTGCATGAATGCCAGGGGAAAAGCATTTCCGTCGGCCTTTTGTTGCTGGACCTCGACCGGTTCAAGGAGGTCAACGACACCCTCGGCCACGACTCGGGGGACATGCTGCTCGAACAGGTCGGACAGCGCCTCCGCCAGGCCCTGCCGGAGCCGGACGTCATCGCGCGGATCGGGGGCGACGAGTTCGGCATCCTCCTTCCCCGCCTGGCGGATCCCGATGAGGTCCACACCGTCGTCGAGACCGTTCACGCGAGCCTCGACGCCCCTTTTCTGATCAACGCCATCTCCATCGTCGTCGAAACCAGTATCGGCGTCGCGACCTTTCCCGAGCACGCCGACACGGCGAACCGGCTGCTGCAGCATGCCGACATCGCCCTCTACCGGGCGAAGGAAATACGGATGACCAACAGCTGCGTGATCTACCGGACCGAGTTCAACCTTCACAGTCCGGAACGACTGGGCCTTTTGTCGGAACTGAAGGATGCGATAGTCAAAAACGAGCTCTTGTTGCATTACCAGCCCAAACTCGACCTTCTCACCGGCCGGATCACCGGGTTCGAGGCGCTGGTGCGCTGGCAACATCCCCGCCTGGGCGTCATCCTGCCCGACAGGTTCATTTTGGCGTCCGAGCAGACCGGACTGATCGGTCCGCTGACCCGATGGGTCATGGCCAACGCCCTGGAATACGCCCGGACAGCTTCCCCGAACGGGCCCCATCTCCCCGTCAGCGTGAACCTGTCCGGACGCCTTCTGCAGGATCCCGATCTTCCGGCGATGATCGACGACATCCTCCGTTCGACCGGAAGCCGTCCGGAACATCTGATGCTGGAAATCACGGAAAGCGCGATCTCCCCGGACACACAGCGCGCCGGCAAGAACCTCCAGGCCCTCGCCGAACGGGGGGTGGCCCTTTCCATCGACGACTTCGGCACCGGGTACACCTCCTTCATGAGCCTGAAGAATCATCCCGTCCAGGAAATCAAGATCGACAAATCCTTTGTCATACGCATGCTGACCGAAAAAAAAGACGCCATGATCGTCCGGACAATCATCGAATTCTCCCATAACTTCGGTCTCTCGGTGGTCGCGGAGGGGGTCGAGTCACAAGAGGTGATGGACCAGCTGTCGGCGATCGGCTGCGACGTGGTTCAGGGGTACTTCATCAGCCCGCCCCGGGCGGCCGAACCGCCGGAGGGATGGCTTTCGGCCGCTTCGCGTCTGGCGCTGGAGAGGGGGGCCAACCGCACCTCCCTCCGGATCCCGGAACCGGCGGGCGCCTTCGAGCCCTACAGGGTGCTGAAGGAAATGCTCCAGGAAACATCCGCCTTGAGCGGAGAACCGTTTTTCCGGGAAACGGCCCGGGCCCTTTCCCGGTTATTTGACGCCGACTTTGTGTTCGTCGCCCGGCTGAAAGAAACAGCCGCGGACGAAGTCGAGGTCCTCGCTTCCTTCCGGGACGGAGAAGACCGGGGGAGCTGGTCCTTCCGGTTGCCCGGATCCCCCTGCGCCATGGTCTATGCCGAACAGAAACACGCCGCCTGGGAAAACATCCGCACGGGACACACGGTTTATGTCGACGACCAGGTCTACCGACGGTTTGAAAGCACCCGTGACACCCGTTACGAGGCCTTTGTCGGGGTTCCGCTGTTCGATCCCGAACACCGGCTGACAGGCCATATCGCCCTCTTCTTCGAAAAGCCCTGGTCCAGCATCCTTCAGCGAAACCATGTCGTCGAACTCGTCGAACTGTTTTCGTTCAAGGTGCAGTCCGAACTGAACAGGGATTTTTCGGAAAAAGAGCGGCAGAAGGCCCGCCAGGAGCTCGAAGCCACCAACCGGAAGCTTCTTCTCGAAACCCTGACCGATCCGTTGACCGGACTCCACAACCGGCGCCATTTCTCCCAAAGCATGCGGGAAGCCTTCGAACAGTTCCGGACGTTCCACAAACCGTACGCCCTCCTTCTGGTCGACGTCGACCATTTCAAATCCATCAACGACACGTTGGGTCACGATGCGGGTGACATCGCCCTCCGGCAGGTCGCCCGACGCCTCCAGGCCAACTGCCGGTCGGAAACGGAAAGGGTGTTCCGGGTGGGAGGCGAAGAGTTCGCGATTCTCTGCCAGGGGAAACTCTCTTCCACGACCCTCCAGCATCTGGGTGACCGGATCAACCGGGCCTTCCGCCAGCCCCCCGAGGAACCTCCTCTCGACCGGGTGGTAACCGTCAGCATCGGTGGGGCCTTTCCCCTTGCACAGGACACCTCGTGGAACGCCACTTATACCCGGGCCGACAGGGCGTTGTACCAGGCCAAAAACGGCGGGAGGGACCGGACGGTTTTGGCCTCCGTATCCCCGTCCGAAAAAAAAGGAAAGTGACGGATCCGCCCCTTTTGCCCTCCTCCTGATCCGCATCGTCCGGGCAACCCCGTTTGAACCGGTGAACGACAGTTGCGGACACAATGCGGAAGATCGGGTTCTTCCGAAATCGCATCACGCCTCAGGACCTGCCTGAAAGAGACGGATTGGCGCGCGCGTCCGGGAGGGGGGGAGCCGAATGCGTCCTACTACGAGAGCAAATCCCGTCGAAGCGATCTTGGAACCACTCTGGAAAGACCGTCCACCTGTCCGGATGGATGTCGGAAAATCCGTCATGGTGGATCGGGGCGCCGGAGCCCGCCTCTTTCCCCTCCCATTGTCAGACGTTCCGGACGCCCGACCCGTCCGAACGCATTCCCGAAGACCAATGCCAATGGGGGATGAATTCTCCCGGACCATCTCTCTGTCCTGTCAGGAATCTATTCCCCCGGCCTTATCCGGGCTGCGGGAGCCTCCTGCTCCCGCCCCGTCCTTTCGGAGAGGGCGGGATGAGCGACAGCCAGAAATATCCGTAGGGACTCACCGTGAAGTGGAAGTGCGCCCGTTCGAGGAGGGGGAAACGGGTCCGGCTGAAAAGCTCCACCGGCGTATACCCCCGGAATCGGGACAGGTCCAGAATCACCGACTCCGTGCGATCCGAAAGATTGTTGATGACCAGAACCACGTCGTCTCCGAACTCCCGGAGGCAGGCGAAAACATGGCGGTTTTTCGGATGGAGCACGGTCATCGAACCCCGGCCGAAAACCGGTGTCGACTGCCGGACCTCGATCATCTGCCGCAACACGTTCAGCGGGCTGGTGGGATAGCGGATCTGGCTTTCGACGTTCACCACCTGGAATCCGTAGACCGGGTTCTGGATGGGCGGAGCGTACAGGTCGGACGGGTCGGCCGTCGAGAATCCGCCGTTTCTGTCGAACGACCACTGCATGGGCGTCCGGACCCCGTTGCGGTCACCCAGATGGACGTTGTCCCCCATTCCGATCTCGTCGCCGTAATAGAGGATGGGCGTTCCCGGAAGCGTCAAAAGCAGACTGTGCATGAGATCGATCTTCCGGCGATCGTTGCCCATCAGCGGAGCCAGTCGACGACGGATCCCCAGGTTCAGACGCATGCGCGGATCCTCGGCGTAGGTCGTCCAGAGGTAGTCCCGTTCCTGGTCGGTCACCATTTCGAGGGTCAGCTCGTCGTGGTTTCGGAGAAAGATGGCCCACTGGCAGTTCTCGGGAATCGGCGGCGTCTGGTTTAAAATGTCGGTGATGGGTTTTCGGTCCCCCTGGGCGATGGCGATGAACAGCCGGGGCATCAGCGGAAAATGGTAGGCCATGTGGAACTCGTCCCCGTTCCCGAAGTAGGGTAGGACGTCATGGGGCCACTGGTTGGCCTCGGCCAGGAGCATCCGTTCGGGGAAGGTACGGTCGATTTCCTTCCGGAGGCGCTTGATGAAGTTGTGGGTCTCCGGCAGATTCTCGCAGTTGGTCCCTTCCCGCTCATAAAGGTACGGGACGGCATCGCACCGGAGCCCGTCGACCCCCAGGGAGAACCAGAACTTGACGACATTGAGGAGCTCTTCCTGGACCTTGGGGTTGTCGAAGTTCAGGTCGGGCTGGTGGTGGAAGAAGCGATGCCAGTAGTACTGTCGTGTCCGGGGCTCCCAGGTCCAGTTGGATTTTTCCGTGTCGCTGAAGATAATCCGGGTCCCCTTGTAGCGATCCGGTGTGTCGCTCCAGACGTAGTAGTCCCG
The DNA here is from genome assembly GCA_027343785.1 of Leptospirillum sp. GTDB lineage: Bacteria > Nitrospirota > Leptospirillia > Leptospirillales > Leptospirillaceae > Leptospirillum_A. The sequence continues at coordinate 581 of DAHWKF010000082.1, read as the reverse complement.
GAAGGGGGAGGATCGGGACGACGAGGCGGAAACAAACCACGGATGGGTGTTCGAGGTGTGGTTCATCACCAGCTCGGTGATGACCCGCAACCCCCGTTTGTGGGCCTCCTCGAGAAAACCCCGGAAGTCGTCCAGCGTCCCGTAGGGCGGATGGACCTTGTAGTAGTCCCGGATGTCGTACCCGTCGTCCCGGAGCGGAGAATCGGTGAACGGCAGGAGCCAGAGGGTGGTGACGCCGAGCTTCTGGATGTAGTCGAGCTTTCCGGTCAGTCCGATGAAATCCCCCCAGCCATCCCGGTTGGAATCCATAAACGATTTCACGTGGACTTCATAGATGACCGCATCCTTGTACCATCCGGGATGGGAAGCCATGTCCGTCATTTCCTGCCCTCCGCCTTCCGGCTCTTCCTCTCTTTCGGTGGCGGAAGGAGGCTGAACCAGATAAATGAATAGGGTGTCATGGTGACCAGATAGGGGTGGCGGGGGATCCGGGGAAAGACCGTGCCCCCGAACAGTTCATGGGGAACGAGTCCGGCGAATTTTGACAGGTCGAGATACCCGCATACCGACGTCTTCGACAG
>DAHWKF010000077.1 GCA_027343785.1 Leptospirillum sp. | reverse complement strand
CCCTTCGATGACGATTTCCTGGTGACCGCTCATCAAACGCCCTTTCCTTTTAAATGGGGTTCCACAAGCTGACGTCTCCTCAAAAACACCCGGTTGTCGCGGAACACACCCCCCCAGGTCAAGGGGAAACCTTCGCCAGCGATGACACGTTCGTGGGATATCCGGCTTCCTGGGTGGACTGTTCCGGGGACCGGATCGCGACCCGGTCCGACTGGATGGTGACGGTCTCCGTTTTTGTCTTCAGATCTGCCCGGGCAACCACCACCCCGGGAACGAAGAGCGTCACAGTCTCGAGTGAACCGGAAAAAGCTGCCCATCCGAAAGGCTCCCGGAAGGGACAATAATCATCGCCGACAACAGGACGAACAACCATCCGAACACCCGCTTTTCTTCCATCTCTATCCTCCTTACCGCGACAGCCCGGTTCCATACCAGGGAAACCCCATGATCAGGAGGGCGTGTCCGCCCGCCCAGGATCCGGGGCATCCTCCTTTGGCACCGGCGATACCGAGCCCCAGGAGGGACTTCACGCCCTTTTTCTCTTTCCGTCACACATCGGCCGTTTTACCCAAGCTATCGCCAATGGATGCGATCGTTGTCCGATTGAGACGGAAGCAGGTTTCTTGTGAAGACGATACAACCTAGAGTAAACTCTAGGTCAAGGAAATTTTTCATTTTGTTCTTTGGGAGAACGTTGGTGAAAACAATCGGCCAGATCGCCCGGGAACTGGGGATCAGCGTCCATACCATCCGCTTTTACGAAAAGATCGGTCTGTTATCCTGTCCTGTCAGGACCCGGGGCGGGGTCCGGTCTTTTTCGGACGAGGAGAAAAGTCGCCTGAAATTCATCCGGCACGCCCATGAAGTGGGGTTCGAACTGAAGGAGATCCGGACCCTTCTGGACCTCAAGGACCACCTTCCGACCCTTCCACCCGGTCAAGTGAAGGAACATGTTTCGACCATGCTCCGGAACAAGAGGGACGAAGTCCACAGGAAGATGGAAAAACTCGGGTCGATGGAACAGGAGTTGTCCACCCTCCTGGCATCCTGCGAAAGTTTGCCGGACTGCTCGGCGTGTCCGGCACTGAATGACTTTTCGACCGCTCAGAACCTGTAAACAAGCCACCGGGGGAAAAGATGTCCAAAACAGAAAAAACGGACGAAACGCACAGCGAAACGGCGACATTGGCGGGAGGTTGTTTCTGGTGCCTGGATGCGGTTTTCCGGGACACCCAGGGGGTATGTTCCGTGGTGTCAGGGTATACGGGAGGAACCACCCAATCCCCCACATACCGGGAGGTTTGCGGAGGAACGACGGGTCACGCGGAGGCGGTGAAAATCACCTTCGATCCCTTGCGGATCTCGTACCGCCAGCTCCTCGATATCTTTTTTGCGATCCACGATCCCACGACCCTGAACCGCCAGGGCGCTGACACAGGGACCCAGTACCGCTCCGAGATCTTCTACCACTCCCCCGGGCAGAAGGAGACCGCCCTTGATCTGATACGGGAACTTTCCTCCTCCGGCGCCTGGTCGGGAAGGCCTATCGTCACGGCGCTCTCGGCCGCGGGTCCCTTCTACCCGGCCGAGGATTATCACCAGGACTACTTTTCGCACAACAGCGGCCAGCCTTACTGCCAGATGGTCGTGAGACCCAAAATCGAGAAGTTCCAGAAAACATTTCCGGAATGGACGGTCCCATCGACCCGTCCATAATCAGGGGACAGACGGCATCATCTTGTTCAGGGCGTTTCCCAAAACTCCACCCATACCTGAAAGATTCAGGATGCGGTAGTCTGCCGGAACGGCAAACAGGGCCGCCGGCTGGGGACCAGCCACAAAATCCGACAGACGCGTCGTAATCCGTCCGTCGACGGTTCTGAACATGACGGGGTACCCTGTCTTGTGATTCCTCCATTCGGTCCCTGAGGGCTTTCCGTTTTCCACCAGATCGATCCGGTCGCAGAGAACGCCATCCACCGTTTCGGTTCCCGAGGGGGCCGGAAGACCTTTCCCGTCACCCGCCAGCATCCGTTGGGACGACGACACCTTGAGGGGGATGGAAAGAGCGATCTTCCGTGCCGGATCCAGGGACCAGGCCTTGTTTTCGTCCATCAGGACGATCATGACACTTTTTGCCTGGCCTTTTTCACCGCCAAGCTCTTCCCGAATCTTCTGTCCCGAGACAAAAACCCTGGATTGCGTGATGGATGTTTCTCCACCTGAATGAATGGTCGTCACCTGACGGGCGCTGTAGGAAAACGGAACGGCCGCCAGAACCGATTGTACCGGAAGCAAGGACAGCGACAGCAACAGGATGAATCGAACGATTTTCATTGTTTTTCTCCCAAAATCCAAACCCGGTGTGTTCCAAATCAAAAATGATGCGATGCGGTCTTATCCTCTTCCCTTCAGGGCGTTCAGGTAGAGAGCAAGCCTCCGGCCCAGACCGTGAAACGTCCGGGAATGGATAAACGCCCGGGGGAAAATCCGCTTTCCGTCCTCTGCGATACGTTCAAAGGAGACCTCGGCCATTTCCCCCAGATTTTCGGGAAGGACATAGCAGCCGACGGTCGGGATTTTCCGCCGCAATTTTCCCAGGGCTTCGAGGGACCGTTCGCTGTTCTGGCAGTCGGACAGGACCACAGCAAGATCATAGGACCCGCTGATCGTATCCAGAAAGGGCGTCAGAGTGTAGAAACCGTCAGTTTCGTCCGGCAGCAGCAAATTGAGATGGCGGGGATCGAGCCGGAAGGCATACCGTGTGGAACAGGCCACAACGTCCAGTACCCGCCCGATACGGGCCTCTTCCACCAGGCGCACAAGGTGCGCTCCGTAGTAATGCGGAGCTCCCGTCATGGAAAGGGAGCAGTCCATGATCACCAGAAGCCGCAAATCCCTGGGCCGCCGGGGATCCAGCGGTCGGCGCATGACCTTGAATGTCGGCTCCGATAGTTTTCTGGCCACCAGACGACCGACCAGTCCGTCCTCCACGTCCTGTGGAAGACCGATTTTCAGAAAACGCTGGAGACTGTCCACCTCCTGACGAATCAACGCTTCGTTCCATTCGAACACCGGAACGGCTTCGGGAGAGGGTTCCATAAAGGGTATTTCGGGCCCCCGGGTCCAGGCGTCCGGTTCGGATTCGAGTCCCAGACCGTCGCCGTCCTTTTTCTTCCCGCCCGATTCGTCTTCTTGCCGCAATGTCTCCCTTTCCGGCCGGGAAGCGTTTTCATTCGAGGGGGATTTTCCCTGAAAATTCCGGGGAGAGGGGTTTGCCGGCAACGCATCGGCATGATGTCCTGCAGGTATTGAAAGGGATCCCGTCGTTCGGCTTTCCCGTTCGAACACCCTGTCCCACTTCTCGCAGAAGAGGGCCCCCCGGCGGGCCGTTTCCTCCAGTGTCTGCGCATGTCTGACCTCGACCAGAAGATCCCTCCAGTCCGCCAAAAACGCCCGGTAGGATCCCCGGCGGCCAAACCCGGACAGAGGCTTCATCAAAAATAAACGAACCGGGTAAACCTGGTCCGGAAAGCTTTGGACCCCTCCGGCTTGCTCGAGAAGGACGCGCTGGCCCAGTTGATACGGATCAAGGATGAAGGTCCTGCCACGTCGAAAGGAATCGGTTTCCAGGAGGCGCTCCGATTTCAGACGAGCGTATAGCCGGATGCGGCGGGGGAAACGGGAATCCGTTCCGGTTTCCAGACGATAAAGGGTCTTTCCCTGTTCCAGGATCGAAAAAAGGGGCTCTGGACAACCATATTTTTCCGGATCGAACGGTTTGGCCTGCCATCGGACCTGATCCAACGCCATTTCCAGAACAACCGGTACCACCTCTTCCATCCGGGGGTGTCGAACAAAAGGCCGCAGGCCGATGACGAGTCGGCCACGGACGGGGTCGATTCCCGTATAATCCCTGTCGGCACGGAAGACCATCGAAAGCTTTCCGCCGGTACCCTCTCCAAAATGTAAGAGGATGGCGTAACGCCGTTCCATTCCACGAAGTTTCCTGACCAGGGCCGGATCGACTCCTTCGGGCACGGTCAACCCCCTTTTGCCGAATTCGGATATGACACATCCGGCGGGTTACCCTCTGCCCTGTCTCCCTCAACGGATGGGGCGGAAAACGTCGATGACAGGATTTCCAGGATCCCCGCAACCTGTTCTTCATCCGGGTAACCGTGACGATCGTGGGCGGTCAGCCGGTCAACCCAAAGCATGCGGGCGGTGGCTTCGGGCTCACCCCCGCCTGCAATGGCCCGTCCCCAGTTTTTCAGATGGCGGGTTGAAAGGGGGGCGTGCAGATGTCCCATCCGATAGGCATTCCTCAGGGACCTGGCAACGGTCATGATCTGGCCCACCCGACGGGGGGGCAAACCCTCTTCTTCCAGAATTTTTTCCTCGAGCCGGGTGTTATAGTCCACAAACAGGACAGACTGGAAACGATCCAGCAGAGATTCGTCCAGGTCATGGGTCTGGCTGTAGGACGCCCCGAGATTGCAGGTCGCGCAAAACTGTATCCGCTCCAGGGGAACCCGGATGATTTCCCCACTGGTGAAATCATGGAGTTCGTAATGGCCCATCACGGGATCCATGGCTTTCAGGATCAGGTTCCTCGCCGACCGGGAGGCGCGGTTGAGTTCGTCAAAAACCACGGCAAGACGTTCCCCCTTCTGCGCCCTCCGGAACACCTCCTTGAGCGGACCTTCCACCCGAGTCCAGTCGCCCATGATCCGGGAAAGTGAGGACTGGTCGAGATCGGGAAACTCCTTCTCGAGTTCCAGGAGGATCCTGACCTTCTCCCGTGGCCCCACCGGCATCGGCTTCGACAGGAGATCATAATCTTCCATGCCGTCCGAACAGGGAATCATGACAACCCCGTCCCGCTCCCCGATTTTTTCAAGCTTTCCCAAGTGCTCGAAGATGACCCCGAACGTCTTTCCGGATCCCGTCGGACCATACAACAAAACAGAAAATCCCTTCCGGAAGATCGTTTCGAGAGACGACTGGTCCGGAAGGAAGATTCCGTCCTCGGCCTCTTCGGAAACCTCCGTCTCAACCGAAGGAAGGGGGGACCGTTCGGGCGTCATCGACAGGGAAGGTCGGGCGGCCCCCGACTGAAACAGCTTCTTGGACTCCCTTTTTTTCCGGCGGAGGTAGAGATAGAGGCCCAGCATGAGGATGGCGGTGACACCCATCGCACTCAGGACGCTTTTCACAAAATGGACATCGGATATCATCCCGACAGACTGAAGGATGACCCCGGCCAGGATAAAAATGGACATGGACGCAAAAAGACCGTGGAACATTCTCCTTTTTTCAGGAGAAAGATACGTCACAGCCAGAATGTATCCGATCAGAAGCCCGATATATCCAAAGACCCCGACCACGGCAAACCACTTATCCACAGGCACTCCGGAACATCATCGATGTCGTCGCCAGACAGACCCCGCCGCCGGTCCCACAAAAAAAGGTCCATCTCCGTCGGGATCTTATCACGCAATAGTAAAAAATTGAACGAAAAACCTTATTTTTTCCCTGTCGTGCCCTTTGAAATCCTCCGTCAGTCCCTCCTGGAGAACGCTTTTACAGGATCGTCCATCCGGTCCGTTTCCTGCAAGACAACCGGACTTTCCGGAAAACATGACCCACCCGGTTATACAGGTCGTTGCAGCTATGATCGAACATTGTCTTTCTCCAGGAGGATCACACGCAGGAGGTTTAAAAGCTTGAGTCCACCCCTTGGATTCAGGTACAATACCCCGAAACGGAACTATAAGGAGGTCAACATGTCCCAAACAAAAGAATCGGTCCTGGTCAGAGCCTATCTGAAACCCACATGCGGATGGTCGAATGGGGTTCGGGCTGTCCTGAGAAAATACAGTCTTCCCTTTGAAGATATCGACATCATTTCCAATCCGGTCGCCTACATGGAAATGGTCCAGAAATCCCATCAGCGGCTTTCCCCTTGCGTCGAAATCAACGGAGTCATGCTGGCAGATGTGAGTGGAGAAGAAGTCGAATCTTATCTTCTGCAGAAAGGATTCGTGTCCCCGGTCGAATCTTCGGATTCGACGCCAACCAACCAGGGTTGCCCGTCCCACTGACCTTGACCTGTCACAGGATCGGCTCACGAAGGAAGATGGATAAAGCGATTTTCCGGATGAGGAAGAAAGGATGAAAATGTTCCTGAACAATATTGCTTCTGCAAGACCCGCCGCCACCAGAGTTGATGGACGCTCATTGACATGGAGCCGGCTTCTTGTTGTCCTTCTTTTTGCTTCATGGATTCCCGTGACGCTTTATCTTCTCCTTTTTGCCCCGCTGCCCATGGTTCACGACGCGGTCCATCCCGTACGCCACGCGTTCAGCATGATCGTGTGTCACTGAACTCGCGCGTGTAGCTCAAGCGGATAGAGCAACAGCCTTCTAAGCTGTGGGCTGCTGGTTCGAGTCCAGCCAGGCGCACCATATTTTGTAAGGATTTAATCGATTCTCTCCTGCTGTCATTTCCTCTCTGTTCCATACATGTTCCATTTCTGGCGGGAATTCTCTCCCCTCTCCCAGAGGCAAGAAAACCTACAACCCCCCCTCGGTCAATCCGGTGACATTTTGTCCGCTCCCTGATACGATCCTTGATGAGCAGTAGTCCTCATAGTATCCTTTGATACGGGTTGACACTGGTTGATACGTGTTGATCCCAATTTATCAGGGAGCATTCCACAAGGAGTAATGACATTGAAGCCACGTGACCTTATTCTCCGTTGCTATGCAGAGCGCAAGGACGACCAATGGCAGGCATACTGCCTTGATCTGTGTCTCGCCGCGCAAGCGGATACCTTTGACGAGGCCAAGCGGAAACTATCGTGGATGATTTCGGACTATCTTGAAGAGGCCCTTGTTGGGGAAGACAAGGCCTATGCCAATCAGCTTCTTTCCAGGAAGGCTCCTCTGTTTTCGTGGATTCGGTATTTTCGTTTGAGACTTGTCAGAGTTCACAAGGATTTTACCCGTCTTTTCATCCTCCCTGTTCCCCTTGCACCTGTTCACCCCCATACGCCACTCTGATTAGTGGGGAAACACCGCCCCTTGACTTGTCAGGAAGTCAAAACCATTCTCAAAAACTTGGGGTTCGAGGCCCGTCCAAAGAAATCCACTTCTCATGAGGAGTGGGTTAAAACAGTGGGTGGTTGTTTTTTACAAGGTTACTGTCGATTGTCCGAAAGCCCCATTTAGTCAGGACTTGATTGGATACATGGCAAAACAGGCGGGGGTTTCCAAACAAAGATTCTACGATGCCTTGGAGAGGTAACCTTGGTTTGCCCCGGGGACATTTTGCCCTCCCTCACTGGCACTGAGAGCCCCTCCCTTTCGGAAGAGGCTCATTGGGCAGGGCATGGGGCGGGGAGGGGTGGGGCAGGTGTTTACAGCGGCCGGATCGCGTGGGGCAGGAGTTCCTTTCGCTGGAGCGCAATTCCCCAAGCCCATTCAGTGTCCTCGCGTGAGGGCTGACCTCCATCCTTCATGATGTCCTGGATCTGCACCAGGCGATCCCGGACGACCGGCGGCTCGGCGTCTAGATCGAGCGCAAAACTGTGATATTGCCCGTGAATACTGCCCTCGAAACGCATGAGATTAGGCATGGCCCCTCCAGTCCTCGAAGTTCGGCCCTCTAGCGATCCGCCAGCGGGGGATGCCGCCGGGAATCTGCACCCGGCTAAAACGAACCACTTCCCGCGCGATGAGATCGTTCATCAATTCCTGTTGCCTGTGGACCGTCAATCCCGGGGCCAGCGCGCCCGGATCGAAGTCGGCAGCGGCCCGGCTGTCGAGTGCCTGATGGACACGGGCAAAAAAACTTTCATCGCCCGCGAGGACCTTTCTGTCGGCCAGCCCGATGACGACCCCCCGCGCCTTGGCCTCTGTAACTGGATCCATTTTTCGGGAAGGTGCCGGTGCTGTCATGTCTCCGTCGAATATTTTGACCATTTTTCATTTCTCCTTGTGGTTTTAAGCCGTATTCCGCCGGATGCGGTTTCGTGGTTCACAGGCCCACGCGGGGGGGCGCCCCGGATCCCTTGCGCTTTTGCCGACCGGAAGTCCCGGGTCTGGCCCGGGTGGGCATTTTTGCGCTTTGCCTCGGTCGAATGGGGGGTGCCCCTTACCTGGGTCCGTTTTTTTAAACCGAATAACGGGAGCATCCCGAATAAATTTTGAAACCGCTCCCGTTCTCGCGGACCTCATTAATTCTAAGTTGCATTCATAAGGATTGTATCGTACCATGTGCCTAAACCCACTCATTTGGGAGGTCACATGGCCAATCCTGTTCCGTTCACTGAAGAAGAACTGGCAGCCGCAGAATGCATGGCCGCTGAGGCCAAAACCGTCCAGACCTTGCGTCGGAGTCTGGCCGTTCTGATCCCCGCCCGGACGGGGGCAACGCTTCCCACCACCGCGACCCTCCTGGGGGTCAAGCCCAATCGGGTGGTGGTGCTTCGCCGGGAGTTCCGGACCGGGATCCGAAGGGATCCGGAGAAACAACGGGGTGGACGGCACCACCAGCTCCTGTCGCCGGATGAAGAAGAGGCCTTTCTGGCTCCCTGGGTCGAGCGGGCCAAGGAGGGGGGCGTTCTGGTGGTTCCCCCCATCCATCAGGCCCTGGAAGACCGGGTCGGACATCGGGTGCCCCGCTCCACGGTGTATCGCCTCCTGGCCCGACACGGCTGGCGAAAGATCGCTCCCGATACCCGACATCCCAAAGCGGATGCCGTGGCCCAGGACGACTTTCAAAAAAACTTCCGGACCGGCTCCGGGAAGCGTTCCGGGCTCATCCGGAACGACCGGCCCTGATCCTTTTCCAGGACGAGGCCCGGTTCGGACGGATCAGCGATCCCTCCCGGTGCTGGGCACCGGTCTCCCCCCCGTCCCATGGTCTCTGCGCTTGGGTTTGGGAGTTTCGGTATGTATTCGCCGCCTGCGGCCCGCAGGAAGGGACGGTGGACTTCCGGGTAGCCGAAGCGATGAACACGGAAAACATGAACCGTTTTCTTCTCCAGGTGGGAGAAGCCCATCCCCATCGTCAGGTCGTGATGATCCTCGACGGGGCCAGTTCCCACCGATCGAAGAACCTTCAGGTGCCGGACAACGTGAGCCTGATCCCTTTGCCACCCTATTCCCCGGAATTGAATCCGGTGGAACTTCTGTGGCATGAGTTGCGGGAGAAACAGTGCTCCAACCGGGTCTTCGACTCTTTGGAAGCCGTCTGTGACAAAGTCGAAGAAGGTCTCCTTCGGTTTCAGTCCCATCCGGATGCCGTGTCCCGGCTCTGTGGCTGGACCTGGATCAAGGATGAAATCAATTCGATTGCAACATAGAATAACTTGAATTTCGTTCGCGGAGATAGTTTGGCTCATGGGAATTTGTGCGAGGTGTGACTGCTCCCCGGCGTAAACGCCGGAGCTTCCGGGGGCTAACCCCGAGACTCCAGCCCGAGTCTCAAGATGTTCAGGGAGGCGTTGTGGTCCCGACCTTTTTCCATGCCACAACACGGACAGTGATATATCCGGTCGGACAACGGCATTTTCTGCCGGTAGCCGCAGGAGGAACAGGTCTGGCTTGTTCCGGCCGGATTGATCTTCCGAAACTCCCGACCGGCGCTTTCAGCCTTGTACGAGAGGAAGAAGAAGAACTGCGACCACGCCGCATCGCGGATGCTTCGGTTCAAACATCGGTGCGCGTTCATTTCGTTGACGGTGATATCCTCGACGAAGATCTTTCCGTACCGATCGACCATCCTCCGGGATTCCCGATGGGCGAAGTCGGTTCTCCGGAAAGAAATCCGTTCATGGATCTTCGCCACGACCTTTTTGACCTTCGTTCTTTCGGGAGATCCCTGTGCCTGAAGCTCCAGTTTCCGTTGTGCCTGGGCCAGTCTCTTTGCCGATCGTTTGAAAAACTTCGGATTGTCGACGGCCGTTCCATCGGAAAGAGCGGCGAAGGTCTTGATCCCCACATCGATCCCGACCGGGAGCGGATTGGACGGAAGAACCGCTTCCGGAACGTTCTCGCAGGAAAGTGTCGCCCACCATTTCCCGGTGGATGACCGGAGAACGGTGCAGGTCTTGATCGATCCTTCGACTGGACGATGGAGAACGAGAGGGACGGTTCCGATCTTGGACAGGCGAAGACCCTGACCCGTCAGGTCGCACCCGCTGTTCCATTGGGGAAAGGTCAGGGAAGAGTATTGCCCCTTTCCCTTGAAGCGGGGATATCCGGGATTCTCTCCGTTCTTGATCCGGCGAAAGAACGCCTGAAAGGCCAAGTCGATCCGGACCGCCACGTTCTGGAGCGTCTGGGAATAGACCGCCGAAAGAGTTGGACGGATCTTTTTCAGGGATGGGAGTGTTCCGATCTGGTCGTACAGGGACAGACCCGCTCCGTACCACCCCCAGGAGTCCTTCCGATGTTCCAGAAAATGGTTATAGAGCCAGCGGCACTCTTCCATCTGCTGCTTCAGGAGCGTTTCCTGTCTGGGGGTCGGATACAGACGATACTTGAATGTTTTTCTCATATTGTGCGTTTTATATTTTATCGCACAATGAGTCAAGGGCACGCCTTGTATCTCTGCCATAAATGGCGAAGTTTTACGGCGTTTTTCGATAAAGTCGTTTGGAAGCGCAGTGCGGAAAAGGAACTGCGAAAACTTCCGAAAGAATAATCCGCAAGTTACTGGAACAGGTCTCCATATTGAGCCGCGATCCGTTTTCGGCAGGGGGTCAAGAAGATTGTGAACGCGGAATCGGTCTATAGGCTCCGGACTGGCGACTATCGACTCATCTTCAGGGTTGAGCAGTCCAAATTGATTATCGAAGTGATTCTTGTCGGGCATCGTCGGGACGTTTATCGGTAAGGAATGCAATCGTCACAGGGCCAAGGTCGACGGATCGAAGGCGGGGATTCTCCACCCGCTCCCCCCCTTGCAGACGCAAAGATTCTCATGAGCACCTCCAAGGTTGAGTATCTTCAAAACTTGAAAAGATCCCCTTCAAAATCGGACAAGATCCGTTTTTCACCGAGGGTATATGCCGGGGGTAGGCCACTGCCCCGAGTGAAGAGAGAACGGGGCTCGGAAGTCATTCGGAGATGGAACGGACGGGGATCGGGAGGCATCCAGGGTGGGGGATAACACCAAGGCAAAAAGGGGAAATATGTCCGCCAGATGTTAAACATGTGTAGAACTTGATGGGAAAGACCGGGATGGAATCTCTTAACTACTTATGAAATATGGTGGCGATGGAGGGATTCGAACCCCCGACCGAGTGATTATGATTCACCTGCTCTGCCGACTGAGCTACATCGCCGCGAAGAAAAAATGGACAGTTCGCCCCGGAAGTTTTGGCTCCTGATCAGGAGATTTACGAACGAATGACTAAAACTTGGTGATTTTACTCAATTACACTGTCACAAATCAAACAACGTTGTTTTCCTGAAAGTACCAGCCGCAGATAAATCCTGTTTTGATAAGGTCTTCCCGGCAAATCATCCGACTGATATTTTTTCAGGACCGTCTGACAACTTCGAGAACCGGCGAGGGAGGATATCGTACAAAAACCAGGAAACGGAGATCGCGCAAGCCAGCAGGCTGATGATCCCCATGATCCAGAAGTCAATATTATAGGCATACTCCTGCGACAAATGCTTCAGGAAGGATGATATCGAAGGACCTGGTTTCTGGTGGAATGAAAAAGGCAATTGCGTCAGGAAAACAGGACCCAGATTATCCAGAAGGTGCCGGCCCAGGATCGTTCCGACCATCCCGCCCAAGAACATGATCGCAAGCTGAAACACGTTTCCGACCCTTATGAATGAGGCTGGAAGGGTGATCTGGACCAACGGGGAGAGGGAGACCTGGACCATGGCCATTCCGACCCCAAAAACAAGATTCGGAAGGACGGTCTCCTGAACCGAATAGGCGTTTCCCGGAAGATTCAGATACGCCACGCTCGAAAGTCCCAGGAGAAAAGTCCCCATGCTGATGGCCAGCCAGGGACGATGGAGATTGACCGGGACCAGACCCCCAAGAACGGGGATCATCAGCTCGACCAGAGCCCCTGTCATGATCAGATATCCCGCCTGGTGGGCCTGGAAGTGATAAAAAATCTCCAGATACAGTGGCAGGAGATAGAGCCTGCCGAAAACAGACACCGAACGCAGGAAGTTGACCACGGTCAGAACGACAAACCCCGGATATCGCAAAAGATCCAGGGGGAAAATCGGATCGGAAAATCGGGCGGCCCAGATAAAGTAAAGAAAAAACAGACACAGAAAAATCATAAAAACAAGAAATATGAACTGGCTATGCCAACCGAACCTCTCCCCCTCCATGACAGCGTACATAAAAAAAAAGGCTGACCCGGCGTACAGAAGCCATCCGGGAAGGTCAAACCGGCGGGGATCCTGAGGAGTGTGGTCTTCCAGAACCAGGTAAACCAGCGCCAGGGTCGCAAATCCGATGGGAAGGTGAACCCCCATTGTCCAGCGCCATCCGGCATAGTCGACGAGATATCCTCCGATCGTCGGGCCAAGGGAAACAGCCAGCGCATTTCCCAATGAAAAAAGCGCCAGCCCACGAGACCGGGAGGACTCGGAAAAAGACTCTGTCACCAGCGCCACCGAGAGGGGAAGGAGAACACCGCCGGCCAACCCCTGGAGCGCACGTCCCACCATCATGGACGGCATGAAATGAGACATCATCGACACAACCGACCCGGCCATGAATACGGATGTCGCAAGGGCATACAGCGTTCGTTCTGAAAAAAAGCTCCTCAGCCTGTGGGACAAAGGGATGCCGAGGGCGACAAAAAGACTGTAACCGGCCGTCAGCCATCGTGTTTCGTCGGGGTTCGAGTCCAGGGCCCGGGCGATGAAAAACCGGCCGACATTCATGCTTGTGGTATCGGCCAGAGGCATGCTCGTTCCCAAAAGAACGGTCAACAGAACCATCCAGGGAGACCGGAACCAGGGCCGCTCCGGTCTCCTCCCGCCGTTCATGGACACCCCGTTCCTCCTCCCTGTCTGTCAGTAATATTCCACGGTATCCACACCTTTTCTCGAAACGTAATGAAAAAACAGGTTCGACGGAATTCCGTCGCGCCGAAAAGCGTAGGGGGAGACCGGAAAGAGAAACCGTTTCCGGATAGACCCCAACGAGTAAAACTTTCTCTGGAGCCAGTCGATCCCTTTTTCCACCTCTTCGGGAGTCATATTCTTGGGAAGGAACATGCACTTGTGCCCGGAAGAGAACTGGTCGGCCATCGGGTTGATCACCCGCAGTTCCTTGTCCAGACGTTCCCGGAGAGGAGTTCCTTCCCGGGGGGACACGATGCTGAAAAAGGCCATCGGCGCCCGGACATCTTCCAGAAACCGGTAAGTCGCCTCAAAAACATCGGGAGTGTCGTGGTCCAGTCCGAACATCAGATTCAGGGAGTATAGAAGCCCCCTCTTTTCCATCGCCTTCAGAAGGGTCATGTAATCCTTAACATGGTTCTGTTTCTTGTGAATTTCATTCAGATTGTCCTGGTTGATGCTCTCCATGCCGATATTCACATGCTGACATCCCGCTTTTATGGCCAGATCCAGGAGTTCCTCGTCATGGTTCGTGTTCAGCGTCCACAGACAGCTCCAGGTGATGTCGAGCGGTCTCAGGGCCTTGAAAAGCTCGCGGGCGAAAGTGTGCTTACCGGTCAGCTGGTCGTCGATAAACTGAAACTGGTTGTTGCCGGTGATCCGTTTCTGCTCTTCGATTTCCTGGACGATATCCTCGATCGGACGCATGCGGTAGGCTCCGTTGTATACGACGGGCACTTCGCAAAAGTCACAGTGGTAGTTGCATCCACGGGTCGCCTGGATTGGCATCAGATGGACCCGGTAGCGTTTCCAGTCCAGCAGTTCGTACCTTGGGCGAGGAAGGGATTTCATGTCACAGGGCTGGTCGGCCTTGTAGATCGATCGAAGACGACCGGCCCGTGCGTCGTCCAGGAGTTCCTGCCAAACATTTTCTGCCTCACCCACTACCACACTGTCCGCATGGGTCAGGATTTCAGCGGGATGAAGCGTGGCATGGAACCCACCCATCACCACAGGGATTTTTCGATCCCGGAATCGCGCCGATATTTCGTAGGCCCGCTGGGCGGATCCCGTCGTGGTCGTGACCGCAACCAAGTCAAAATCTTTATCCCAGGGGATGGATTCAACCTTGTCATCGACAACCGTGACATTGTCCGAGGGCGGCGTCAGTCCCGCCAGATAGGATGTCACCATTGTCATGATCAGCCTTTTCCTGGCCTTGACGGGTGATCCGTCCAGACGCATCAGGGTCGGTTGTACCAAAAGGATATTGAGTGGTTTTCCGCGCATCGAAATCCTCCAGTCGCGGACCGGCCCTGAAGAAATGGCAAAATCCTGCCCGCATCAGGACAGGTCCGGATAAAGGTCATAATGGAGTCCACCGGAGGGCCTCTTCCCGAAAGGGCCAAGTATCCCTCGCATTCAAACAACAAAAAAAGCATTCATCCCCTTCTAGGCAAGGGACGCCTAAAAGGGGGTTTCTGCCTTAAAGTAAGGATAAAAGAAGTCTCCGGACGAGTTCAGGGTCCGATCACGCGCAGTCCATCGACCGCCCGTGTGCGGAAGATAACGCTGGGGGACGTGTGGACAGGGCGCGGATAGACCTTTCCTGAATATCTTAATATCGGTCCGGCGCGAAGGAAAGGGGAAAATCTTTTCGAACACAGGTCATAAACGGGAGGCCCAAACTCCCTCCCAAGATCGTTTTTTGCGGGGGAAGGGAGCATGATGTCCGCTGGATTCCCAAAACCTTTGAATGGGGAACGTCAATACGGGAGGATTCATTCATCTTCGATATGGCGGGGGGAAATTCCCAGGATGAGCGGAATTCTCCTGCGCACCCGGACTCCAATCCTGCGGCCGTTCATGATCTGGGAGAAATAGGCGGGAGTGATCCCAAGGCGGCAAGCCAGGTCAGCCTGATTCCAGCCCTTTCTGACCAACGCCAGCCGAATTTTCTTGACCCCTTCCGGACGCATTCCTATAATCCCGCCAACTTGGTGAAACCCGTCAAATATTCCAGTAAAGCATAAATAATATGGTATACCAAAAAAACATAACTGGCAACTGGGATCCCCAGGCTCTCGGTTCACGCATCCGGTCTCTCAGGGGAAACATGTCCCAGACAGCCTTTGCTGAATTACTGGGAATCAGTCAGGAGGATATTTCCCGATACGAATCGGGACAGAGGGTCCCGTCTGTCGCTTTTCTCGTCCGGCTTTCCGGAATCCACAAGGTTTCCCTGGACTGGCTGGTGATGGGAGAGACTGACTCGGGGGAGCTCGTCGCGCAAGAGAAAGAGACTTCGCCCCCCCAGGAGAGAAGATTGATCGAGAACTTCCGGCAACTTGGCCGCAAAGACCGTACCCTTATCCTGTCGATTGCCGACCGTCTCCGTTCCTGAAAAACCCGGATCTCGCTTCCCTGGGAAAATCGCATAAAAATAGGGAAGAAACGTTTTAACGTCCCTCCCCTCATCCTTCAAATCTATGGAATAAGAAACAGTCGTCCGCCTATATGCTATGCGACCTGCTCTCCATCCTCCGACTTTCGGGAGTAATGCTGTATCAGGATTTCGGCAACTTCAGGCCGGGTCATCTCCGGCGGAGGCGCCACCCCTTCCCGAAGAAGGGCCCTCACCTTTGTTCCCGACAGAAGAATTCTGGAATCTTCTCCATGACCGCAGGTCTTGTGGGAAGCCATGCTTCCACAAAGACGGCAATAATAGGCTGTATCAAAAAAGATCGGAACGATCCCCAGGTCCTCGAAATCGAATCTCTTCAGGAGATCGTGCGCTTCAAACGGACCATAGTAGGAACCGACGCCCGCATGATCCCTGCCGACGATAAAATGCGTGCATCCGTAATTCTTCCGGATCAGCGCGTGAAAGAGCGCTTCCCTTGGGCCAGCATACCGCATCGATCCGGGAAAGACACCAAGGACAACCCTTTCCTTGGGATAATACCGGGACAAAAGGGCCTTGTAGCAGTCCATCCGGACAGCTGCCGGCACATCATCCTCCTTCGTTTCCCCGACAAGCGGATGGATAAAAAGACCATCAACCAGCTCCAGTGCACATTTCTGGATGTATTCATGGGCTCTGTGAATGGGGTTTCTTGTCTGAAAACCCACCACCGTGTTCCAGCCTTTCTGGGCAAAAAGCCGGCGGGATTCCAGCGGTGTCAGCTGCTGGGGACGGAAGGGGTCCGTTTCGAAGACTTCCAGCGCCCGGACCGTTCCGCCCACGGCAAATCGCGAAACCTGATGGAGATAATGGACACCCGGATGGGCCTGATCCCGGGTCTTGTAAACATCCTGGGACTCCTTTTCGATCTGCCTCTCGAACAGGTCTGTCACCCACAACCCCCCGACCGTCTGTCCGGAAGGGGTTGCGAGCGCCAGAAGATCTCCCTTCGACACACGGGAAAAGAGGGATTCGGGAATCGACAGGACGACGGGAAGCGGGAAGAGAAGTCCATTGGGCAGCCGCATCCTGTCGATCACCGAGTGGTAGGTTTCCTGATCCATGAATCCCGTCAGGGGAGACAGGGCTCCCTGGGACAACAAAACCAGATCGGAAAGCTCGCGGGTGTCCAGGGTCAGGACATTGGCCCGGGAGAGTTCTTTCAGGAAGGCGTTTCTTTCCGATTCCACGATCACATTGGACACAAGCTTGCCACCATGGGGTTCAGCAAGGGTCATCAGGGTTCTCCTTCAATAGCATTCAAGGGCAATAGTTTGGTTCGTTTCGCGCATTCAATATCTTCGCGGATCTTATCGTTCTTCCGCCAGAAGCTCTTCGGGAACCCGCGTCGGCGCGTCGAACTGCTCCTGGCTCCCGTCTTCCAGCGTCAGTGTCCACCGGATGGATTCCCGTTTCATTTTCGGCATCAGGCGGGCATTTTGCCCCGCAATCGGGTAAGGCAGGATCACCTCGATGGCCGATACCGGACACAGCTTGACACAGGCGTAACAATCCCAGCAGTCGGCCTGGACACGCATGAAAGCCTTTTTGTCATCAGGACGAATTCCGATCAGGTCTCCCGGACAGGCTGTCACGCACCGGGCTTCCGGAAGTCGGGTACAACCGTGACAGGCATTGTCGTCAATAAGAATTCCCATGGGCCACCTCCTCTTGAAAGGATACAGTTTCGGTAAATGAATCAAGGGGGCGGAGAATAATCCGGATCTCGCCTGTATCGCGGTCGGTTGCCGAATTGACAAAAAGCTGCCATTCCTCGCGCGTCTCGGGGTAGTCCAGGCGGGTCTGGAACCCCGGCCAACGGGTTTCCTTACGGGCTATCAGATGGGCCACCAGGACGCGGGCGACATCGATACGATCGATAACCTCATGGAGATTCATCAAGCCATGCGTGTCGGTTGCCGAAAGCAAAGGGAGGTCAACGGTCATCTCCTGAAGTTTCTTCAGGGCCACTTTCAGCGACGCCTCGTTCATCGCATACTGCGTCCGGATTCCCCCCGCATACTCATCCATTATCTTCTGCAACCTTTCCTCAACCTCCTGGGAAGACAACCTCCCTCCGGATCCCAATGGACCAAAGACGCGGCGTTTTTCCCGCTCCAGGTCTTCGGTGGAGACAGATATCCGGAACTCGGGATTTTCCCTGATTTCGCGAATGGCCGACTCTGCCGCGATCCGTCCTTCCGCAAAACAACCGGAAACAAATTTGTAGGGGGCACCTCCGGCGACGTCGCCCGCCGCGAACAGGTTCTCGAGCGTCGTTTTCCGGTTGACGTCTATCCAGTAGCCCGCCTGACAATGTCCTCCAACGATGTAGGGTTCTGTTCCGCAAATTTCGATCGGATCCCGGGAGGGGTCGATCCCGTTGGCGGCCCAGTACTGGACGGTATTGGGATACATGTCGAGATAGGCTTCCTTCAGTGCCTTGACCCTGTCCTCGGACAAGTGACGGGTATCCATGTAACAGGGCCCCCGTCCCTGAGCAATTTCCTGCAATGGGGCATAAAGCCGGATGGGAGTGGGGGCCCCCTCTCCGCCCATGTGGGACCAGCGTTTCTTCATGAACTCCTCTCCCAGGGCATTCACCTGGGGAGCACCGAATCCCAGCGCCAGTGTTCCTGTGGGAGCGATCGTCTCTTTTGTCCGCAGAGCGATAAAACGGTGTTCAAAACTGGTCATTTCGGCGCCGGCCCGGATGCCTATAGCGTAACCGGCTCCCGTGTTGAAAGGGGAATACCACATTTTGTGCCGGGCATCCCCTTCATTGTTTGGCCGGTAAAGTCCCGAAGCTCCTCCCGTCGCCACGATCGTTTTTTTGGCCTTGACGACATAAAAATTCCCGTCCCGAAGACCGAACCCGGCCAAGCCGGCAATCTTTCCATCCGTCTGCAGAAGGTTGGTGACCACGACCCTGTTCAGGACCCGTGCCCCCAGTGTTCTCACCGCAGACGCCAGAAGGGGCTTGAGGGATTCGCCGTGAATCTTGATATTCCAGCGGCCCCGCGGGGCATACTTTCCACTGGCGTCCTTCACAACCGGAAGGCCCATCTGCTCCAGGTCGCGAACCACTTCGTTGAGCAGGGCGGCCTGAGTCCGGACCAAGTCTTCCCGAAGAATCCCCATCGCGTCGAACCGGACATAATCCACGAAAGAGTCCACCGTCTCGCCCGGATTGATGTACGCGTTGATAGCGTTCATTCCTCCAGCCAGACAACCCGACCGGTCGATGTGGCCTTTTTCAACGACCAGGACGTCCAGCTCGGGCGCCAGTCTTCTGGCAGAAATCGCCGCATAACAACCGGCCGCTCCGCCGCCGATGATGGCTATGTCCGTCTCTACAACTACTGTCTGCCCCATTATCCCTCCGAATATTTAAGTTACTAAACTATTAACTTTATAAAAGAAAAAAAGGGTCATGTCAATACCCGATAACGGGAATCCTGTCAGGAAGCGTTTCAGTGCCCGAGAAACATTCCATCTCTGACGCATCGACTTTGGAGACAGAACGGATGAGAAGTACGGAATTCATCGGAGGAAGGGGACTAGAAAAAACGGCAGAATGAATGATGGAACTATCGAATAAAAAAAGGCCCGGAAGGAAAATCCGGGCCTTGCATCATAAAGCAACTTGACATCTGCCGGGCGAACTATTTGGAGGAGGTCACGATACCGATTGCAAATAGAGCTGCCACAACAGCCATCAGCATCATCCATGCCCCCAGGGAAGGGTTGCTGGGGACGCTTTTGCTCAGATCAACCATGCTTTCCATCGTCGGACCCTTTCATTGGGTTGGGTCGGGGGATCGATCCCCCGGAAAGACAATTCCTGCAAGATAACGAAAGGAAATAGGACGAGAAGAATATACCGGCTCCCTTCTTTTATTGTCAAGACTCCGGTCTTGGGAGATAATACCTCCATCCTCCGGTTCTGACAGGAGGACCCATCATCCGAAAGGACGCTTGTTTTCTATGGTACCCGTTTGGATCGACCTGTTCGCCATTGTCGTTCTCATCCTTATCAATGCATTCCTGGCGGCGGCCGAGCTATCGATTATTTCCATCCGCATGTCCCGCGTCCACCAGATGGCGACTTCCGGAAGCCCGGAAACACTGGCGATCGAAAGACTCCGCAAAGATCCCGAAAAATTTGTGGCAACAGTACAAGTTCTGATGACCCTTATTACTTCCCTGACGTCGGCCCTGACAGGAACGGTCACCTATGAGGTCCTGAAGCCCCGGCTGACAGAAATTCCCGCCGTTCAACAGTTTCACTTTCTCCTTCCTCTTTCCGTCGGGATCATTATCCTTTTTCAGGTCTATTCCATGCTGGTCCTGGGAGAAATAGCGCCCAAGACCCTGGCGATCCGGAACAATGAGCGTATCGCCATGCTGCTCTCCCGTCCCACCCTGTTTCTGACAGAACTCCTTACCGTTCCCGTCCGGATGATCACGGCCACCAGCCAGGCCCTGCTCCTTATACTCGGAATCAAGCACAGCCGGGCGGCTTACCCCATCAGCCCCGAAGAGCTCGATCTCCTTCTGAAAGAGGGAACCGAACACGGAGTGATCAACAGGACGGAGCAGGATCTGATCCAGAGTGTTTTCAAGTTTACCGACATCTCTGTCCGGGAGGTCATGATTCCACGCATGAAGATGGTGACCATGGACGCATCCATGACCATCGAACAGGCGACCCGTTTTTTGGCGGACCACCGGTTTTCGCGTTACCCGGTCGTCCGGACAGGAACCGGTGATGTTGTCGGGATCCTTTATTATAAGGACCTTTTCGAAAGCTTCGTCCAGGGCCGCCATGGGCGTCTGACAGATATGGTTCACGCCCCCTTTTTTATCCCTGAATCGATGAAGGTCGCCCATACCCTGAAAGAGATGCAAAAAAGAAGGACCCAGATGGCCCTGGTCCTCTCCGAATATGGAACCCTGGAAGGGCTTGTGACGATGGAAGACCTCCTTGAAGAGCTTGTGGGTGAGATCGAAGATGAGAGCGACGATATCCAGAAACCGGTCGAACGGCTGAGGGACGGTTCATTTCTCATTGACGCCTCGCAATCCATCCGGGACTTGCGGGAAGACTATCATCTGGACATCCCGGAAGGGGACGATTACGAGACTCTGGCCGGGTTTGTGGTCGCCCAGTTGCAGACCATCCCCCGCGGTGGGGAGTTTTTTTACGTCAACAACATGAAGGTGACCATCGTCGACATGGACAAGTACCGCGTGTCGAGAGTCAAGATCGAGACTGTGCCCGAGATACCGGAACTTCCGCCGGTTCCATCCAGGGTATCGCTTCCATCATCACCCCGAAAGCTATGACAGGAGGCAGTGTTCCCTGATGCTGGATATTTTTCTGGCTCCCATACGACACCTCAAACCACGAGAGTGGCTGATCGTTCTGGCAGGACTCCTGATCGGTCTGATGGTATCCTTCATGTTCAAGTCCATGATTCTCGGACAGAAACCTCCGGCCCCCGAGCACGTGAAAGGACCCCTGAACACGGTCGAATCTCCCCGCATGTTCTCCCTCAGCCTTCAGAAGTCCTATCATGATCCGACCCTCGACATCCGGGCAGAATCGATCCGTCTGACAGCCAAAAAAACGTGGATCGAGGTGCGTTTTTCCTTCCACCCGCAATCAAAGGCAAAAACCGTGGAGATCGGTTCCTACGAGCCTCCCAATTTTGTGGAGCCGGATGGACGGATGGTTCTGGGGACCTTCGATCCCCCTCCCTACCACCATTTTCATGCCGGCGATACCTACATGACGCTGATCTCGTTTCCGGACACACCGCATCAACTCCCGATATCCGTGACCCTGTTCCTGGGTGAGCGCGTTGCCGGCCGATTTCATATGCAGCCTGTCGTCTTCACCGGGCTTTCTCCCGTTACCGAACCCCACCACCCGTAAGCTCATATACCGGAGGACTTTTTGGCCGATTCCCCATTGATCGAAGATGCAGAAAACAAGACCCCTGTCCGCAATGACTCCTCCAACGAAGACGATTTTCAGGATCCGGAAATTCTTCACCGTAACGAACAGTTTTCCATGACGCAGATCGGCGTCTCCTTCGCCATGATCCTGGGAATGATCTTCGGCATGACCGGACTGACCATCGCCTTTATGTCAGACCAGGTCAAAGGGCTCCAGATCGTGGGCTGGGGGATGGCCCTGTTCACCGTCTCAACACTCGTCCACCTGGCAGTCAGCAGGATATGGACGGGCCGCTTTGAAAAAGAAGCCATCACGCGAAACGGCTATCTTCTTGTCCTATCCCTTCTTTCTGTCATCGTTTATCTTTATGCCCTTCTGTCGGACACGGTCTATGTTTTTGCCGGTTTTATCGCGGCCAATATCTATTTTCCGATTTTCGGGAGATTTGCCCTTTCTCTCGAAGTGCCGGCGCCTCCGACCCGACCCGGGAGTTTCAACATTACGCCCTTCAGCCGGATCTCCCTTTCCGCGATTGTCCTCCTGGGCATCATTGTCGGCCTGGGCATCGGAATGGATTCTTCCGGAAGCCAGGCGACCGGCAGAGGTCTGTTCGCCCGGAATATCGTGGTCCGAAAAATCCACCAATCCCGAAAATCCATTCATATGGTTGTTTTCCGATTCATCAAACCCTACCGGATCCTCGAAGCGCTCAAAAGAAAAGAACAGGCCGGAGTCAGAGTGAAGGTTCTGGTCAAGCCGGACGCTCTCCAGGAGGACTCACAGGCTATCGCATCCCTCCTTTCCGCAGGCATTCCCGTGAGGGTCCTTCCGCCGGATACCCCGAAATGGCTACGTCCCTATACGGTCATCGACTCCAGAATCCTGCTCCAGGGCTCCAAAGGATGGGCGGACGGGTCTTCTCCCTTCCAGAAGCAGCTCGTCGTACAATCATCCATGCTGCTTTTCGAGCGCATTCGCCGCATGGACTATAACTTCCGGGTGATCTGGGAGCATTCCGCCCCGCTGGTTGCCCCGTTAACCTCCCCCTCCGTTCGCTGATGCGGTTTGACACAGGCCCGAAAGAATGATAGATTAATCACAGACCATTTTGATCTGCGATTATAAATGTCGGAGACTGAGTTGCTGAAATTGACCAAAAAAGTTGACTATGCCCTTTTGGCACTCAGTTTTCTGTCCCAGCAGGAAACAGGGAAGGTCGTCAATATCTGGGAAATCTCCGAAGCTTACCAGATTCCGACGGAGATATTGGCCAAAGTCTTGCAGCGACTCTCCAAGAAAGGGATCCTGCAGAGCCACCACGCACCGAAGGGCGGGTACTCCCTGAAGAAATCGTCAAAAGACGTTTCCATACTGGATGTGATCAACGCCATTGACGGGCCGGTCGCTATCCTGAGCTGCTCGGACAGTCACGACAAGACGTGCCAGCAGATCGACAATTGCGATATACGTTCTCCCCTGGAAAAGATCCAGGGAAAAATCATGTGGCTCCTGGAGGAAATGTCCCTCGAGGAGTTTACCCATAGTGTTCCCACAACGGGAGGAGTCCTTCATGGATCGATCAATTTATCTGGACAACCACGCTACCACTAGACTGGATCCCCGGGTCCTTGATGCCATGATTCCCTATTTCACGGAGAATTTTGGCAACGCAGCATCCCGGAACCATGCCTATGGATGGAAGGCCGAGGAGGCGGTTGACCAGGCCCGCGCCGATGTCGCGGCTCTCATAAGCGCCGATCCGAAGGAAATCATCTTTACTTCCGGCATGACGGAATCGGATAACCTGGCCATCAAGGGCGTCGCGGAAATGTACCGCGAAAAAGGAAACCATCTGATCGCCCTTGAAACCGATATCCGCTCCATTCTGGACCCCCTTCATGCGCTCGAGAGACACGGGTTCACCGTGACGATTCTGCCGGTCGACAACAAGGGTCGTCTGGATCCGGAAAAGCTACGGGAGGCCATACGCCCGGAAACCATCCTCGTCTCGATGATGGCGGTCAACAACGAAATCGGAACCATACAGCCTCTGGAAGAAATCGGAAAGATTACCCGGGAAAAAGGCGTCCTGCTGCATGTCAACGCCAGCTATGCGGCCGGAACTGTTCCTCTCGACGTGAACCGCATGAATATCGACCTCCTTTCCATGAACGCCCATCTGATTTACGGGCCCAAGGGGGTCGGCGCGCTCTACGTCCGGAGGAAAAATCCAAGGGTTCGCATCACCCCCCAGATCGAGGGCGGCGGCCATGAAAGAGGACTTCGCTCCGGCACGCTCAACACCCCGGGCATCGTCGGGATGGGAGAAGCCTGCCGCATTCTTCGAGAAAACTGGGCCAAGGAAATAGCGTTTATCAAGGATTTGAGAAACAAGCTGGAAAACGGGATTCTCGAGGAACTCGACTATGTGTCGATCAACGGTGACCCGGACCACCGCTCGCCTTCTGTTTCCAACCTTTCCTTCGCGTTTGTCGAGGGGGAGGCGCTTCTCATGGGCCTGAAAGAAATCGCCCTTTCTTCCGGTTCTGCCTGCACGTCCTCGACACTGGAACCTTCCTATGTCCTGCGTGCCCTGGGAGTGGGAACCGATCTGGCCCATTCGTCAATCCGATTCACCGTTGGCCGTTTCAATACCGAAGAGGAGATTTCATATACCATCCGGCGCGTCAAGGAAGCCGTCAGCCGGCTCAGGGAGATGTCGCCGCTTTACGAAATGGCCAAGGATGGGATTGATCTGAAATCCGTCCAGTGGAACACCCACTGACGTCCATAGAACATACACGAACGGGAGGCTTCAAATGGCATATAGCGACAAGGTCATAGACCATTACAACAATCCGAGAAACATGGGTTCCTTTGACAAGTCTGAAGAGAATGTCGGCACGGGCATTGTCGGAGCACCCGAATGCGGTGACGTCATGAAGCTTCAGCTGAAGATCAATGATGCGGGCGTTATCGAAGAGGCCAAATTCAAGACCTTCGGTTGCGGAAGTGCGATCGCTTCAAGCTCCCTTGCGACAGAATGGGTCAAGGGCAAGACCGTCGACGAAGCGCTCCAGATCAAGAATACGGACATCGTACAGGAGCTGAACCTGCCTCCCGTCAAGATACATTGTTCCGTGCTGGCCGAAGATGCCATCAAGAGCGCGATCAACGATTACAAGACAAAGAAGACGCAGCACAGTGTGAGCAAGGAAAACGTCAAGGTCTGAAGGAGGAAAATATGATCAATGTGACGGAAAAAGCGGCAGAAGAAGTCATCCGGTTGTCCAGGTCCCAGAAGAAGGAAGGAAAGTTTCTGCGCCTCGGAATCGAGGGCGGTGGCTGTTCCGGTCTCTCCTATCTGATCAAGTTTGAAGAGGAGCCGGGTGAGTTTGATACAGTCCAGGAAGGACCTGCGGGAATCCGCATCATTGTCGATCCCAAATCCATGGTCTATCTGGACGGTTCCGTCCTGGATTATCAGGGGGGCGGACTGATGGGGGGAGGGTTCAAGTTCCAGAACCCGAACGCGACCCACAGTTGCGGTTGCGGAACCTCGTTCGCCGTCTAATCCCGTTTCTGATCGGTATCCCGGGCGACTTCCAGAATGGGAAGCCGCCCCGACAATATTTGCTGCCGTCCGGTTCGTCCAAGCCCAAGGAGAAGTGGCATGTCCGTTTCCCATGCGCACGCGGACCCGTCTCTTTGCTGGAATTGTCGGGAGACGGTATCCGATTCGGATATTTGTCCATCATGTGTCAAGATCCAGCCCATCGGCCGAAAGGCCGATTTCTTTTCCATTCTGGGCTTGCCCGTCAAGCTTTTGATCGAACCCGAAAGGCTGACGGCAAGCTTTCATGAAAAAAGCCGGATCTTTCATCCCGACTTTCATCAGGGGGAAGAATCCGGAGAACAGCTGATCAGCCTGGAAAATGCCGCACTGGTCAACCAGGCGTTCAAGACCCTGAAAGACCCGTTTGAACGGGCGGCATACTACCTCGATCTCACGGCGCCGCACCATTCACCCCAGGGCCAGAAAACATCCCTTTCACCGGCATTGTTGATGGAAGTGATGGAGTTGAAGGAATCCCTTGAGGACGTCGTCCAAAAGGAGGGAAAAACCAAGGCCCTTTCCCGACTTTCGGAAAACATCTCTGCGGCGGAAAAACAGATCCTGGAAGAGATGGAGGCGATGGACAAACTCTCCGCCCAAAAACAGGAGAGCATATCCATCATGACCAATGACAAACGGACTTCCCTCCGGCAAAAACTTGAATACCGGAAATATCTGAAGTCCATTGAACGGGACCTCAAGGGCCAGCGGGATCCTGGGCCTGTCCTGAAAACCTGAACCCAAGAGGAATCATCGAGTGTCCAGAACTATAGTCGGGATTGATCTGGGAACGACCAACTCCCTCGTGGCCGTCATGATGGACGACCGCATTGTGGTTATCCCGGACGCAGAAGGACGTCCCCTTCTGCCTTCTGTCGTCGCCCTGTCTTCTGCCGGCATCCAGGCAGGCTATTCCGCCCGGGCCCGCCTGAATGACCCGGAGACGACCGTCATCTATTCGGCCAAACGATTGATGGGAAAAAGCTATGCCGATGTCGTTCCAGAGCTTTCCCGTCTCTCCTATCCGGTGGAATCTGTCCGGGACCTGCCCATGATCCCGGACAAATTCCGGAACCGGCACCTGTCTCCACCTGAAATTGGAGCCATCGTCCTGGGGGAACTCCGGAAAAGGGCCGAAATGTATCTGAACCAGACAGTTCAGGACGCCGTCATCACCGTACCCGCTTATTTTAACGACGCTCAACGCCAGGCGACGAAAGACGCTGGACAGATGGCCGGTCTCAACGTCCTGCGGATCGTGAACGAACCGACAGCGGCGGCCCTGGCATACGGATTCGGGTCCGGAAAGGACGGGACCTTCGCTGTATATGACCTGGGAGGCGGCACATTCGACTTCAGCCTTCTCGAAATCAGAAAGGGGATATTCGAAGTACGGGCGACCAACGGAGATACCCACCTGGGGGGGGACGACTTCGACCAGGCCATCGTCGACCACTGGCTGTCGGAGCAACCCGCCCTGAAAAAAGCGGCCGACCGTTATGAGGTCCGGGATCTTCTCCGCAAAGAGGCGGAAAAAGCCAAGATCGCCCTTTCCGGCACCGACAGTGTCAAGATTTCCATCCCTTCTCTCGGGTTCGAATCCACCCTGACCCGAAAAACCTTGAACCATCTGGTGGAGCCCCTGATCCAGCGAACGCTCTCCCCAGTCCATCAAGCCATGGAAGACGCGGGGATCACCGTTGACCAGGTTGACGGCGTCATACTGGTCGGGGGGGCGACGCGTCTTCCCCGAATCAAGGAAGCTGTCAGCGAACTTTTCGGAAAGCCCATCTACGACACGGTCGATCCGGATCTGGTCGTCGCCGAGGGGGCAGCCGTTCAGGGGCATATTCTGTCAGGGCAACGCAAGGACCTGCTTTTGCTCGACGTTACCCCGCTCTCTCTCGGAATCGAGACGATGGGAGGGGTCATGTCGACACTGATCCCCCGGAATACAACCATTCCTACGCAGGCGAAGGAAATGTTCACCACTTTTCTGGATGGACAAACGCGCGTTGACATCCATGTTCTCCAGGGAGAAAGGGAACTGGCCAAGGACAACAGGAGCCTCGCCAGATTTTCCCTTACAGGGATCGATCCGATGGTTGCCGGAGCGGCGCGGATCGAGGTGACCTTCATGATCGACGCAAACGGCATTCTGGATGTCCGCGCTGTTGATCAGAAAACCGGGCAATCCCAGGGTGTAGTCGTCCATTCTTCCTACGGACTGAGCCGCGAAGATGTCAGGGATTTGATCAAGGATTCCTTCCTTCATGCCAAGGAAGACTTCGAAACAAGACTCCTGATCGACGCACGGACGGAAGCCCAGACGGTTCTGAACGCAACAAGAAGGGCCCTGCAGCGCCTTGACGACGCCATTGTTCCTCCGCCTGAACGGGCGCAGATCCAGGAACAGATGAAACGCCTGGAGGAATCCATGGGGGGACAGGACGGACGAAAGGTCCGGGAAGAAACGTCCCGGCTGGATCAGGTCACCCAACCCCTGGCCGAACGGCTGATGAACCATTCCGTCCAGGAAGCGCTGGGCGGGAAGTCTGTAGACAATTAGGACCGGGAGAAACCGAATGCCCAAAATTCATTTTCCGGAACTCGGAAAAACCATTGAAGCCGCGGATGGAGAGTCTATCCTGAAGGCGGCCCTGCGTTCGGGCATTCCGATCGAACACAATTGCGGGGGGGTCTGTGCGTGTTCGACCTGCCACGTGATCGTTGAAGAGGGGGGAAACAGTCTTTCACCCATGGAGGAAGACGAAGAGGACCAGCTCGACGAAGCGGAAGGCCTGACCCTGAAATCGCGTCTTTCCTGCCAGGCGATCATACATGGCGATATTTCGGTCCGTATTCCCCCGTGCTCGAAAGGCGGACACGAACATTGAACGGAATTTACAGACATGACAACTGTCAAAAGGAGCGCTTCGAGTGAACTGGAACGAGCCCCACGAAATCGGTTACCAGCTATTGGAGCACCATCCGGACATCGATCCCCTGACGGTGAGGTTCACCGATCTGCACCGGTATGTGACTGAACTTCCGGGTTTTTCCGGAGATCCGAAAGCCTCGAACGAAAAAATTCTGGAGGCCATTCAGATGGCCTGGCTTGAAGAATGGAACGATCGGGATTGACGGCCCCACCTTCCGGCGGGGTGGAAGATCATCGGCGATTTTCATCGCGTTGGCTGCGGGTGAGCCTGAGGGTTCCTTCTGAAGCCCTGGAGGCTCCCGAATTGATCCAGCGGCTCAAACATGTGAAAAAACATGTGTCCTATCAGGATTTTGTCGTGGCCCGAAAGGGGGAGCCGGAAATCGGAGAACAGGAATTCCGGAGGCTCCTTGAACGCTTGCCACCACATTCTCACCACCGGAGAGAATGGATTTTGTTCAGCCCGTCATGGATCGACCCGGATGGACGGCATTACCAGAAACTTTGGGAAGAAGGAGACAATATCCGCCTGCTCCGGGAAGACGGCGTTCTGGGCCAATGTTCCAGAACAGATTTTTCGATCCTGTTCCGCCCTTTCGATCCGGAAGAATCCGGCAGAAACCTGACCCGATGAAAAAAAATCGTCTGGATACGCAAAACGAAAGATGATGAATACAGGGAAATACGTCGCCACGTTCATTCAACAGGTCAACACCACACCCCGGCTCAATATCGTTCGGGGCAATCCCTAAGGAGAGTTTGATGACTCAAGTTGTGGAAGAAAAAGTCTGGCAGGCCCTGAGCAGGGTGATCGAACCCGACTTCAAAAAAGACCTCGTCACGCTGAAGATGATCGAAAACCTAGCGATCGATGGCGGAAAGGTTTCTTTCACCATCGTTCTGACGACACCCGCATGTCCGCTCAAGGACGAGATGAAAAAATCCTGCAATGAAGCTCTTTCGACGGTTCCCGGCGTGACATCGACGGAAATCGCGTTCACGGCCAGGACCACATCCGGGACGTTTGCCGGAAAAGCGCCGATCACCGGCGTCAAGAACGTTCTGGCTGTGTCCAGCGGAAAAGGCGGTGTCGGCAAATCGACGACAAGCGTGAACCTTGCCGTGGGCCTCAAGGCCCTGGGTGCAAAAGTCGGCATTCTTGACGCCGATGTCTATGGACCAAACATTCCAATGATGCTGGGGATCAAAAGCCAGCCCAAGCAGGTTGAGAACCGTTTCATCCCCCCCTCCGTCAACGGAATCGCCTGCATGTCGATGGCTTTTCTGGTCGCACCCGGCACGCCTTTGATATGGCGGGGTCCAATGCTTCACGGCGTCATCCAGCAATTTGTGCGTGACGTGGAATGGGGAGACCTTGATTACCTGATCGTTGACATGCCTCCCGGCACAGGTGACGCGCAACTGTCACTGGCCCAGCTTGTCCCCCTGTCAGGAGCGGTGATCGTGACGACCCCCCAGGAGGTATCCCTTTCCGACTCCCGTCGCGGTCTGGCGATGTTCCAGAAGGTGAATGTGCCGATTCTCGGGATTATCGAAAACATGAGCATGTTCATTTGCCCGAACTGTCAGCATGAGACTCCGATCTTTTCCCAGGGGGGCGGAGAAATGGCCGCCAAGGAACTCCAGGTTCCTTTTCTGGGTCGCATTCCCATCGACCTTGCCATACGGGAAGGTGGCGATCTGGGTGTGCCGATTGGCATAGCCCAGCCCCAGTCCCCGATCTCCAAAGCTTATGAGGCCATTGCCGGCCAGGTCGCTTCGGCCATCAGCATCCTGAACGCCGGAGCCAAACCCATCCAGATCGCGAACTTTGGATGAATCCGGAAAAAGTGGCTCGGATTGCCCGTTATGACGCCCTGCTGACAGAATGGAAGGGCCGTCACATGATAACGGAGATGGCTTCAAGAAAGGCGCTTGGACCCGGAACATTCGAAAACTCCGGCAGGCCGGAAGACTGGAAAGCCTGGGAAGAAGCCATCAACAGCGAGCTTGAGCTCTGGGTGGATTTAAAGGACGTCTGGAGCGAGCTGGCCCGGGACCGGCCAACGCCCTCAGAGGGATGACCCATTGAGAACCATTCACCCGCCGGCACTTCTTCGCTGAGCGGGAGGAGGCGTCTGTCACCCTTGAGACGGTTCGCGTTTGTTGTCTCCTACGACGGAAGGCCTTTCCATGGATGGCAATCGCAGACCGGCGGGGGGGCTGTACAGGACGTTGTGGAAGAGGCCTTCACCCAACTGACCCGGCAGGATATTCGCGTGACCGGATCAGGCCGGACCGACGCGGGAGTTTCTGCCACGGGCCAGGTTTTTCATTGCGATGTTGACGGTGAAAAATGGACGCCTGAAACCCTCGTGAAAGGGGTGAACCATTTTCTCCCCGCCGGTGTCCGGATTGTTCGGGGAGCCTGTGTTCCCGCAGATTTCCATGCGCGGCACGATGTATTTCGCAAGATTTACCGGTACCGATGGATTCCCGCGGCATCCCCCAACACGCCATCCCCCCCGACAGACTCCCCTTTGCGGGGAACTTTTTC
>DAHWKF010000065.1 GCA_027343785.1 Leptospirillum sp. | reverse complement strand
AAGGAAAAGAATCTCTTGTAATCGCTCCGGGTAAACGCCCTTTCCTCTTCATCCTGTGCCAGGTTATCCACCCGAAACCCGCGGGCGTCAAGGGACGGATCCTCTCCCTGATAAAGCCATCCCGTAAGATCCGCCGACTGGTAAGCCCGCACAAGCTCCATCGATTCGATGACGGGGTCGGACTCCCGGAGATCGTTCCGGACAATCCCGTATTCGGTCTCGATCCCCATCACAATCTGGAATTCCGTCATTCGATGGCCCGACGCTCGAGCACCTTCCGTTCGCGGTTCCCCCTGTCAAATCGCTTGATATCAACCACATCGCGCTGACGCAAATCCAGAAGGGTCATCCAGTCTTCTGCGCCATCGGTCGCTGGAACGATATCCCCTTCTTCAAACTCGTCATTTGTCGCCTGGAGCAAGTCTTCCAGCGATACCCCCCGGGCTTCCCCTTCCATTTGTCCCATCTCCCTCAGGAGCGCTTTTTCTTTCGCCCGATCCACAATGGACGCAAGAAGGGCTCCACTGGCCAGGTCGGATCGGTGCAGAACTTCCCTTCTTCCGCTACGCAAGACAACCTCGAGAAGCGCATTTTCCTCCGTCGGCGCATACAATTTTTCCAGAAAGCGGTTGGCAAGATCCTGTCTCGCCTGGTCAGAAGGAACACCTTCCGCAACCCCCGCGATCGGGATGTCTCCCGTGAGGTAAATGGACAGGATTTCCATCGCGGCTTCCCTGTCGGGACGAACAACCCGGATCTTCCGATCGATCCTCCCTGGACGCAAAATAGCCGGATCGATCATTTCCGGGCGGTTGGTGGCCAGAATCACCATAAATCCGTTTGGACCGGACATTCCATCCATTTCCGCGCAAAACATCGGAACCAACGTATTGTGGATATTGAAGGAACGGATCGATCTTCGGGTCCCGAGAATGGCTTCGGCTTCATCAATGAACAGAACCGGGAAATCCCCCCTCTTCCGGGCTTCCCTCCCCTGTTCAAAAAGCTCCCGGACAATTCTTTCGGACTCACCCAGCCACATATTGAAAATTTCAGGACCCTTGATATGGAAGAAGACACCCTTGATCGGTCGTCCTTCCTTTTCCTGCATTTCCAGCGCCAACTGATGGGCGGTTGCTTTCCCGATCAGGGTTTTGCCGCAACCTGGGGGACCAAACAACAGAAATCCCTTCGGAGATCGAAAACGATATCTGGCGTATAAATCCTCATGAAGGACAGGATTCAGGATCGCCTTCTGGATCTCTTCGATGGCTTTCTTCTGTCCTCCCACATCTTTCCATGATACTTCGGGAACTTCTTCCAGCAGGTGGTTCTCCTGGCGACCACCCAAATATTCGACAGCGAGGCGGGAGGTGTTGTCCAGCCGCAGGGAGTCTCCCGGCGCCACCGGAACATCCTTGAGCGATGCTGCCCGTCCCACAACGGCTGAAGGAGCCCCCGCCACAGAGCGGTCTCCCCCGATTTCGACCCGTCCGTCCGGAAGGACCTTGCTGACCTGGACGATCGCCCCAAAGGGCTCGGGTCCTGCCGTTCCAACGATCGAAAGAGCTTCGTTGAGCCGGACTCTCTGTCCCGCTTCAAGTTCGTCCGGATTGATTCTCGGATCAATCTGGCTAAAGTAATCGGAGCCACCCACAGCAATCCAGCCGAGACCTTCCTCTGTCTTCCCCAGCAATGTTCCCATCCGGAATGCCGGGCTGCTGAGCTTCTCCAGAATCTCTTCCATTTTTTCACGTTCCTGGGCGCAACGGCTCCAGTCCGCTTCCAGGTCAAACAAACGCTTCTTTAAACGGTAAAGCTTTTTTTTGGATTCATCGTCGTTGACTTCATGCGAGACCTGGTCAATGATCTCGGCCATTTCGCGTACGCGACCGTCCCCGTCCCTCTCCCGGGATTCTCCGGACGATTGCGGATGTGAAAGATCTTCGTTGGTGGGATCTGTATGTCGATGATCACTCATATGACTATTTGCTCCCGTCGGGAGAAAGAAGTGAAACTCGGATGGTTCGAATCCTGCGCTGACAACAAACCCTTGTATCGGATTCGTCCTAACTGAAGTCTAAAACCGGAGCCTACCCCTGTCAAATCGGGGGAGGAGAACTCACCGGCGAAACGAAAAGGGGAAGCCTTCGAAATATTTGCTCAGTTTCAAGGCCTGCCGGCTATAATTGGATCCGATTTCGACCCCGTATGGGTGGAGTGGAGGGCAATCCATCCATTCAAACCGCAGCCGGAAAATCATCTGCCCGTCCACAACACGAAACGGGACATCGTGGGGCCGGATTTCCAGAACGGCTCTTGCGCCCTCATCCACAAGCCCAAATCCGGGATCGAAAAATCCGGCATAATGCGTCCTGAGCTCTCCCGACTGAGCGTCAAACTCGACCATTTCACCGGCCATATCGGAGGGAATACGTATTTTTGCCCGGGAAGCGAAAAGGTAAAATGATTCAGGCTCCAGAATCAGGCTGCCCGCTTCGGGGCGGCTGATCGGCTCCCAGAATGGTTCTGCGGGATTGGTCAAGGAGCCAGTCATATCCAGAACCGTGGTGTTGGAACGAGCCTTGTACCCCACGACAGCATCGAAAGAAAGGTCGACACCCAGCGTGATTCCCTCGCGGAATTCAGCCATTTCACCGGGCACACCGTCAGAATACCAGAAGAGGGGGTATCGCTTGTGCCGGTCTCCCAATTCCCTGTCGGTCAGGATATGCCTGTTTTCAAACAGCCTGAGCTGGGAAAGGGAAAGGCCCGGTTTGACTTTCAGCGGAAAAGACCGGGAAAAAACCTCCAGATACAGGCGACCTTCGTATCCCGGCGGAACTTCGTCAAAACGCTGGGCCTTTTCGGTCAAGACCCGTGTAAAGACATCAACCCTTCCCGTCGAGCTTTTTGGATTGGCCTTCCCTTCTATCCCCGCTGGCAATGACAGGTTTTCTGCCAAGGGAATAAGGTAAACGGCCCCTTTCTCAAGATAGGGGTGGACGTTAAGGTCAACAGGATAAAGGGTAAGACCGGGAAGGAGCGACGCAACACTTTCTCCCTTCGGCAGGAAACTTGAGCGGATACGGTAGGCGGTATCCCCGATCGCCAGGTCGATCGAAGCGGGCTGAACACGGGAAAGCAACAGGTCAGGGCTGCTCCCTCCACTGTCCCGAATGCCCCCCGACTCGATGAGCCGGATAATCTGGCTGTCGCTTAGTGTTCCCAATGAAACTCGTCCGGCTCATCGAGCCTTGAACTGAAATCTTCCCAGAACTCTCCGCTCCGGTTTTCCCAGCTGTCCACCGCCACCAGGTTTGAAAGGCGTTGCCGGAATGCCCACTCTTCCGTTTCCAGCATGGGTCTGGCCGGAAATTCACGAACATATCCGAGGCAAAGCAATCCGATCGGCCGGATGTGGAATGGAAGCTTGAGCGCGCTCTGGATATCTCCCTTTCGGAAAATGGTGACCCAACCCATGCCAATTCCTTCTGCCCTGGCGGCAAGCCACATATTCATGATTCCGCAAGCGGCACTGTAAAGATCGGTATCAGGGTCGGAAAGACGCCCCAGGACATGCGGGCCGTCCCTTGAGGGATCGATTGTCACAGCAATGACGACGGGAGCCTCCAAAATGGCCTCTACCTTCAGTGACAGAAACTTCTCAGCCCGTGGAGATTCGAAGATAATTGACGCTGCGTGTCTTTCCTTGTCGACAGCGTGTTTCAGAACGGAACGCACCTTGGGATCCCGGATCAAAATAAAGTTCCAGGGCTGCATAAAACCGACGGAAGGTGCATGATGGGCAGCCTTCAGCAAGCGTGCAAGGGTATCTGAGGGAACAGGGTCCGGCAGAAATTCCTTCCGGATGTCCCGCCGGGTGTATATCGCATGATAAACCCCCCGCCTCTCCTCCTCCGGGAAGGAAAAGTCCGGACGGGGGTTCTTCTCCGTGACAGAATCCACCATAACTCTCCCCTCGGGCTTCAGACTATTTTCCTGCGTGACCGTTTCTGTTTCCCAATGGCCCAACCTCCGGTTCGGGTGATCCCAGTCCTCCCTCCTCGCGGACTGTTTCGGGAAGAATGATGTCCGGATAAGTGAACACGTTTCCCTCATAATTGCGAAGGACAACATCACCATCCTCCATCGAAACCAGATATTCCTGGGGAAGAATCGGGATTTTCCCGCCGCCTCCGGGAGCGTCGATTACAAAGTGGGGGATAGCCATACCGGACGTATGCCCCTGGAGTTTCTTCATGATTTCCAGCCCGACCGCAACGGGTGTTCTGAAATGGTTCGCTCCCCGGGTCAGATCGGCCTGATAAAGGTAATAGGGCTTGACCCGGATCGTCAAAAGCTTCTGGAAAAGTTTTTTGAGGATATCCGGATCATCGTTGACCCCTTTCATCAGAACCGTCTGGCATCCCAGCGGGATCCCCGCATCCGCCAGCATATTGCAGGCAAGGGATGCCTGCGGGGTGATCTCGTCGGGGTGGTTGAAATGCAGGTTCATGAAAAGAGGATGGTACTTCTTCAGCATGGAACACAGTTCCGGCGTGACCCTCTGCGGCAGGGAAGAAGGGACCCTGCTCCCAATCCTTATGATTTCGAGGTGAGGAATCCTCCGAAGTTCTGAAAGAATGAACTCCAGATAGTCGTCCTTCAGCATCAGGGGGTCTCCACCAGAAAGGACAACGTCCCTGACTTCAGGGTGATCCCTGATATACTCTATCCCTTCCTCCACTTCCCGTCTGGTGACCACACCTTCCGGAGTCCCGATCATCCTTTTCCTGGTACAGTAACGACAATAAATGGGGCACTGGTTGGTCACGAGAAACAGGACGCGGTCCGGATACCGGTGGACGATGGCGGAAACAGGACTGTCCGTATCCTCACCCAAAGGGTCGACCGGGCTTTCAAAATCAAGGACTTCTT
Organism: Leptospirillum sp.; assembly: GCA_027343785.1. GTDB lineage: Bacteria > Nitrospirota > Leptospirillia > Leptospirillales > Leptospirillaceae > Leptospirillum_A. Next base: position 8,219 of record DAHWKF010000065.1, on the reverse strand, counting down.
CGGAATCCGGAATGACCTGCCGACCGATCGGTCCGTCCGGATCTGAAATCAGGGAGCTATAGTAACCGTTAATCCGGATCGGGAATGTTTTCTCGACATCCCCCTGGTCAACGCCTTCCTTTGAAGAACGCCATTGGGGAGGGAGCTGGCTGGATCGGTTGATCCCGTCCACCAGGAGCTGTTGCCATTCTTCCATTCAGATATCCTGTTCTTTATGATGTTTTCAGTCCGGAATGATTGTCCCTTTTCCCTCGGAAACAGGTCCGGGGAAAAGCACTTCAGGGCGAGCAGCCGGAAAAATGATTGAATCCACCATGCCATGGATGATTTTCTTGTCCAACGGAACGGCAGTCCCCATGATCCCGCCCATCCATACGTTTTGTCCCACGACAAAATAATAGGGACAGGCGCGCACCCGCATTTTTTCCTCTGTCGGCAGTCCGGTCAAAGGATCCCAGGACGGACAGGGAACCGGAGACGTTTTTAAAAATGGTTGCAGAACATGGGGCGTGGAAGAGAATGCCGAAAATGCCTCATCAAGTGCCTTCTGCCAATCTTCTTCCGAAAGATCATGGCCGACGACAACCCCCCGGCTGCCCCATGCGAGCGGTGAAAAACCCGATGGTTTAATGATGATGTGTCGCTCTTTCTGAGTCAACCTCCTGAGCTCACCAAAATCCCAGAGTTGTCTCCCGCCAATGAACAGATCGGGAACGAATGCCCAGGCTGGAACCGGGGCCGGATCCAGTATCCACGTCGGAGGGATCAGACGGTCCAAAAGACCGAAAGAATCCGGTTCCATCCTGGCCTTCCAGAACGGACGGAGTCTCGGATTTCTCCAAAGCGCCAGTGCCGCTTTCTCTTCCAGCCATGGCTTTATGGGGGGAGTGATCTTGAGCTTTCCACCCTTGGCAAAGTAAAGCAGGATGTCGGATTTTGGAATGTTCGGCAGGTCAAAAAGCTCAAAAAACCTGTAAACAACCGAAATGCGATGATCCGTCATCTGAGGGTCGCGATAAAATATCCCACCTTCGTCGAACCGGATTTCATGCGGACGGAGGCAGAATGCCGGGAAATAGGCCTCAGACAGGCACTTCGCCAGGAAAACCATCTCCGGCCAATAATCCCTCGACTCCTCCGAAACCACGATGGCCAGACAGGGAGCCGGATACAAAGATCGGATCATCCCCGCAAAACCTTCCAGAATGCCCTGGACACCCCCCCAGATGTCTGTTTGTCCATGGTCTTGCAAGATGCGTGAGATCTTGAGAAGAATCCCCATTCCTCCCGGTACAGCGTCCATTTCCGTCAAAACGGGTCCAGATGCAGTCAGGAGAAGGTCGGGGCGAAGGACAAGCGGCAGGTCATGGCGGAATTTTTTCGCCCGCGCAAACTGGAGGAGATCGTCCGGTTTGCCGGCGTCGAGGATCTCGTGCACAAAAGCAAAAGGTGAGCCGGGCTCCAGAGACTGGAAGTACAGGTGATCAAGTTCCCTGTAAAAATCCAGCATGGCCTTGCCCAGAAGAGAAATGGTCGTCGGATCGCATCCTGGAAGGGCAACAGGTTCCCTTGGAAGTCGGAAAGGCTTCGAAAAAACCCCTTCGCGTGTCAGTGCCCTGCGGGCGTCCATTCTGGACATGCCTTCCGACGTCTCTCCGGGAATTGGGGGCAAGGAATCAACCATGGCCCATTCTAGCCCAACCTTCTGAAGCCCGGCAAGACAAACCATTCCCACCTGTCAGAATTCGGTGATATAATGGCAAAATTGATAAAAAGCCAAGAAGGAGGATGCCCGATCAAGCCGGGGGGTCCTCCTTACAATTATTATGACACCCGAAAAATGAACATTCCTGTCATCCCGTATCAAGGAGACTCCAACTGACATTTCTGGATGTTTTGCTCCTGAAAATTGCCGCGGGATTTTATCTCGGCGCCTTTATTCTCCTCCTATGGGATATCCTGAGCAGTCGACACAAGGCCGTACCATGGGCCGGAATCACCGCCGGGGTTGGAGGTGCGTTACTCCATACCCTTTCCCTGTTTATCCTCTTTACTTCGCGCGGTCACGTCACCCTGATATCGCTCAAGGAAGCAATCTCTTTCTTTTCCTGGGCGCTCGTCATCGTTTTCTTGTTTCTCGAGCATCAGCGGAAAGCCCACATTCTGGGCATTGTTGTCTTTCCCGTATCGTTCTTGAGCCTTCTTTTTGTCCTCGGGGTATCAACGGACTCCTCCTTTCTCAAAAGCCCGACAACCAGTATTCTGATATCTCTCCATTCGGTTCTCATCGACCTGGGACTGGCGTCTGCTGCCCTGGCCTTTTTTGTTTCCTGTTTTTACCTGATTCTCGACATGTTTCTGCGAAAGAAGATATTCAATTATTTTTTTAACAAATTGCCATCACTGGAATTTCTTGATCATCTGAACCAGGAGTTCAATGGTCTTGGATTCGCGTTCTTGACCCTCGGGCTGATCTTTGTCATGATCTGGTCATACAGAACATACGCGACGATCTGGCCATGGGGGCAAAAAGGTTCATGGGCCCTCCTGGTGTGGTTTCTCTATTTATCGCTGGTCCTTTTGCGGCGAAGGAGAGACTTCCGGGGGAAGCAGGCAGCATACCTTTCGATAGCGGGCTTCTTCCTTTTCGCTGTGACGATTCTTGCGGTGAATCTATATATGGGAGGCGGTCATTCAGTTTTCTGAATTTACCTTTACCCTGCAATCATCCCGCAAGGATCATTCCTCTCCGGAAGGGAAAAATGTCACTCCGGGACTGGAGGGTTCGATTTGCTGAGACTGACTCTGGCGGGCGTCAACCACAAAACCACTCCCATCGAGATCCGGGAACGGCTGGCATATCCGAAGGAACATCTCAATGACGCCCTCAAAACTCTTTCCCGACGTGAAGGGGTTCTCGAAACACTGATTCTTTCCACATGCAACAGGGTGGAAATTCTGACCGTAACAACCCATTCCTCCCCCGACCCGGAATTTTTCCTCTCCTTCCTCCAGGAAACACACCCTGTCCTGCAAGGTCACTCTCTCCGCCCGTACCTTTACCATCTGACCGGGCAGGAGGCTGCCCTCCATTTTTTTGAAGTGACCTCAAGCCTGGACTCCATGGTGATTGGCGAACCCCAGATTACCGGACAGGTCAAGGAAGCCTATGAACGGTCCCGTTCCCTGAACCTGACCGGCCCGATGCTGAACCAGATTTTCCAGCGAGCCATTGCTTCTGCCAAGAGAGTCCGGACAGAAACAGCCATCAGTAATCTCCCGGTTTCCATCAGTTACGCGGCTTGCCAGCTCGCCAGAAAAATTTTCCAGGATATGCATGACAAGAACGTCCTCCTCCTGGGGGGAGGGGATATGGCCCAGCTGACGGCACGTCATATGCGAAAATTGGGAGTGGGAAACATGACCCTGATGCTTCGCGATGCCCAGAAAGGTCAGGAACTGGCAGCGGAATATCAGGCGCATTATGCTCCCTTCACCGACCTCGAAAACCGGCTCGTCGCCTCGGACATGGTCGTCTGCTCAACAGGAGCCGACACCTACCTGATCAATGAAAAAATGATCTCGTCCGTCATGGACAGGCGGAAGTCCGGCACCCTGTTCATGATCGACATCGCCGTTCCCAGAAATATCGATCCGGCAATCACCCGTCATTCGGGGATTTTTCTCTATAACATCGACGATTTGAAGACGGTGGTCGAAGCCAACCAGCGCGAACGGGAATACGAAGCCTTCCAGGCCAGGGAAATCGTGCGCGAGGAGCTTGAGGCTTTCGTCCGATGGCAGGCCGACCGCTCCACGGTTCCTCTGATCCAGACCTTGAGAAACCACACGGAAGCCCTCCGGAAAGCCGAGCTGGAGCGCTATCAGGCCGTTCTGGCCTCCCTGCCCCCGGATGCACGCGAAAAGGTTGATATTCTGACACGCTCCCTGATCAACAAGATCCTCCATCCGACATACCAGGCGATACGGCAATCCCCGGACATTGACGAAGTCAGGGAATGGGTGACCAAATGCTATGGTCTGCCAGCGGATCTGTCGGAAAAAAACCTTTCACAACCACACGAAAAGGAAAATACTTCCCGCCTTCCCCTGTCTTCATCGGGCCTTGTCGAGGGAGAATCTCCCGCCTGATGTCCACCAAGCGACTCAAAATCGGCTCCCGAGGTTCCGAACTCGCATTATGGCAAGCCCGCCACGTAGCCGGCAAAATCCGGGAGATTTCCGGCATCGAACCCGAAATTGTCGTCATCAAGACGACGGGGGATGTCATTCTTGATCGACAGCTCTCGGAAGTTGGCGGAAAAGGATTGTTTGTCAAAGAGATCGAAGAAGCCCTCTTGAAAAAAGAAATCGACCTGGCCGTCCACAGCATGAAAGACGTCCCCGCATTTCTTCCGGAGGGTCTGACCCTGGCGGCAACCCTCGAGCGGGAGGACCCCCGTGACGCCTTTCTTTCTCCGCACTTTTCCAGCCTGACAAGCCTCCCCCAAAATGCCCGGGTCGGAACCTCCTCCCTCAGAAGGCTCGCCCAAATCCGGGAGTTCAGGAACGATCTTGAATTTGTGCCCCTTCGCGGTAACGTGGGAACCCGAATCCGGAAGATGAACGAAGGAGTGGTGGATGCCGTGATCCTGGCAGGAGCCGGTCTGAAGAGACTCGGCCACGCGGGGGATATCCGGGAATGGATTTCCCCCGATATCATGCTGCCCGCCATCGGACAAGGCGCCCTGGGTCTTGAAATTCGGGAAGAGGACGAAACGACCGGAAATCTTGCCCGCTCGCTTTCCGACAGACCAACCCACATAGCCGTCGCAGCGGAAAGAGGCGTTCTCAAAAGCCTGAACGGGGGATGCCAGGTTCCGATCGCTGCCTTTGCCGTTTGGGAATCCCCGGGACATTTGATCCTGGAGGGACGGGTCCTGAACCTGGCGGGAACCCGGCGCGTCCGAGCTATTTCCCGACAGTCCATCCGATCCGAAGAAGAAGCCCAACAGGTCGGAATTGAACTGGGGTCCCGGCTTCTCGCGGAAGGAGCCGGGGAAATTCTGGATTCGATCCTGAACCGGCACCCCTGATACTCCTGTCGTCATCCTCCCTGGCGACAGTACGACCGCTCCTGCCAACATTCTCCGCTCTCTCCCATCCCCTGCTGATGCCCTGAAAGAACAGTTCCCGGCAAAGCGGTAAAAATGCTTCGACAATGCTGCTTTTCCCGACCCGCTTGAACCCGTTGCCCACTCATTCGATAATGGTCATTCAACATCGGGGATCCGGTGCATCTGTGCTAGAGTATGTCGGCAAGACGGTTCCCGCAGGGATCCTCTTGAAAATTGAAAAGGGTCCCGGAGATTGACCGCACACTTCGTTCGATTGTGAACCGCTGCAAGTCCCCATGCAGACCGGGTGTTTGTCTCCTGCGGACTCATTCGTTCGGGAAAGATGGACACGAATGGACCGCGAGATCCGGGGCCGAACCGTTCGAAATCCCCGGCGAACGGCTTGTCATTCCCAGTACTGCGAGAAATATTTATTTCAGGAGAAGGTTTCATTGGACAGGAGAAAACCGGGAATATACCCCAAGGGTCACGTGATCCTGGTCGGAGCGGGTCCCGGTGATCCCGGGCTGTTGACCCTGCGCGGGAAAAAGGCTTTGGAAGAGGCGGATGTCGTTTTGTACGACCACTTGGCCCATCCGGATCTTCTGGATCTTGCCCCTTCCGGTGCCGAGCGGATCGATGTCGGAAAGGAACGGGGACATCCGCGGATGTCCCAGCGTGAAATCGAGTCGGTCCTGATCGACAGGGCTTCGAAAGGCTTGTCCGTTGTCCGCCTGAAAGGCGGTGATCCTTTTGTGTTCGGACGGGGGGGGGAAGAAGGCCTCGCCCTTGAAAACGCAGGGATCCCCTACGCAGTCATTCCCGGTGTCACTTCTGTCACCGCTGCGCCGGCCTACGCGGGCCTTCCGGTCAGCCACCGGGACACCAATTCCCGGATCGTTGTCATGACCGGTCATGACAACCCTGAGAAACTTCCGGACAAGACACTGGACGCGCTTTCCCTCCCTGACCAGACACTGGTGATCCTGATGGGAGTCGAGCACTTCAAGAAGCTGTCAGCCCGGCTCCTGGAACACGGCATTTCTCCCGACACCCCTGTCATGGCCATCCGCTGGGGAACGACCGCTTCCCAGGAAATCCGGGAAGGGACCATGTCGACGATTTCCCGCGTACTGGAAGAATGTCCCATCAAACCTCCCGCCACGATTGTTATCGGACGGGTCGCAGGAAAGACCTGGCGTCTGGGCTGGCAAAAAAATCGTCCTCTTTTTGGAAAAAGAATCTTGCTGACCCGGGAACGGGATGCCAGCGCGACCCTCAAACAATCTCTGGAGGCTTTCGGGGCCGAGGTGGTCAGCTGTCCGGTACTGGAAATCCGGCCACCTTCTGCACCGGAGATTTTGGAAGAAGTGGACAAAGCGATCCGGGAAATTGCCCTTTTTTCCTGGATCATCTTCCTGAGCCCCAACGGTGTTCGTTATTTTCTGGATCAGTTGTTAAGGGCTGGCAAAGACCTCCGCGCGCTCTCCTCCAGCCGGATCTTTTCCATGGGGCCTTCGACCACTAAAGTCCTGAACAGTTATGGGATCATTCCGGATGGCTCTCCACTTGAATCCCATGCGAATGGTGTTCTAGAATTTTTTCGCTCCGAAGACTGTCAGAAAAAACAGTTTCTCCTGATCCGCGGAGACAGGGGAGACCGCACCATACCCGATGGCCTGATCTCCCTCGGTGCCATGGTCAGGGGAATTTCCTGCTATGAAAACCGGCCCCCCGCGCTTCCCGAGTATCTGAGGGAGAGGGTTGTCTCCGCCCTGGACGAACGGGAGTTCCACCTGATTGTCTATTACAGCCCGTCGGCATTTCATCATCTTGTCGAGCTCTTTCCAGGCCATGAAGATTCCATCCGGCAGACGGCCGCGCTGGCTATCGGCCCCACGACAGCCCACGCGCTTCAAAAAGGGGAAGTCGTACGGGTGATTGTCCCGGGGGAACCGTCAGACGACGCTGTCATGACAGAGATCGTCCGTTATTTTTCTTGAATCGTTTTTCACCAGAGATCCCTGCAGGAGTGAATGATGGCCTTCCCCACAGACCGGCCCAGAAGACTCAGGATTAACCCGTCCGTCCGCTCCCTCGTGCGCGAAAACAGGCTTTCTCCTGCCCAACTGATCCTCCCCCTTTTCGTGACCCACGGGACAGGAAAAACCGAACCCATCCCGTCGATGCCCGACGTCTTCCGCCATTCGGTGGACCGCTTGCCCAGAATCGTCGGCGAAGCGATGGCGTCAGGGATCAAAAGCGTGATTCTCTTCGGGATCCCCGAAACCAAGGACGAGGCGGGAACCAGCGCCCTGGATCCGGAAGGTCCCGTCCCCGTCGCCGTCAGGATGCTCAAGAAAGACTTTCCTGGGCTGGTCGTCATGACCGATGTCTGCATAGACGAATACACGACCCATGGTCATTGCGGGCTCGTCCGGGACAACCGGGTCGACAACGACTCCACCCTGGAATGCCTTTCCGGAATGGCACTGGTTCACGCCCAGGCCGGCGCGGATATTGTTGCGCCGTCCGACATGATGGACGGAAGGGTCCAGGCCATCCGGAAACGACTCGACCAGAAGGGGTTCCAGGACACCCTGATCCTCTCTTATGCGGTCAAATACGCATCGTCTTTTTACGGCCCCTTCAGGGACGCCATGATGTCGGGCCCCCGGTTCGGCGACCGGTCTTCCTATCAGATGGATCCGGCCAACCGGAGGGAAGCATTCCGGGAGGCCGCACTGGATATCGAGGAAGGGGCCGATATATTGATGGTCAAGCCCGCGCTTCCGTATCTTGATATCCTGAGAGACCTCGCCGACCGCCATGATCTTCCGCTTTGCGCCTATCAGGTCAGCGGAGAATACTCCACGCTGATGGCCGCGGGCAAGGAAGGCTGGATCGACATCGACAGGGCCATCCTGGAAACGCTCACATCGATCCGCAGGGCAGGAGCATCCATGATCATCACCTATTTTGCCATCCGTGCTGCCAGGCTTCTGGCACAGGCAGATCAGACCTGACCCATGCCATCCTGCCTCTTCGCCATATATCCGGCGCAAAGATGAAAATTATCCCTGCATTTTCAGGACTGGAAGA